>DAONEV010000217.1:0-7261 GCA_035403265.1 Thermoanaerobaculaceae bacterium | reverse complement strand
GGCTATCCCGCCGTGCACTTCCACCGCGCGATCCGCCGCCCGTTCGCCTCCGGCACCTACTACGGCTGGAATTCCTAGGAACCTGGAACCCCGCGCTGGCCCACTGCGTAGTTGCATGCAGGGACGGAAACCATGCAGCTTGAGATCCAGCACCTGACCAAGCGGTACCGCGGCGGCAAGCTCGGCCTCGGGGACTTCACCACCGACATCGGCCCGGGTATTCTCGGGTTGCTGGGACCGAACGGTGCCGGGAAGTCAACGCTCATGCGGATCCTGGCCACCATCACGCGGCCCAGCTCGGGACGTGTCCTCGCGGATGGCGTGGACATCGCGGGTGAGCCCGACGCGGTGCGGCGGGTGCTCGGCTATCTGCCCCAGGACTTCGGCGTCTATCCGAACCTCAGCGCGGTCGAGTTCCTGCAGTACATTGCCGCCCTCAAGGGCCTGGGCGGGAACGGAACGCGACAGCGCATCGAGGCGCTGCTCGACGAGATGAACCTCGCCACGGTGCGCACGCACCCCATCTCCAGCTTTTCCGGCGGCATGAAGCAGCGCATCGGCATCGCCCAGGCGCTCCTCAACGACCCGCGCCTCCTCATCCTCGACGAGCCGACGGTGGGGCTCGACCCCCAGGAGCGGGTACGGTTCCGCAACCTCCTCGCCCACCTCGCCGGGGACCGCATCGTCATCCTCTCATCGCACATCGTCTCGGACATCGAGGCGATCGCCGACGACATCGTGATCATGCACGAAGGCCGGCTGCTCGCCCGCGGCACGGCCGCCACGCTGCGGCAGGCGGCCCAGGGTCGGGCTTTCGAGCGTACGGCCGACACCGCCCGGCTCGACGACCTCAAGCGCCGCCACATCGTGAGCCGCGTCTCCCGCCACAACGGCGGCTGGGAGGTGCGCTACCTGCTGCGCGACGGGGCCACCCCGGAGCCCGGGTCAGTCGGAGTGGACGCCACTCTGGAGGATGCCTACCTCGTCCTCACCACCAGCGGTCCCGCGTGAGCACGACCATGCAGCCTATCTGGAGCCTCATCGCCATCGCCCGGGCCGACTTCCTGCAACGCACCCGCTCCTACGGCTTCCTGATCACCATGGCGCTCACCGTCTTCTCGGTCTGGCGCCTGGTGCCCGAGGCTGGCTCAACCCGCGCCCCCATGCACTTCGGCGACTTCCGCGCCGTCAACACCGCCGCCGGCATCGGCGCCACTATCGCCACCATGTGCGGGCTGTGGCTGTTCTTCATCGGCTTCTACCTGGTGAGCAACGCGGTGAAGCGGGACGAGGACACCGGCGTCGGGCAGATCATCGCCACGACGCAGGTGGGCAAGGCCATCTACCTGCTCGGCAAGATGGCCTCGAACCTGGCGGTGCTGCTGGCGATCCTGGGCGCCGTGAGCATCACTGTCGTGGCGGTGTTCCTGACCAAGGGTGAGGGCGGGCCGCTCGACCTCGCACAGCTCTGGCTGCCGCTCTGGCTGCTCGTGCCGCCGTCGCTCGTCCTCGTCGCCGCCCTCGCGGTGGCGGCCGAGGTGCTCCTCCCGCGCGCCAGGGGAGTCGTCAGCGTTGGCTACTTCTTCTTCTGGACCATGATGATGATCGTGCCGATGACGGCGTTCAAGGGAGTGCCCATCAACACGCCGGCAGGCCAGGTCACCGACCTTTTCGCCATGCGCACTGTGGTCGAGGCGATGGAGACCGACCTGCGGATCGTCGAGCCGGCACACAAGACGATGGAGGTGCAGATCAACTTCCCGTTCGACGAGCGGGTCGGGCGGACCTTCGTTTTCGGCGGGTTCAAGCAGGTCTTCCCCCTCTGGCTCCACCGGTTCGTGTGGGTGGGCGTGGCGGTCCTCCTCGTGGTGCTGGTGGCGGTACCATTTCGACGCTTTGACCCGGCGTTCCGCCGAGCGCCGGGCGCTCGCCGCGGCCGCATGCCGGACCTGGCGCCCCCCGACGAGGAGTTCGCGCCTACATGGACCGAGCCCGTGGCGCTGCCCGCCGTCGAGACCGGCTCCCCATTCCTGCTCGTGCTCCAGTCCGAGCTGCGGCTCATGCTGCACGGGCGCTCGCGGTGGTGGTGGCTTGTGAGCGCCGGCCTCCTGATCGCCACAGCGGTGGCGCCGCTTCCGATCGCACATCACTACCTCTTGCCATGCCTGTGGTTCTGGCACGTGCTGGTGCTCTCGAAGTTGGGCTCGCGGGAGGTCTCGGCACGCACCACCGAGATCGTCTTCTCCGCCCCGTCGCCGCTCCGACGCCAGCTTCCGGCTGCGCTCGGGGCCGGACTCGCCCTCACCCTGGTCCTCGGCCTGCCGGTGATGCTCCGCCAGCTCCTCGCCGGCAACCCGGCCGGCGTCCTGGGCGTGGCGGCGGGCGCACTCTTCCTCACCGCCTTCGCCCTCGCTTTGGGGACCTGGACAAACGGCTCCAAGGCCTTCGAGATCCTCTTCACGGTCGTCTGGTACGGCGCCATGAACGACGCCCCGCCCCTCGACTTCGCCGGCGCCTTGGCGCAGGCCCGCGGCACCGGGACCGTGCTCGCCTACCTCGCGCTGGGGATGCTCTTCACCGCCCTCGCCGTGCCGGGCCGCTTCAAGCAGCTCCGCGGGCTGTAGGCTTCGCCGGCGGCGGCAGGGTCACCGAGAACGGGCACGGCGTGGGCATCCCGTTCGTGACCTGCTTCCAGAGAGCGTCGCCTCCGGGAATCGACAGGACAGCCGAGCCATCCGGCCTGCGCTCATAGGCGAGGGGTCGGCCGACAAAGGGATCGGGAGCCGCCGCCTCAGGAAACCCCGACAGGTCCTGTGGGTAGGTCCCGGACGCCATGCCCTGAAGCCGAAGCGCCAGAACCAGCCCTACGAGCCTGCGCTGGGACATGGTGGCCTGCAACCGCCCAGATGAGCTGAGTGATGTCTCCAGAACCATCTTCCTGTAGACCAACTTCGTGACCGGGAACGGGTTGACATAGCCCCACAGGTACATTCGCAGGCCGTCGATTCCTCTCGGCACCTCGGGTGCCGGGCCTCGGAGTGCGGCTGGCTGATCGATCAGTCGGGCGAGCTCGGCGCAGAGCTCCAGTTGCACGGTCTCTGGAACGGGGCCCCAAACTGCGTGCAGGGCTCGGCCCCACGGGCTGGACGCCGAACCCGTCGCCGGCTCCGCGGTGACCCGCTTGACACCCGCCATGAGCGTCAGTGTCTCGACGGCCACCGCTCGCCTCCACAGGGTCCGGAGGTCGTTGGTCAGCAGCATCGCCTGCATGCGCCGGAACTCCTCGGGGGTCGCGTCGGGCGCAACACTGAACCCCACCACCGCTCCGAGCCCGATCCGCTCCACCGCGTTCGAGATGAGCTGGCTGATGAGCTGCGGCTCCCGGTAGACGGCCCCGGCGAGTCTGAACACGGTCTCGTTGGTCGCGAGCATCTGCTCCCGATCACCATCGACGCGCTCCAGCCGCGCCTTGGCCCACAAGATCCGGGCCGCGTTCATGACCCCGATCAGGTCCTGGCCGAGGGCGCCTAAATGCGGCTTGCCATCGGCCCCGAGTTGCGGGGTCTCGATGCGCAGCTCGGTGCCGAAGTTGGACCGCTGGAGCCTTGTGCCCCTGGCGATCGCCTCGAGCGCGGTCTTGTTGGTCTCCAGCATGCGGCGCAACCCGGCTATCTGCTCCGCCGTCATTGGGTCCGTTGGGTTGCGCGTCAGCTCGCCGCGGAGCTTGACGTCCGCCTCGCTGAATACCAAGCCGAGGGCGCCGGACCGGATCGGAATGGCCGCGTTCTGCTCGTCTGGCACCGAAGGTGGAGCCCAGGCCGAGAGCTCAAGGGAGCCAAGGTCCCGCTTGAACGCTTCCTTCGCTGCATCGAGTCGCCTCACAGTGTAGATGCGACCAAACAGAAGCCACGCCAGCACCAGGATGACGAGAGCACCGAGTCCCCGCAAACCCCACCGCACAACACCCGTCGATGTCATCTTCGACCTCCGTCCCGTCCGGCTTCAAGGCCGGGTCCTGTGATGGCTCCGTGTCAGATCCGCTCATCCAGGATGTGCTGCATCAGCGCATCGGCCTGCACGTGGGTGACCGGCTCCACCTCGGCTTGAAAGGCGTTCTCCGACACTCCAAGCTCCCGCATCAACGCCACCATGTCCCTGTTCCTGGCTGGCCGTGCCGCCACGGTCACCGGCCGATCCCCACTCCCCGTGGCGACGTTGGCCACCACCAGCACCAGCACCGCCCCGACCCACACGAGGTCCCAGCGCCGGAACCCCAGAGCCCGCCACCAGGCCGGGCGTTCCGCGGCGACGCGCGCCGCGGCTAGCACCCGCGCCCGCAGCGCCGGCGAGGGCCGTATCGGGCGAACCCCGGCAAACAGGTCGTCGCTCATGGTTCCACCCCCAATCTGCGCCGCAGCCGCGCGATCCCGAGGCGATACCGGCTGGCGGCGGTGAACGTCGGCACCTCGGTGACGTCGCCAATCTCGGCGAACGACAGGCCGGCGAAGTGACGCAGCCAGACGGCCTCCCGCTGGGCGTCCGGGAGCTCGCCGAGGAGCGCTGCGAGGCGTCCGGCGTCGACGACGCGGTCCTGGTCAACGCCCGTAGCCTCCAGAAGTCCCTCGTCGAGCCCCACGACCTGGCGGCGGCGCCGCAGCACATCGATTGAAGCCCGGTGTGCCATGCCCAGCAGGTAGGAGCGCGGGTTGCGCACCTTGCCGAGGCCGGCCCTGCTGCGCGCCAGCCGCACGAAGACCTCCTGTAGCACGTCCTCCGCATCCTGGATGTGGCCGGTGCGGCACAGTGCCAGGCCGTACAGGTCGGCCCCGCAGGCGTCGAACAGCTCGCCGAGCGCTTCGGCCTCGCCTCGCCCCACCGCCGCCAGCGCCACCTGCAGCCTGGACACGTCATCCCTCGTGACCAGGGGAAGGTCCGCGGCGTCGATGCCCGTCATGATCGCAGTGGCCTCGTTCACGCACTATAGACGGGTCGAGACGGCGCTTTTGTCACGCACCTGGAATCGCCGCTCGGGCCACGCGGTTGGTCAGGCTGGTGGCCGCAAGGCCCCGCGCGGAGGGAGACACCACCATGAGCATCGCGATCACCACACCCACCGGCCACATCGGTTCCAGGCTGACCGAGAAACTCCTCGACGCCGGCGCAGAGGTCACGCTCCTCGCCCGAAACCCCGACAAGGTCGCGGCCTTCGCCGCTCGCGGGGCGAAGGTCCTCCAGGGCTCGCTGGAGGACGAGGCGTTCGTGGTCGAGGCGACACGCGGCGCCCGGGCGCTCTTCTGGCTCACGCCGCCCAACTTCCAGACCCCGGACTTCCGCGCCTACCAACGACACCTGGGCGCCATCGCCGCGAAGGCGATCGGAGCGAACGACATCCAGCGGGTCGTCCACCTCTCGAGCGTCGGTGCCCAGCTCGGCTGGGGCGCCGGCCCCGTGAATGGCCTCCATGACATCGAAAAGGCCATCAACGCCGTGGCGTCCAACGTCACCCACCTTCGGCCCGGTGCGTTCATGGAGAACGCCTTGATGTCCCTCGACACGATCAAGACGGCCGGGGCTGTGTTCATGCCGGTCTCGGGCGACTCCCGGGTCCCGATGGTGGCGACCAGGGACATTGCGTCCGCGGCCGCCGGCATCCTGCTCGACCAGGCGTGGTCGGGGGTACGGACGACGACGCTCTACGGTCCCCGGGAGCTGGGGTACAACGATGTCGCCGCCACCCTCTCCGAGGTTCTCGGCAAGCCCGTTGCCCACGTGCGGGTGACGCCCGAGCAGGCGCGCGATGCGATGCTCGCAATGGGCCTCACGGCCGACATGGCGGGACAGTACCTGGAGCTTTACGAGAGCTTCGATACCGGGCGCATCACGCAGGGCCTGCCGACCGAGCCCGACCTGCGCGGCGAGACGACGTTCGAGACGTTCGCCCGCACCGTGGTCAAGCCGCTGATCGGGTGACCTTTCGAGGCGACAGGTGCCGGCGGGCCTTCCCATTCCCCCGCCAGCACCGTAAGCTCGTGAGTCGGTGAACGGTCCCACTTCCGTCCATGCCGGCGAGGTCTTCTCGCTGCTCGCCGCGCTGGTGTGGTCCGGCGCGGTGATCCTCTACAAGCGGTCGAGCGACACCGTGGACCCTCTGGGCCTCAACCTCTTCAAGAACTTCTTCGGCCTCTTGTTCCTGGTGCCCACGATGCTGCTCGTCGGTGGCTCCGGGTGGAAGCTGATGGAGGTCAGGGACGTGCTCGCCCTGGTGGCCTCTGGCATCCTGGGCATCAGCATCTCCGACACCTACCTGTTTCGCAGCCTCCAACTACTGGGCGCGGGGCTGTACTCGATCGTCGTCTGCCTCTACGGGGCGTTCGTGGTCGGGGCGTCGTACCTCTTCCTGGGCGAGCGTCTGACCCCGGGCCAGCTCGCCGGCGTCGTGCTCGTCACGGCCGCGATCGCCATCGCCGTGCACGAGCCGGACCGCCAGCAGCACGAGCGCCGGCAGATCCTGGTCGGCGTGCTATGGGGCGTCGTCGCCATGGCCTCGCTGGCGCTCTCGATCGTCCTCATGAAAGGCGCACTCGCCCGTGTCGGCGCCCTGGATGCCGTCACCCTCCGCATCGGCGCGGGCTTCCTGGCCCTGCTGCCGGTCGGCCTGCTGGGGCACTCCGGGCGCCGCTCGCTCGCCACCCTGACCGCCTCACCCGGCCACTGGCGCTTCACCATCCCCGGGTCGTTCCTCGGTATGTACGGCTCGAGCCTCCTCTGGGTCCTCGGCATGAAGTACACCCTGGCGTCCATCGCCTCGTCCCTCAATCAGTTGTCGAATGTCTTCGTGTTCATCCTGGGGGTCGTCTTCCTGCACGAGCGGCTGGCCTGGAGGAAGATCCTCGGCCTGGCCGTGGCCACCACCGGGGCGCTGCTCATCATCCTCGCCGGGTGAGACAATCGGGAAGCAGTGGCTTTCCAGACGCTGCCGAAGCGAGAGGAGCCCCGAGCCATGGACCTCCGACCCACGCATCAGGCCTCGCACTGGCGGTCGCTCCGGAGCTGGACCCGGCCGTGGTGGCGCCTCGGAGCCCTCGGTCTGACGCTGCTCCTCGCCGGCTGCTTCGAGCCGCCGGTGGCCGAGCGGATCGAGCTGTGCTTCCTGCCTGGAGGCGGCTTCGTGGTCACGGCGAGGGCGGAGGTGCGCCCGCCGCAACGGGAGAATCCCAACCCGGCACTCGAGCGGCGGATCGCCGAGGCGCGCGCCGACTTC
>DAONEV010000216.1:0-7268 GCA_035403265.1 Thermoanaerobaculaceae bacterium | reverse complement strand
AGGGAGAGCCCTGTCACGCGGAGGGTGAGCAATAGTATTCCTCCGCGTGAACACCATGGCGTCTGATTACCCGTTCTGGCGGAAGTGGCGCATCGTGCAGTCGAAGTGCCGCCGGAAGAGGGTGCTGACGTGGCTTTCAGAGTCGAAGCCGCACGTCCGGATAATCTCGCCGATCGGCTGGTTGGTTTCCCGCAGGAGCATGCAGACGCGGCCTAGCCTCACGCGCTGGATCTCGTCGAGGATCGTATGTCCCAGCTCGCGCCGGAAGCGGACCCAGGCGACCTGTCGTGCGGCGGGCAGCAGCCGCAGGCACCGCACCTGGGCGACGCCGAACGTGGCGTGGCCCTGAAGGCAGAACAGGTAGGCGTAGCCAGACGGCGTCACGTTCGGGTCGAACAGCACCATGACGGTGTCCGGGAGGTCCGAGGCGAATACCACCTCCCGCGCCACGCCGTCGGCGCGGTGCGGGCCGGTGGCCACGACCTGCGCGTCGCCCGGCGCCTCGCATCCTTCGCGAAGCGTCACCCCGAGCTCGATGGCCTGCTCCCGGAGCCACGCATCCAGGCTCCCTTCGCCGCCCCGGCGCAGGAAGTAGGTGAAGGGCGCGCGGCTGGAGACCTCGTGGCGTCCCCCGAAGGCATCCAGGAGCACGGCCCGATGCGCCGGCACCACCGGTGGTCGCCCCGTCAAACCGAGCCCGTGCAGCTCCTCGAGAGCGTCCACCGGCGAGAGACCGTTGTCCAGCACCTGCCAGCCGCCGTGGAACCTCCCGCCGCCGCCGACGTGGCGGTCGTGGACCTCCACCTGAGCACCTTGCCGGGCCAGCAGAACCGCCGTCGCCAGCCCGGAGACCCCTCCACCCGCAATGTGCACCGGCCCGATCACGGCGGGCATTGTAGCCTCCGGCGAGCGTCTCCAGGGTCGGGCGCCGGCGGTCGATCAGAATCATCACCGATCCGCACGGCCACAGCCGGTACAATGCCCACGGGGGAGACACAGTGCAGCCTCACGAGATCAAGGCAATCCTCGACCTGATCCTGCCGGGCGTTCAGCGCCCCGGCCGCTACGTCGGCCTCGAGTCCAACCAGGTGCGAAAGCCCTGGGACGACGTTGCCGTCCGTCTGCTCCTGGCGTTCCCCGACGAGTATGGGATCGGCATGTCGCACCAGGGCACCCGAATTCTCTACCACGTCGCCAACCGGCGCCCGGACACGCTGGCCGAGCGCGCCTTCGCGCCGTGGCCGGACATGGCAGCGGCGATGCGCGAGCACGGGGTGCCGCTCTACTCGCTCGAGAGCTTCCATGCTGCCACCGACTTCGACCTGATCGGCGTCACGCTGCAATCGGAGCTGAATCTTGTCAACCTCCCGTACCTTCTCGACCTGGCCGGGTTGCCCCGCTGGGCGCGGGACCGTCGGGAGGGGCAGCCACTGGTCGTGGGGGGTGGGCCCTGCATGGCGAACCCCGAGCCGGTGGCCGACTTCTTCGACGTCTTCGCGATCGGCGACGGCGAGGTGCTGCTGCCCAGGCTGCTGGACGCTGTACGGGATGCCAGGGCCGCGGGACTGCAGCGAGCCGAGGTGCTGCGCAAGCTGGCGGAGCAGGACGGCTTCTATGTGCCGTCCCTGTACCGGTGGGTACCGGCCGGCGCCCCCGGTCAGGGAGGCCGGCACGAGCGCGAGGCCTCCTGGGCGCCGGTGCGCGTCAAGAGAGTCTGGGTCGACGACCTCGACCCCCGCGACATCCCTCCGCTTCCCCTGGTGCCGGCGGTGGAGGCGGTCCAGAACCGGCTTGGCCTCGAGGTGGCGCGCGGCTGCACTCGCGGGTGTCGTTTCTGCCAGGCGGGATTCTGGTACCGACCGGTGCGCGAGCACGACCCGTCGGTGGTCCTGGAACGTCTCGATGCCCATGTGGAGGCCACCGGCTACGAGGAGGTCTCGCTGCTCTCCCTCTCGTCGGCCGACTACTCCCAGATCGGCCCCCTGGCCGCAGGTCTCGCCGACCGCCTCTCGGACCGTCGGGTCGGAGTCTCCCTGCCGTCCTTGCGGGCCGACGCCTTCTCGGTGGAGCTGGCCAACGCGGTGTCGCGGGTTCGCAAGGCCGGGTTCACCTTTGCGCCTGAAACCGGCTCCGAGCGGCTCCGGCGAGTCATCAACAAGGACATCACCAACGACGACATGCGCGCCGCCGCCGCGGCCGCCTTCGGACGCGGCTGGGACCTCATCAAGCTGTACGGGATGCTGGGCCTACCCACCGAGACCGACGATGACGTGGAGGCACTGGCGGACCTGGCCGCCGATCTCCTCGATGAGGCCCGCCGGGCCGGCCGCCGCAAGGCCGAGGTCAAGGTCTCCGCCAACCCGTTCGTACCCAAGGCATGGACGCCGTTCCAGTGGGAGCCGCTCATCCCCGAGGCGGACTTCGAGCGCCGCGTGCGCCTGCTGCGCGACCGCTGCCGGCCGCTGCGAGGTGTCAAGCTGGGATGGGGCGAGCACGCGGACGCCCGGCTGGAGGCGCTGCTGGCGCGCGGCGACCGCCGTCTGGGAGCGGTCATCGCCCGCGCCCACGAGCATGGCGCCGCCTTCGACGGCTGGAACGAGATGCGCCGGCCGGACGCCTGGGCGAAGGCATTCGAGGAGCACGGCATCGACCTCGCCGCCGAGCTCGGGGGGCGCGATCTCGACGCCACCCTGCCCTGGGAAATCATCGACCCGGGCGTCAGCCGGGTCTACATGCGCCTCGAGCGCGAGCGGGCGCTGCGCGAGGAGCGCACCCCTGACTGCCGCCTGGGCGGGTGCACCGGTTGCGGCATTCCCGGCGCCGGGCGCGACCTCAGGTTCGCCGCGCCGTCGCTCGGGCAGGCCAGGCCTCCACGCTCCCCCGGCGAGCCGCGTCTCACCCCCGAGCCCCAGCCCGAGACGCGCCTGAAGGCCCGCCTCACCTACGCCAAGACCGGCGACGCGCGCTGGCTCTCCCACCGTAACGTCATGGACCTGCTCGAACGAGCCCTGCGGGCCTCCGGCTTTCCGGTGCGCTTCACCGAGGGGTTCAACCCCCACGTGCGCGTGTCGATGGGCCCGGCCCTGCCCCTGGGCGCCGAGGCGCTCGCCGAGCCCTTCGACGTCGAGCTGCACGCCCCCGTCGAGATCGGCCTGCTGTCGCGCGCCAACCGCCTGCTGCCTGAAGGCCTCGAGATCACCTCGTGCCAGATGCTCGGTGAGGGGGCGCCTTCGCTCGGGAAGCTGCTCGCCGCGTCCCGGCTCCGCCTTGTGCGGCCGCTCGAGGCGGGACCCTGGCCAGCCACCCTTGAAGCCGCCACGGTCCCGGCAGGCGCCGCCGAGGGTCTGTCCGCCGTGCCGGCCGGCATCCTGCACTGGCAGTGCGACGGCCAGACGCTCCGACTCGTCCTGAACGCCCGCCAGACCGACGGGCCGACCCCTGGGCTGCGGGACCTGCTGGCCGCGCTCCAGGTCCCCGCCGAGGTCATTCCCCGGCTGCGGGTCGTCCGTGAGAGCTGGGAGCTTGCAGGGCGGCCCGCGGGTGGAGCCACCTGACCTCGACCCCACTCCATCTCCACGACGCGGCCGGCTCGGCTGGGGTGGTGGTGCGGCGTCACGGCCTCAAAGGGCCAGGACCGACACGCCATTCTTCGACCATACGGCTTCGCAGGTCGCCAGCATTTCGCGGAAGACCTGGGCCTCTCGGAGGTCGAGGACACAGTGCCGGTAACGGCGATTGAGGCGGTCCAGCTCCCGCGCATTCACCACCAGATGGGTGAAACCGTGGCTCCGGAGGAGGTTCCTCAGCTCCGGGCCGCTGGTGGACAACGACGCCCAGGCGACCAGCGGATGTCGGTCATAGGCGCTGACGGGCTCGTAGTCCCGGTCGAAGTAGTATCCCTGCGTCTCCCCCACGAGTAGCAGCCGTGTCGACTGCTCCGGCGTGTGGGACGCCACCCAGCGCGCCGCTTCGAAGTGCGCGACCCGCTCGGCCAGGAAGGCGCCCGAGCCCTGCCTTCCGGCCAGGAAAGCCCAGGGCTGCCCGTGGACGAGGTCGATGAGGCTGACCGTGCGCGCCACCCCGAGACCGCTCACGGCAACCAGGACTCCTACCAGGGCGACGCGCAGACCGCGCCGGGATACGCTGGCGACACACCCGACCCCCGCCAGCGCCGCCGCCAGCGCCAGAGCCGGGTAGGCATAGCGCACGATCAACACCGCCCGGGCCCAACCCACCATCATGGCAACCACAAGGACGGCCAGCCAGCGCACTGCGCCCGGGCGTCCGAGCCCCCACACGGCACCCGCCAGAAGGAGCAGCACGCCTGGCCACAGCTCGGCGCCGGCTCCCATGCCGCGCCTTTCGAGAGCGGCATCGACGAGCACACGCGGGGCCTGCAGCCACCCTCCCGGCGGGCCCGAGTCCGACTGGAGCCTGGCCGCGACCTCACTTGCCGGTGACCCCGGCCGCGCCAACGCCGGGTAGAGCGCGTTTCCGAGCACGACCTGGTTGCGCAGGTACCATCCCCCGCCGCCAGCCAGCACCAGCGTCGCCATACCGAGAAGAAGGGCGAACCTGCGCGGTCGAGGAGAGCGCACCACGAGACTCACGGTCACCCCCGCCCCCCAGACAAGGACGAACAGCAGGGCGGAGTATTTCGACCCGGCCGCGACACCGGCGAGGAACGCCGCCCCCAGCAAGGGACCCGTCGCCGTCTTCTCGGACAGGTCTGCGACCGTGAGTGCCACGCAGCCGATCGCAAAGAACGTCACCCCAAGGTCCACAGACCCCAGGCCGGCCATCACGGCGACCCCGGGGAGACCCACCAGCGCCAGAGCCCCCAGCAGCCCTCCGAGGCGACTTCCCAGGCGCCGGCCAAGCATGACGATCCACCCGAGCGTCCCGAGGAGCAGTGCGAAGTTCCCGACCTTGACCGTCGAGGCTCCACCCCACGCCAACAGTGAGGCATACAGGAGGTCCACGTGGGACGGCATCGCGCTGTGGACTGCACTGGGAAAGACGACTATCCGCGCGTGTCGCAGGTAGAGTGCCGGGAAGGCGTCGTGGTAGTAGAGCGCGTCGTAGAACGTCTCGGGAACGACAACTCCGCACAGGATGACGGCACTGGCGGCCGCGAGCAGGGCACCACCTGCCAGCTCGGCACGGCTCCACCCGGACCGGGCAGGACGGCTCTCCCGCGTCCATCCGTGCCATGCCTTCCGAGCGGCAAGCAGCAGGCCCGCGGCGAGAAGGCCGGCAATCTCCGCCCGGCCCAGCCATCCCATGACCCCCAGCAGGAACTCGGCGACGCCATACAATCCCAGCCCCACCGCCACCCGCGCCAGCCTGTCCTCACCTGCTTCCAGGCCCTGGCACCACCAGCGGGCCACCACCCCGCCGAGCCCCCACGCCGAGGCGGCGAGGACCGTCACCAGGGCCAGGTCCCGCGCCAGCAACCAGGGCCAGGGGACGTCCAGCGGCTCGCCCAACCCGACCCGCGTCACACCCGCGCCAAGCAACAGCAGGCCAGCAGCCGGCACCGCCGCACGAAGGGTCCTGAGGAAGGCTCGAGAGGGCCGTCTGGGCATGATGTCAGTATCCGCCACGCGGAGCCCAGAGCTGGACCGGCTCACGCGGAGCCGACCTCCGGGCCAACGCCGCGGGGGCAGAGCAGCAGGCGGCCAAGCTCCTCGAGTCGGCCAGCCGCCGCGGCCTGGTGCGCGATCTCGCGCGCCGCCTCGAGCTCCTTCCGGTGGATCCAAAGGCTGGCCACGGTAAACTCCGGCCGCCCCCACTGGCGAAATCCCGTCAGCTCGCCCGGCCCGCGCATCCGGAAGTCCTCCTCGGCGATCCTGAAGCCATCGCTCGTGGAGGCGAAGAAATCGAGCCGCTGCCGCGCCTCCGGCGGACATTCGGGGCCGACGAGGAGCACGCAGAACGAGCGCCGTCGCCCACGCCCGACCCGCCCACGTAGCTGGTGGAGCTGCGCCAATCCGAAACGCTCCGCGTTCTCGATCACCATCACGGAAGCGTTGGGCACGTCAACGCCAACCTCGACGACCGTCGTGGCGCACAGCACCCCGACCTCGCCGCGCACGAAGCCGCCCATGACCTCCTCCCGCTCGGTCGCCGGCAGCCGGCCATGCACGACCGCCACCCGAACCCCGGGGAGCGCCGATCGCACTACCCGCTCGTGGGTCTGGACGGCACGCGCCGAGATCACCTCCGACTCCTCGATGAGGGGGAAGACCCAGTACACCTGTCCGCCCTCGCCCACCTCCCGCCGCAGAAACTCGAAGAGGCGCCCGCGGGCGCTGTCGTCTCGCAGCACGGTGGTGACCGGGGTGCGACCCGGAGGCATCTCGTCGAGGACCGAGACCTCGAGGTCGCCGTAGACCGAGAGCGCCAGCGAGCGGGGAATGGGCGTCGCCGTCATCACCAGCAGGTGGGGCGCTTGCCCCTTCTCCACCATCGACTGCCGCTGGGCGACGCCGAAGCGGTGCTGCTCGTCGATGATGACCAGGCCCAGGCGCTGAAAGCTCACCCCTTCCTCCATCAACGCGTGGGTCCCGACGACGAGCTGGTGCTCGCCTCTCGCCAGCGCCTCGCGCGTCTCACTCTTGAGGCGCGCCGGCAGGGAGCCGATGAGCAGCGCCGGACGGTGCCGGGTGTGGGCGAGCAGGCGGCTCAGGGTGCCATGGTGCTGCTGGGCGAGCAGCTCAGTCGGGGCCAGCAGCGCCACCTGCCATCCGTCCTCCAGGGCCACGAGGGCGGCGAGGACCGCCACGACGGTCTTGCCGGACCCGACATCCCCCTGCAGGAGGCGCGCCATCGGCACCGGCTTCTGGAGGTCGGCGACGATCTCCGCCACCACCCGGCGCTGGGCGCCCGTGAGCTTGAATGGCAGGAGCCGGCGCGCCGCCTCACGGGCCCGCTCGGTGATCACGCAGAGCGGCGCCCGCCGCCGGGCGCGCCGTAATCGCTCACGTTCCAGGACGACGGCGAAGCCAAGCAGCTCCTCGAGCGCCAGCCTCCGGTGCCCTGGCGAGAGCCGCCCGGCCAGGTCGGCGAGCGCCTGGGGACCCGGCGAGACCACCTCCCCCTCGGGGAAGTGCACCTCCCGCATGGCGTTCTCGATGGGCGGCAGTCCCAGCTCCGCCAGGTGTCCTGCGCCGAGATGGTCCGGGACGTCCTCGATGTCAGCCAGGACGCGGGCGGCCAGGAGGCGCAGCCGCCGCGTCGGCAGGCGCCCAAGCCGGTGGTAGACC
>DAONEV010000215.1:0-7268 GCA_035403265.1 Thermoanaerobaculaceae bacterium | reverse complement strand
GGGGTCGTGAGGTCGTCTCGGCGGGCAAGTGTCGAAGCTGGCACCGGGGGCGCTCGTCGCGCCCTACTCGAGCCGTCTGCGCTCTGCCGGGGTGGGCGGGCGGGCTGTTCCCTCATTCCTTGACTCCTCCCATCATGATGCCCTCGACGTAGTGACGCTGCAGTGCCAGGAAGAGCAGCAGCACGGGCAGCACCGTGAGGACCGAGCCGGCCATCATCAGCTCGGTGTCCTGGGCGTGCTCGCCGACCAGGTTGGCGAGGGCGACCGGAAGGGTGTAGAGGCGGTCGTCGGTGAGCTCGATGAGCGGCCACATGAAGTCGTTCCACGTGCCCATGAACACGAACACCGCGAGGGTCACGAGAATCGGCCTGCAGAGCGGCAGCACGACGTGCCAGTAGACCCAGAGCTCCCCGGCGCCGTCGACGCGCGCCGCGTCGAGCAGGTCCGTGGGGACCGAGAGCGCGTACTGGCGGATCATGAAGATCCCGAAGATCGGCGCCAGGTACGGGACGAGCACGCCCCAGTAGGTGTTGACGAGCCCCATGCTCTTGAGGAGCAGGAAGAGCGGCAGCATCGCGACCTGGGCCGGAATCACCATGCCCGCCAGCAGCGTCCGGAAGATGCGGTCGCGCCCGGGGAACCGCAGGCGCGCGAAGGCGTAGCCGGCCAGCGAGGTAAGGAAGAGGCAAAGCGCGGTCGCGGTGGTCGCGATGAGGGTGCTGTTGAGCAGGCACCGGCCGAGGTTCAGCGACCCGAAGAGGGCGCGGTAGTGCTCGGTGGTGACGCGGCTGGGCAGGAACGAGGGCGGGTAGGCGCTGGCCTCGCCGGTCGGCATGAGCGAGGCGGACACCATCCACGCCAGCGGTACCAGCGTGATCACGGCGCCGGCGACGAGCACGGCATGGAGCAGGATCGAGGTGAGACGCCGCCTCACTCCTCCCTCCCGCGCTGCAACAGGAGCTGCAGTGATGTCGCGGCGAAGACGATGACGAAGAGCACGAACGCCGCCGCGGCCGAGGTGCCCATGTTCCACCAGCGGAACCCCTCCTTGTACATGAGCATGACGATGGTCAGGGTGGCGTTGAGCGGGCCGCCGCCGCCGGTCATCACGTAGGGCTCGGCGAAGATCTGGAAGTACCCGATCATGGTCATCAGAACCACGAAAACCGTCGTGGGGCGCAGCATCGGCAGGGTGATCCGCCAGAGCTGCTGCCACCACCCGGCGCCGTCGATGCGCGCCGCCTCGTACAGGCTCTCGGGGATCGTCTGCAACCCGGCCATGAAGATGATCATGTTGTAGCCGAAGTTCTTCCAGGCGGCCATGACGATGATGGCCGGGATCGCCCAGCGCGGGTCGCCGAGCCAGTCGACGGGTCCAATGCCGAGTGCCCCCAGCGCCTGGTTGAGGAGGCCGACGCGGGGGTGGTAGAGGTAGCGCCACACCACCGCCACGGCGACCAGCGTCGTCACGACCGGGGCGAAGTAGGCGGTGCGGAAGAGTCCGCGGAAGCGCACGAGCTTCGAGTTGAGGAGCATCGCCGCGCCGAGCGAGATCGCCACCGACAATGGCCCGCCGAGGAGCACATAGGTGAACGTGTTACCGAGCGCCTTCCAGAAGACCGGGTTTGACAGCAGGGTCGCGTAGTTGCCCAGGCCCACGAAGCGCACCGAGTCGAGGCTGCCGATGGCGTAGATGTCGAAGTCGGTGAGCGAGAGCAGCATTCCGGCGACGACCGGAAGGAAGAAGAAGACGGTGATGAGGGCGAGCGCGGGGGCGATGAAGAGGAGGCCGGCGCGGACCTCGCTGCGCATGCTGTTTCGGGCCTTCACGGTGAGGTCCTCTTCCTGTCGAGCAGGTAGCGCCGCTTGTCGAGCATGCGGTCCACCTCGTGGTCGAGCGTAACCGCGGCCTCGTCGACGCTGATTCGGCCGCGCAGCGCCTGCTCGGCGACCTCGGCGGTGCGCCAGGCGATCTGCTCCCACTCCGGGATCTTGGGCACCGGCCGCGTGTGCTCGAGCTGGGTGAAGAACGCTCGCACGAGAGGATCGGCGGCGAGCGCCGGGCCGTTCCACGCCGCCCTGACCGCCGGCAGGTCGCCGGTGAGGGCGTAGAAGGCGCCCTGCTGGGAGGGCTCCGACAGGAACTCGATGAGCTTCCACGCGGCGTCCTGGTGTTTGCTGGCGCCGAATACCACCAGGCTGGAGCCCCCGGCCAGGGAGACGCCCGGCCAGTCCCCGGCGCGCTCGGCGGGGAGGGGAGCGGTCGCCCACACGTCCTGCAGGTTGGGAGGCAGACGGCGGCGGAACTCCCCGAGGTTCCACGGGCCGGTGATGTACATCGCGAAGTAGCCTTCGGCGAACTGCTGGTAGACGTTGGCGACCTGGTTCATGCCAAGAGCGGGGGCGAGCCGGTCGCGAAAGAGCGAGATGTAGAGCTCGAGGGCATGGCGGAACTCGGGGGCGCGGAACGCCCCGAAGCGTCCGCCGTCACGCAGCAGCGTCGAGCCGGCCTGCATCGCCAGAATCACCGGCTGCGCCCACTCGTCGGTGGGCAGGAGGATGGCAAAGCGGTCCGGCCCGACCGAGGACTTGACGCGCTTCATCGCCTCGATCCACGCCGCCCAGGTGCGCGGCACCTCGGTGACTCCCGCCCGGGCCAGGATGTCCTTGCGGTAGAACAGCACGCGCGTATCGACGTACCAGGGGACGCCCCACGTTTTCCCGTCGATGACGCCGGTGTCCCAGACTCCGGCAAAATAGCTGTCGGGGCGCACCACCGGCGAGCGCGCGATCAAGGGGGACAGGTCCTGTAACGCCTTCAGCGCCTCGAGCTCGGGAACCCAGGTGTTGCCGATCTGCGCCAGGTCGGGTGTCGCGTCGCCAACGTAGGCGGTGAGCAGCTTCTCGTGCGCCGCGGTCCAGGGGATCTGTTGCACTGTCACGTGCACGCCAGGGTTGCGCCGCTCGAACTCCGGGAGGAGCTGCTGGACCACCTCCCCTTCCCGCCCCAGCGCCCAGAACCGCACCTCCTCCCGCCCCTTCCCGGGCGGCGCGCAGGCTGCAGCGCACGTGAGGAGCGCCACGACTCCGAGCCTTCGAGCCCGGCGTGAGGCCCAGGGGCGGGAGGCAGGCGGGGTCATGACCCCAGCCATCCACCGGAGAAGCCGGCACGCCGCAATCCCTGCACGATGGCGGGGTGGCGGCGGAGCAGGCGCCAGATGAGATCGGAGCGGTAGTTCTCGAGCATCAGCAGGGCGGGGCCCTGGTCGATGCCGAGGACGTCGCCGTCGACCCAGACCACCCCGGGGACGATCTTGCCGTGATGGGGCGTCACGCCCGGGAAGGTGAACGTCGGGTTGAAGGCATCCCAGAAGCCGTACTGGCCGACGATGTGCTCGCCCCAGCGCCGGTGCATCTCCTCGATCGCCGGAACCACCACCTCGGGTGCGAACGGCATCGAGGCGAGCGCTGCCCACGGGGCGATGGTGCCGTCGTCCCGCACCTCGACGCCCGAGGCGCCGCGAGCCGCGTAGGTAAAGAAGCGACGCGGTATTCCGTTCACGTCGAGGATCACGTCGAGAGGACCGTCGCACGCCGTGAGACCCCAGACGTTGGCTCCGTAGTCCTTCCACCCGCTCGGGTTGTCCGTGGCGTAGGCGCGCTGGGCAAGGGTGGCGCGGCGCGAGTTCTCGAAGTAGTCGATCCCCTTGTCGCGCGTGTACGCGTCGCGGATGCCGCGGAAGTCCACGAAGACCTGGGTGTACTGGTGGCCGAACAGCGGCGCGAAGTTGACGTGCTCGAAGCCGTAGTAGGCGCGCCACTGGTAGCTCGAGCAGAACGTCGGCCATGCCTCGGCGGCGATCGGGAAGGTGGGGGACCCCAGACCCAGGACGTAGACCATCATCGACTCGTCGTACCCCCGCCAGTCGAGGTTGTGCTGGCCGTCCTCGGGCGTCCAGCCCATGGAGACAAGGGGCGGCCGGGGTTGCGCCCAGGTCCACTCGACCCGGCGGTAGATGCTGTCTGCGAGCTCGCGGATCTCCCGCTCGGCGGCGGAGTCGCCATCGAAGAACATCTGGCAGGTGAGGGCGCCCGCGACGAACCACGCGGTGTCGACGGTGGAGAGCTCGACATGCTCGAATCGGGCGCCGGTTTGCATGTCGAGGAAGTGATAGAAGAAGCCCCTGTAGCCGGTGCGGCCGGCGGGCTCGGGTCCCTGCGGAGCGTTTGAGAAGAAGCGAAGGGTCGTCAGGACTCGCCCTGTCGCCTCCTCCCGGGTGATCCAGCCGTGGTCGACACCGACCGGGTAGGCGGCAAGCCCGAACCCGACGGCGGCCACGCTCGCGAAGGACGGGGTCGGCCAGCGGTCCGGAATCAGTCCGTTCGTAGGGTTGGCGGTCTCCCAGAAGAAGCGAAACGTGCGCTGCTCGATGTCGAGCAGGAGGGGCGACAGGCGGTGGGCGGTGAGGCGCTGACGCGGCAGCCGAACGGCCCGGGCGGGCGCCGCTTCGCTCGGCGGCACGGAACCGGGCAGCGGTGCCTGGGCCAGGCCTGGGCTGAATGCCGTTGCTCCCAGGGCGGCGGCCAGCACCAGTGTGCGCCAGCCACGCCGCCAGGGCCGATCGGCCTGTCGGAGAAAGCGCGGGCTTTCCCATTCTTCCGACAGGGGCCGAGGATCGGGCCGGGTCAGGTCTGCTTGCCGCATCGAATTTCCTCCGGATCTCCAGGATGCCACGGAAAAGGTGCGGGGCACGGGCCACCATAACCCGTGCCCCGCTGGAGGAGGGTGAAGCGCCTCAGAACGAGAACTTGGTTCCGACCTGCCACGTCCTCGCGTTGAACTGGCAGTTCGGCTTGCCAAGGTTGGGGCTCTGGTAGTAGCCCTCGTACCCGCAGTAGTTCTTGAAGTTCGTGATGTTGAACCCCTCGACCTGGAACCCGAGCCGGTAATGGCCACCCAGCACGAAGTCCTTCTGAAGACGGAGGTCCAGGCTGGCGTAGGCCCACGTGCCGATGAGGAAGTAGCGTCGCTCGGGCCGGCCCTCGTTCCAGCGGATCGAGGCGGCGTCGTGGGAGTAGTCGAAGATCGTGTAGGGGACACCGGTCGACATCGTGACCATGCTGGTGGCCATGACTTCCCAGGGCAGCCCGACAATCAGCGACGCGACCACCTTCTGCCGCTCGTCGTTGTCACCGGGGACCTTGCGAAGCTGGTTGGGGTGGAAGAAATCGAAGCCGAACGCGGTATCCTCCACCTGATTCTCCCTGCCGAGCTGCTTGGACTGGGCGTAGGTGTAGGCGACGTTGAAGCCCCAGCCGTCGCTGTACGGCCGGGCAGCGGTCAGGTAGACCGCGTCGTACCAGTTCTTGCGGCTGGTGGTCGAGTACAGGATCGTCCCGAACCCGTTGGCCTTGATGAGGTGACCCCAGCGGTCCCCCTTGTCCGCGGTCGCGTCGGGCGTCGCTGCCGGCCACCAGATCAGGCCGTTGAAGCCACGCACGTTGGCGTAGGAGAGACCGAGCTGATACTTGCCGAGGGCCTGACGTACTCCGAGCGTCCACTGGTCGGTGCGTGGCGGCTTGGTGTCGTTCTGGAGCATCCAGATCTCCGCCCCGCCGGCCACACCCTGGGCGATGAGTCCGTCAAGACCCGCCTTGCTGAGGTAGCTGTCCTGCCAGGGGATGGGGTTGCCGCAGGTCGGCGAGGCGCCGGCTCGCGGGTCGGAGAAGCAGAAGGAGTAGAACTTCCAGGTGTACTTGTGCTGCTCCTCGTAGATGTCCTGCAGGTTGACGTGGTCGTAGTAGCGGCCCCAGGCGCCGTACGCCACGGTCTTGCCGTTGCCGAAGACGTCATAGCTGAATCCGAACCGCGGCTGGAAGGCGTTCTTGAACGACGAGCGGTTGCTGCCCGTGCTGATGTAGTCCTTGAGGTCGATGAGGTCGCCGAGCTTGACCACGTGGCCCTGATAGTCGAGAGCCTGGGCGGAGTTGGCCGCCGCGACGATGTCGGCCGGCGTCTTCCAGTTGTTGTTGAGCATGTTGGTCTCGTAGTCCCAGCGGACACCCAGGTTGAGCTCGAGCTGGGAGGTCACGGCCCAGTCATCCTGGAGGAACACCCCGTACTGACGGTTCGAGAACTTGATCGCCGCCTGCCCGAAGCCATACCTCGCCTCGAACGGGAACGCCCACTGGTCCTCTGGTCGGTAGTTGAACACCGGGTTGGCGTTCTGGCCGTTGTCGTAGTCGTACTTGGCCCACGTCAGGTCGATACCCGCCTTGGTCGTGTGCTGGCCGGCGAGGGAGAAGACGTGCGTCGCGACATCGCGGAGCCCGTACCGGTCCTGCTTGATGTTCTGGATCGTCTCGCGGCCCCCGATCGAGCCTATCGTGTTGTAGTTGAAGCGGGGGGTCGACTGGTCGATGGCACCCTGGATCCACTTCATCTGCTGGACGAACGCGGTGGCCTGGTTCATGGTGTTGCCGAACACCGAGTTGAGCATGGCGGTCACGCCGTAGGTCTTGACCTGCTGGTTGACGCCGCTTGAGAACGCCGTGGCGCCGCCGAAGTCACGCTTGTCCGACTCATCGCGCCAGGTTCCCGTGATCTCACCGGTCTGCCCCACCGCCGGCTGCCAGGTCAGCTTGCCGAGGAAGAGCTTGGAGTGGAACGGGGACTTGACGTTGCCCTGCTCATAGGGAGCAAACACGCTGGTCAGGGACGCGGGTACCGTCCGGTCCCAGCGCACGGTGTTGAAGCGCTCCTGGTCGTTCTGCTCGTAGGCGGCATAGAAGAAGAGCTTGTCGGTCTGGATCGGGCCGCCGAGCGAGAGACCCCACTGGTTGCGCTTGTAGTCGGGCTTCTCGTTCTGGAACTCGGTCTTCGTCGTCATGCTCTTGTTCTGGTAGGAGAAAAACGCCTCGCCGGCGTAGCGGTTGGCGCCGCTCTTGGTTACCGCGGTGATCACCGCGGCGGCGGCCCTCGCATACTCCGCCTTGTAGTTCTGGGTGAGCACCTGGAACTCGGCGACGGCGGCCTGCGGGAACGGGTTGCCGCGGCTCGAGTCCTGCATGAAGGCACCGCCCTTGGTGATGTCGTTCTTGTAGGACAGCCCGTCCACGTAGACGTTGATCTGCCGGGCGTCCTGCCCGCCGCTGCGGAACGCCGCACCGCTGTACCGGGGGTCGGTGCCGGGGCCGCCGCTCACCGACACGCCCGGGGCGAGCGCCGCGAAGCTCAGGAAGTTGCGGGTGTTCTGTGGCAGGCTCTT
>DAONEV010000214.1:0-7287 GCA_035403265.1 Thermoanaerobaculaceae bacterium | reverse complement strand
CATGAGCGCCGCGACACCCAGCCAGAGTGCCACCTGGAGCGGCAGGCGTGAGAAGGACGTCACCGCGTCGTTGGCCAGGCGCACCATCTTGCGGAGGGTGTACTTGGTCTCCCCGGCCCGGCGCGCGGCCCGCTCGTAGGTGACGCCGATCTGGCGGAACCCCATCCACGCCACCATCACCCGCGTGAACCGGTGACGCTCGGGCAAACGCCGGAACGCCTCCACCGCCTTGGCGCTCATCAGACGGAAGTCTCCCGTGTCGACCGGAATCTCGACGTTCGTGATGCGATTGAGCAGCCGGTAGAACGCGGCCGCGGTGAAGAGCTTGAAGGCCGTCTCCCCGGCGCGGCTGGCGCGCTGGGCGTAGACCACCTCGTACCCCTCGCGCCAGCGGGCCACCAGCTCGGGAATGACCTCGGGGGGATCCTGGAGATCGGCGTCCATGATCACCACGGCGCGGCCACGGGCGTGGTCGAGCCCTGCCGCGAATGCCATCTGGTGCCCGAAGTTGCGCGAGAACGAGAGACCCTTCACATGGTCGTCTGCGGAACCCAACACCTGCACGGCCGACCATGAGCGGTCGCGGGAGCCATCGTCCACGAAAACGATCTCGTACGAGCTCACCAGCCCCTGCATCACGACGGTCAGGCGGCGGTGCAACTCGGGGATGTTCTCGACCTCGTTGAACACCGGCACGACGACGGATAGCTCGACGTCCACGAACCTCACTCCCCCTCCGCCGCCCTCAGGGACGGCTGGACTCGAAGACCAGCATGTCGGTGGATCCGATCTCAGACCAGGCGCGGCGGGTCAGAAACCATCGGAGCAGCTCGCCAGGCGTCACACTCCGGGAATCCTCGACCCACCAGGCACGGAGTGGCACGCGGCGCATCGTGTAGCCATCGCCCAGGCGCTTGCGGGCCTCCTCCTCCTTGTCCAGGTCGCAGAGCACGACATCAGGCCGCACCCCCTCGGCCGGGAGGTCCCAGTACACGTTGAGGCCCTTCCACTGCCAGGAGAACGGCCACGCGGCCTCGCCCTGCACCGCCGCCACCGGCCCGTCGCGGGGAAGCTTCGCCAGCGCCCTCACCTTGCGGGCGATCTGGCCGGCCTCCGGCGTCGTCTGCACGAAGACGATCATCTCGGCATGAGGATCGGCCGGCGTGATCGCCGGGTACAGGAAGCTCGAGGCGAGGGTGCTCCATGCCGTGGCGACGAGCCCAATGCCAGCGAGCCCCCTGGACCACCAGCGCCCTGCCGGCGAGAACGTGCGGCCCAACTGGAGACCGGCGAGCGGCATGAACGGCAGCACCTGATGGACCAGAAGCCAGGGCACCTTCTCGCCCAGATAGGCGAACATCCCGATCGAGCCGAGCCCCCACACCAGGCAGAAAACCTCGACCGGCCGCAGCCGGCCGCGGCGGCGCACGCACCAGGCGAGAGCGGCGACGATCGGCAGGAACTCGTAGAGGGCCAGTCGGGGCAGGTGGTAGAACCACGGACCTCCCACCCGCTGGCTGGTGTGCTGGCCATACCAGTACTTGATGGCCTTCAGGGGAAACAGGGCGTCCTCGGGGTGCACGAAGAAGAAGGTATACGCGGTCATGCAGACCAGGAAAGCCCAGAGGATCGCCACGCCGATCTGGATGCGGTAGCGGTCGATCCAGAAGAAGCCCTTCCGGACACCGTTCCACAGCCCGTCCCGCCAGGCCGCGGCAAAGCTGGCGAGGCCGATCAGCGGCGAGATGACGTAGATCGTTTCCTTGGAGATGGCATGGAGTGCCGCCACCCACCCAATGTGCGGGATGAGGCGCGGTCCATGCCTCCGGACCAGCCAGAACAACGAGAGCGAGGCCGCGGTGGAGAGCAGCACCATGGCCTCGTTGCGGCCAAAACGGGAGTAGTAGAAGAACGACGGCGAGATCGCCGCACACAGCCCCGCCCACCAGGCGCCCCGCGCGCCCATGCGCCGGCGCAGGAAGAACGGTAGGGCGACCAGGGCCACGCCACACGCCACCGGGTAGAGCCGCAACGAGGTGTCGCTCTCGCCCAGGAGTCCGAAGATCGGCGCCGTGACGTAGAAAAGCAGTGGTCCGTGGTAGGTCGGGTCGTATCGGTAGGCGTGGTCAACGAGCAACGCGTGGGCGAAGTCGCCATGCACCGACTCGTCATGGTGAGGGGGCCGTGATCCAAGGTCGAACAACCGCAGGACCAGGGCGCCGACGACCAGGGCGATCCAGGCCCACCGCTCCCGCCGGCTCATGCAGCACCTCCGGCCACCCGGACAGGAGCCGGAAGCCCAGCGTCGAGAGCACCACGTCCGCTCTCCCCCGTCGTTCCGGCTTGAGCAGGCGCGGTCGGGGGCTCGGCGATCTGCACGACCGCGCACTCACCGCGCTCGAAGACGACGCGGCCGGCCCGGCGTGCTGCGGCGACACCCTCGGGCGTGTAAAGGCGCTTCTCCACGGCTCCGACGATGACCAGGTGCGCGCCGAGCTCCCTGGCGATCTGCCGCACCCGTTCCGGATCGCCGGAGTGGTACAGCTCCTCGATCGCCTTGCGGCGGCGGCCGGTCTCCTCGTTGATGGAGGAGCCGCGCCAGACACCCTCGTGGTTGTCCCAGCCGAGCACGGCCGTCACCCCCGAGGACGCCGACATGCGAGCGGCGTCGGAGTAGGCGTCCCCGACCGCCTCGATGATCACGGTTCCCCGCGGCTGCTCCCGCAACCAGGCGACGACCTCGGGTTCGCCGTTCGCCATCCACGCCAGCCCGCTCCAGCTTCCTGGCCATGCCCCGCCGATCGCCCGTGCCGCCAGGGCCGCAACCTGGGGGAGTCCTGCAGCCAGGACCAAAGCGGCCGCTACCGAGGCGAGCCAGTAGCGGCGGCGCCGCAGCCAGCCGAGGAGCACCGGCGCGGTCACGGCCAGGAGGGTGAAGGCCATGGTCACGGCCTTGAAGACCGTGTTCATCCGATAGAACTCGGTCCCATAAGGGTCCTTGAAGAACACCAGCTCCATGAACGCCAGCAGCACCAGTCCCACGAGGCTGATCGCCAGCGCTGGCCGGACCCACCGCACCCGGCCCCGTACCATCGTCACCACCGTGACCACCCCGAGGCCAATCGCCAGGCCGAGCGCGAACCGGCGGGTCATCAGGATCAGGCATACCGTGCCCGCCAGCCAGGTGGCACGGGAGAGCTGCCGTCGCGCCAGATCGAGCCCGCCCCAGCGCCAGGAGAGCTCCCAGCCGACCAGGAACAGCGGCAGGATCGCCGCCCCCATGAGCAGCATGAACTGATCCACCTGCGTTCCCGTGGTCACCAGGCCGAACCCCTCGGCCGGCGGATGAAAGCGTAACCAGAACGGCGAGAATGCGACCCAGCCGAGGATCCCGACCGCCACGACCCGCGCCCAGACCTTCCAGCCGCCGTCCCGCCAGGTCACGAGCTCGTGCTCGTCGCAGACAACTGCCAGCAGGATGGCCAGCCCGGTCGGCACCGCGCACCAGGGGTTGGCCGCCCCGGCCGCCCCGAAGACCAGCACCAGCAGGGCGAGCAGTGGCAGCGGGGCCTGCCTTCTCTGGGCGCACAGCGCGCGTCCCAGAAAGACCGCCACCAGCATCAGCGGCACGGACAGCAGGTGGGGATGCAGGTCCCCCAGGTGGAAGGTGAAGAGCGGGAACTCCGTGATCGTCCCGGTGATCTGCCGAGACGAGGGCCAGAGATCGAGCCCTCCCAGGGCCGTCCCCGAGAGCCACTGCCGCCACCCGTCAAGCGTGCCGGTGAAGACCACGAGGCCGGCCGCCATGATGCCAGTTCGCCGGCTCCCGCCCAGACCTCTCGCCAGCGCCCACGCCGCCTGGGCGCTGACCAGCGCCAGCGTCGGCACCAGCAGGTTGAAGATCACGTCCGGGGCGAGCCCGGCCAGCTTCGCGGGGAGCGCCCACGGCATGAAGCCCCAGTAGTAGTAGGGTAGCGTCCAGCCGGCGAGCCAGGGGTCGACGGGGGGGAAAACTCCGGGCCGCAGCAGCGTATTGAGGATCGCCAGGTCCATCGGCTTCTC
This sequence comes from Thermoanaerobaculaceae bacterium, assembly GCA_035403265.1. GTDB lineage: Bacteria > Acidobacteriota > Thermoanaerobaculia > Thermoanaerobaculales > Thermoanaerobaculaceae > JAAYVZ01. The sequence continues at coordinate 3,225 of DAONEV010000214.1, read as the reverse complement.
GGTGGCCGTCACGGCGAGCACCGGCAGGCGGAGGAAGGCTAGGAGCAGGAACGCCCCGAGCCCGACCAGCTCGGGCTCGAGCAGGTGCTTCCATGGCGTCCCCTTCCACTCCCGGCGGCCCCACCACCACAGGCCGGCGAGGGGGATGAAGCCGAGCCACCACCACCAGGCGAGGCCGAGGTTTCCGGCGAGCCAGGCCACCCATGCCTGTACGACGAGGCCGCAGACGCGGGCCGTGGCCCATGCCGCGCCCGACCCCAGGCCGACGCGCCGAAGGGCGCCGAAGGTCAAAGCCCCCGCCGCCGCCACCACCACATACCAGATCAGAACCGGCAGGACCATGGACCGTCATTGTAGCGCGGCAACCTCACGGTCGTGTCGCCCCGGTCTTCAACCTACCCGCCGCCGCCCTGCCGTGCCGCCTTGGTACACTCCCGGGTCGGGAGAGAGCCGAGCATGCTCCTTGCTGTCTTGATCGTGACCGCCTCGAACCAGATATCCCCAGTCCCGCTTCGCCTACGGCAGGTCGAGGTCGACCTCCCGACCCCCGACCAGGCCGTCCTCGTGCTCGAGGGCGAGGGCTGCGAGCCAACCCGGATACCGGCGCTGAAGCAGCAACGCTTACGCATCGGCGATGTGACGGTTCCGGTGAGCTCGGGCATCGACGCGAGGGTCGTTTCCTCGGGCAGCCGGGTTTCAGTGACGATCCCGCTGGGGGGTGTCGGGGACGGCATTCTCTCCATCGATCCCTATGCCGTACCGGTACGCTGGGAGGGCTTCGACCTCAAGGGCCGGCCAGCGCTGGCGCTCGCCGGTGCGGTCAACCTGGCGGACCGCGCCCAGGTGTCGCTGCCGATCGAGAAGCTCTACCGCGGCTTCGCCAGGCTGGTCGACTACTCGGTCAGCCCCGCGGGCACGCGGGTCGAGGTCAAGGCGCTGGTGAGCCTGTACAACCCCTTCGCCTTCGAGGTCGTGGTCACGGGCATGGAGTACCGCCTTGCCGTCGGAGGCGAGCCGGTCATCGCGTCGCGCCGAGCCGGCCTCCGCCTGCGCGCCGGGCGACACAGCGACGTCCTGGTGGAGGAGACGGTGCCGCTCGTCGACCTTGCGGGAGGCCTGACCGCCTTCCTGGCCCACAAGCCTGCCACCTTCACCGGCGTCATTGGTATTCGCACGCCCCGGGGGGATCGGCGCATCCCACTCCTCCTCCAGGCGGGCCGGTAGCCGAATCGCCGGGTCCACGGCCGCACGTCCGCGTCCAATGCACGCCCGTCCAGCTCGCTGGATTTCAGCGACCCCGCTACAGTGGGTTACTGTAAATTTCGAACTCGACGATCTGGGCGATGGTGTCGAACGAGTCATAGAGCACGGTGAGACGGACGTACCTCGCCTGCCGCGGGGTAAACGTGTCCACCTGCCAGCCCCGCCATTCCCCGGCAGCCTTGTCCACCGCCGCCACCCACCTCACCTTGTCCACCGAGGTGTCGACCCGATAGCGGTAGAAGCGGTCGTCGAGATCGAAGAACATGGTCTGGGTGCGGGCGACCTGCGTCAGCCTTGGTAGCTCGACGATGAAGTCGCCGGGAATCCCGAAGGCACCGAACCCGCTCATCCCCCCGTAGAAGTCGATGTCGCCATCGATGATCTTCTCCGGGCCGATGTCGTCGCCCCACTCGGGCCGCCTCTCCGCTCCCTCCACCCTGGCGCCGCGGGTGGCCAGCGCGAGGTCGTCCCGATTGTCGCGGGTGACCAGCGGACTCGCGGTGAAGTCGTACAGCCCCGACGGCTGATAGGTGCCCTTCGTGAACTCGTAGAGCTTCTGGTACAGCTCCCGCCCCCGACCGGGAGTCTTCACCAGTTTCGCTATCGCCCCGCCGCCCTCGTAGTAGCCGAGCAGTGCTCGACCCATCCAGCCGTAGAACGCACCCGCGTCGAAGTAGGCCAGCATTCGCGCCCGGAACTCGTCGCTGGTCAGGACCCGCCCGTCGAACTCGACCTCGAGACCCGCGCCGGCCAGCCGTGCGAGCTTCGAGGTGACCTGGAAGCGGTTGACATGGGGCTCCTGCTTGGGGAAGAAGTAGTTGGGCTGGATCATCATTCCGGCGAAACCCAGGTCGCGCCAGTCGTGGATGCTCGTGGCGCCGATGTACGGGATCCAGTAGTGGTTGAGGCCGAGACCCTTGAGGTAGCCCGACGTCCAGGCGACGAGCGGCCGGTCCTCCGAACGGATGGACTCGGGCGACCAGTAGAAGCCGGCCAGGGTCAGATGCCGATACCGGTGATCGTCGAAGGCCGCCCTGACCCGGTCGACGTACCACTTGAGAGCCCGCTGGCGATCCCGCGGAAGAGTGAAATCCAGCGTTTCCGTCGCGCCGGGCAGCGGGCCGAAAGCCCTGTCGACACGGAATGGTGCGGGCATCGTGATGACCACCTGGACCCTGCGGTCCGGAACCCCCAGCTTCCCGGCCGCCTCCGCCACGGCTTGCTCGAGGCCGCTCAGACCGCTCTCCGGCCGGAACCAGCCGTCCGCCAGCCAGACCCAGTCCGCGATCGTGGGCAGGCGCTTGCTCTTGAGGTAGCTCTGCAGATACGCCCCGTCGTCGGTGGTGTACTCGATGAAGAGGAACCCGTCGAACAGCCAGTCCCGCGGCTCCCCTTGCTCGTCCACGAAGGCCACGTAGGGCAGCAACGCTGGCTTGTCCCACACCGGCCGGGTCTTCGAGCCGTGGTAGATCAGCACCAGGTTGTGCATGCCGTCCACGTCCAGTGTGCCGGCCGGGAGGTACGCGGGCAGGGGTTGTTGTGCCCAAAGCGGGGTGCCAAGGAGGAGCAAACAGAGGAGAATCACCTTGCGCATCGGGATCCTTCCGACCTTCTGGGACGAGCTGCGCTCATCGCCCCTGCAGATGCAGCACGACGTACTCCGGCGATCGCCGGCACCGACTCAGGGAGTGAGAACGGCACGTCGGCCATCTCCCTCCGGCGCGATCCGGATCCGGATCACGCGACCCGCAGGGCGGCCGTCCCAGGCCCAACTCTCCGGCCACTCGACGGCGACGACGGCGTAGGGGTCGTCCATGAGCTCATCGAGGCCCAGCTCCTCCCATGGCGCGGCGCCACGGCCCCGCACCCGGTAGAGGTCGGCGTGGTGGACGCGCCGGATCGAGCCAGTGCCCACCTCGTAGGTCTCCACGAGGATGAACGTCGGCGAGCAGACCTCGGCGG
>DAONEV010000213.1:0-7296 GCA_035403265.1 Thermoanaerobaculaceae bacterium | reverse complement strand
GGGATGCCTGCCGCCTTCAGCTCCGCCATGACGCCCAGGTGCGCAACGCCGCGCATGCCCCCGGAGGCGAGGGCCAGCACGACGCCCTGGCGGAGGTCGAAGGTGGGCGACCCGGGAGCGGATGTCGGCACGGGCGTGGGCACGAGCTTCTTCTCCTGGCGCAAACGAGACGGCAAGTTGTCGGGGGCACCGTCTCGCGGCGCAGGAGTCTAGCACGCACGCCCAGAGCCAGGGCGGCCACCGTGGTAGGATCGGCCCCGGACCGCTGGGAAAGGAGGACGGGGATGTCGAAGAGGCCTGTTGTGCCTGTGTTCCTGGCCAGGCACGTCCTTCTCGACGGCCCCGGTGCTCGGGGGGCGGGAGCGGGGCCCATGGCCGGTCGGCGAGAGTGGGGCGAGAGGCAGTCCGCGCGGGGCAGGGGCCGGCAGCTCGGCTGGACGGGGTAGGGCCGTGGGCGCCTGTTCCTCGAGAGCCCGATGGTGGTACCTCCTGCCGGTCGTGGTGCTGCTGGGCTATGTGACGGTGCGGGCGGCCGTCCTGTCGGTGACCCACGACGAGGCCTACACCTATCTGGGCTATGTCGCGGGTCCATGGAGCGACATCCTCGCCAACCGCCCGCCAAGCGCCAACAATCACGTGCTCAGCACCCTGCTCGTCAAGATCAGCACGGGCTGGTTGGGACCCGGCTCCCTGGCTCTGCGCTTCCCCAGCCTGCTGGCGTTCGCGGGCTACCTCCTGGCAGCGCTGTGGCTGGCCTGGGGGCGGCGAAGCTGGGTCGTGGGGCTGGCGGGATTCGTGCTGCTGAGCGCCAACCCCTACCTGCTGGACTTCTTCTCGTTGGCCCGCGGCTACGGCCTGGCGTTGGCAGCCCTGCTGGCCAGCCTGGTCTTCCTGATGCGCTTCTGGGATGGAGGCAGCCCGCAGGACCTTTGCCTGATGACCGCGTTCGGCGCAGCGGCGGTGCTCGCCAACTACGTGATGCTCTATTGCTACGTCGCCCTGGTCCTGGTGGCCGGTGGCAGGCTGCTCGTCTCGAGCTGGCGGGGAGCGGCGGTCCCGCGGCGTGCGTCCCGGGCTGCGCTGGCGGCCCTGGTGGGTCCCACTGCGCTGCTCGGTGTCCTGGTGGCCGCTCCGATCTGGCGGCTGGCCAGCGGGGGACAGCTCTACTTCGGGGGAGCGGGTGGGCTGTGGCGGGACACCATCGGGTCGCTGGTCCGAGCCAGCTCATACGGGAAGATCGAGAGCACTCTCGCCATCTCGGCCGTGGCCGCCGCGGTCGCCGGGCTGATCGCTGTCGCGGCGGGCTCGGCGGCGAGCGGTTGGAAGCGGATCTCCAGGCCGGCCGAGGACCCGGCGACGCCGGTGCTGCTGGTGCTGCTGCTGTCCTGCCTCACCGTCTGGGTGCACCACCACGTGCTCGGGGCTCCCGCTCCCATGGGGCGCACCGCGCTGTTCCTCTACCCCTTGGCCGTGATCGTGCTCGTCCTGTGGGCGGACGGGTTCGAAGACCTCAGGTGGAAGCGGACCGGCGTGGCGGTCACGGTGTCCCTCGCGGTGGCGCTGACGGTGGCGGCGATCTCGGCCGCCAACCTCACGCATACCTTCGACTGGCGGTCCGACGCCGACACACGTCAGATGCTCGCCGACCTGAAGCGAGAGGCGGTGCAGCCGCCGCGCCCCGGGCCGGTTCTCCTCGGCGTGCACTGGACGCTGGAGCCGGGCATCAACTTCTACCGGATCACCGGTCACCTCGACTGGCTCGCACCGGTAGGCCGAGCTGGCTATCTGGCGAGCGCCGACTTCCTGTACGGGCGCGTAGAAGAGCTGCAAGGCCGGATGCCGGCCACGGGCCGCGTCGTTGGTCGCTATCCGGTGGCCGGCACGGTGCTGGTCGCCACGAGGTAATGGTCAGCCGGGATCGGGCGTTTCAGTCCCACGGGAAGCGGTAGTGGCCCAGGCCCAGGTCGGCGCGCATGAGGTCGATCTCCTTGCGCAGGCTCACGTTGACCGGCACGCCGAGGTCCCGGTTGGCGAGCCAGTAGAGGTGCTCCTTCTCGCCGGCAGTGTAGATGCGCTCGGCGCCGGGAGCCTTCTGGGAGGCCCGGAGCTGCCGGCAGATGTCCCCGGCCGTGTGCTTGAAGTGGTCGAGCGGCACGAAGTGCTCGATGTCGATGGCGATGAAGAAGTGGCCGAGGTGATAGGGGACCTTCTTGCCGTCCTCGAAGCCCAGGAGGTCCTTGAGGTACCGGCCGTCCTGCAGGGCTGCCGAGAGGATCTCGACGAAGGTGGCGAAGCCGTAGCCCTTGTAGCCGGCGGTCTCCTCTCCCATCCCGCCGAGGGGCGTGAGGGCGGCGGTCCCGGCGACCAGGTCCCGCAGGACCTTCTGCGAGTCGGTGCAGGTGTGGCCCTCGTGGTCGATGACCCAGCCCGGGGGCAGGTCCTTCCCGACTCGCGCGTAGACCTCGATCTTGCCGCGCTGGGTCACCGAGGTGGCACAGTCGAGCATGAACGGGAACGCCTCGTCGGTCGGGCAGCCGATGGTGAGCGGGTTGGTGCCGAGCATGTTCTCGACCCCGAAGGTGGGGGCGATGGAGGGGCGGGCGTTGGTGCCGCACATTCCGATCATGCCGTTCTCGCAGGCGGCGAGGACGTAGTACCCGGCAATGCCGTAGTGGGTCGAGTTGCGCACGGCGGTCATGCCCATGCCGTAGCGCCGTGCCTTGTCGATGGCCATCTGGTTGGCGCGCCTGGCGATGGCGTGGCCCATGCCGTCGTGGCCGTCGATCACCGCGGTGGTCTCGGTCTCCTTGACGATGTCGAACCGTGCGACCGGGAACTGGATGCCGTCCTTGATGCGGTCGTAGTAGATGGGCTTGAGGCGCCCAACCCCGTGGGAGTCGATGCCGCGCTTGTCGGCGACGATCAACACCTCGGCGCACACCGCGGCGTCGTCGGGCGGGACGCCGAGGCCGATGAAGACGTCGCGCATGAAATGCTCGAGGGTGTCAAACGGGACGCGGAAGATGGGGCTCGCGGTGGCGACGTCGCTCATGCGTTCTCTCCCTGGCCGGGACCGCTGCAGGCGGCGGTGCGGCGGAACCCGACAGTGGCAGGTTTTAGCACACGAGCCGGCAGGTGGCCAGTCCGGGCCGCGTCGACCTCCTTGCGTGTGGCCTCGCACCGGGGGCGGTCGGTGACGGGCAGAAACCGAATGGACCTCTGATTCGTAGTAGTCTGGAGCGCCCCGAAGGGGGCCAGGAGGCACTATGCGTGACGACGCTCCGGCTCGGAAGCTCTCGGTGATGACGCTGGCAGTACTTGCGGTGGCGGGAAGCGCCCTGGCGCAGCAGTCGCCGCCGATCGATCCGGTCCGGGCAAGCTCGCAGGTCAGCGTCGTCAACGTCGAGGTTGTCGTGACGGACCGCGACGGCAAGCCGGTCACCGACCTCACCGCGGCCGACTTCGAGGTGTCGGAGGATGGAAAACCGCAGGCCATCACCAACTTCCTTGCCGGGTCCCTGCCGGCCGCGAGCACTCCCGACAACGCGGCCTCCCAGGCGCCTGGCGTCGAGACGGGGACACCGGCCAGCGAGATCGTCTCGGTGATCCTCTTCGTGGACAACGCCAACCTCTTGCCGGCCCAGCGCGACGAGGTGCTCAAGAGGATCCAGGTCCTGATGAACGGCGGATGGCCGGGTGCCGGGGTGCAGATGATGCTGGCGTCCGGCAGCCGTGCGGTTCACGTCGTGCAGCCGTTGACCGCCGACAGGACTCGCCTTGCCGAGGGCATGGACAGGCTGTCGCACGAGACAGCCGGTGGTGGTGGTGGCGGCGTCAGCAGCTTCATGAACCAGGTCATGGAGTCGTCTCCGGGGGACTCGGGCTCCTCGGACTTCGGGGCCCAGGATCGCCAATCGCAGCTCGACAACGCCCGGTCCGCGGCCCAGGAGGCGTACGAGCGCTCGCGGTCCTACCTGGCGGCGCAGTCGCAATTCGTCGACTCGCTGGCCTGGATCCCGGGCCGCAAGATCGTGCTCTACCTCAGCGACGGGCTGCAGACCCGCCCCGGCGAGGCGGTGCTGCAGCGGTTCGAGGCCAAGTACGGCGGCACCGTGGAGGCTGGGTTCTCTGCCGCCAGCGAGTCCACCCGATACTCCCTCACCCACGAGCTCCGCACCTTCCTCCAGCGTGCCAACTCGAGCCGGCTCACGTTCTTCTGCATCCCTGGGAGCGGTGGTGGCGGCGTCAGCAGCGGCGCGGATCAGCGCCACATGGAGCGCGACGCGAGCATCGGCGCTGGTGAGACCATGAACCAGCAGCAGGCGCTGTCCAGCCTGGCGCAGGCCACCGGCGGCCGGGTGCTTCCCAACAACGACGCGGTCGGCGCGACGATCTCCAGGGTGGTCGATGACGTGCGTAACGCCTACCTGCTTGGCTACTCGAACCCCCATCCGGACGCCGGCACCTATCACACCCTGCAGGTGCGAGTGAAGCGAGACGGCGTGGTCGTGCGACACCGCGAGGGCTATCTGAACAAGACCCCGGACGATCGCATGGCGGAGCGGGCGTTGGCCGGAGTCCTGGCGGAGAGCACCTCGAACCCCCTCGACGTGAGCGTCTCACTGCGCTCGGCCACTCCCGAGAAGGACGGCGTGTTCAGTGCCGTCGTGCTCGCCATCATTCCGCTCGGCAACGTCCTCCTGCAACCGAAGGGTGACGTGCACGAAGGTCAGCTCTCCCTGTGGATTGCGGTGCGAAACCGGGAGGGCTCGATCACTCAGGGCGCGAAGCAGGTCTTCCCGCTGCGCGTGCCCAACGACCGCCTGCTCTCGGCGCAGGGGCAGAGCGTCGGCTACACCTTCCAGTTGCGGCTCCGGGAAGGGGAGTACAGGGTGGCGGTCGCGGTCCGCGACGACGTCGGGCAGGTTGACTCGACGGCCTTCGGGCCAATCCAGGTCGGCGCTCTCCAACCTGCCGAGGCCGGCAAGTGAGCCGGCGCGCGGTGACGGTAGGGTTGGCGACGAGTTGCTGCCTGCTGCTGTCGCTGGACGGCCCTGTGCAAGCGGCTGCGGCGTTGCCGTCGCCGGCCCCGGCGGCCGCTGCCACGGCGTGCCAGCTCCCGCTCGCGGCGCACCCGCGGCCCGGGCTTCCGGCCCGCGCGGCGGCGTTGCTGATGAGCGGCCAGCAGGGTGGAGCGGTGACGTTCTCGGTCCTCGCGGTGCCGCTCGAGGCCAAGGCCGGAACGGTCACGCTCGCCTATCTCGTCGACATCGACGGAACCTCCCTGTTCGGAGAGCAGCCGGGAACCGCCACAACCGTCGAGGTGGCCGTCTACGCGATGACGGCCGGGGGCGGCGTGAGCGCGTCGTCGAGCCTGGTGGTCGGGGCGGACCCCAACCTGTTCCCGGCGGTCTTGAGTCCCGCCGGGCTACGAGTGGCGGGAATACTGGAGCTCCCCGAGGGCGAGCAGGCCCTGCGCGTGCTTGTCCGTAACGCCGTGACCGGCGATTTCGGGGTGGGCGAGCTGCCGCGCGCGCTGGCGGCTCCAGCCGAGGGAGGCGCGCTCCTGGCGACGCCCCTGGCACTGGAGCCTGCGGTGTGGGCCACGGCGGTCGAGGACGGCGCGGCCGAGGCGCTGCGGTCGATTCTGACGCCTGAATGGGTCGAGACCGGCAAGGTGGTCTCGACGCGGCCGCTCATGGCGGTGGGAGCGACGGTCGGGTTGATGCTGCCGGCTCGTGGCGTGCCCGCGGGGACGCGCAGCGCGACGACGCGGGTGCTCGACCAGGCAGGCAAGGAGATCGCCCATGGCGAGCTGGCGACGGGCAATCGACAGGCCCAGGCGATGGGCGGGCTCGACCTCTGGAAAGTGGACTGGAAGGTGCCGGACCTGCCCCAGGAGCTGTTCTTCCTGGAGGTGACCCTGCCCGGCGCGTTGCCCGGAAGCAAGGTCGTGGGGACGCTGCCATGCCTGCCCAGGACGTCGGCCCAGTCGCCGACCCCGTTCGTCTGGGCGGCGCTGGACGGCGTCGCGGTTCCCGAGGAGCCGTCCCAACGGGCGGCCTACCTGGCGAGCCGCGGCCGCAGGGACGAGGCGAGCCCGAAGGTCAAGGCCGGCTACCGGGCCGCGTTGATGCAGGCCGTGAGCGGTGATTTCGAGACGACAGCGACAGCGGTGTCCGACCTCGAGAGGTCCGTGCTCGTGAGCGGCTCGCCGCGGGAGCTCGAGGGTGTGCTCTGGGCCGAGATGCAGGTTGCCAAGGACCTCGCCGGGGACCGCCCCGAGAGCCCTCTCGCGCTGGTCCTTCTGCACCGCAAGCTGTACGACCGGTACTCGCGAGCCCGGGCCTTCATCCCCCAGGCGCACGAGCGCCGCCTCGTCGAGGCGCTCATCGATCTGTGGGTCGATCGCAGCAAGGCCCCCGACACCCGTGTCCGGGCTGCGGAGCTGCTGGCGAACCTGGCCGCGACGGTGCAGGACGCCGGGCTCGAGGCCTCCGCCGCCCGCCTGTTCAAGCGCGCGACCGAGATGGACAAGGGGTGTGCGGCGGGGCTCATCGGCATGGCCGCCGGGCTCGAGCGATCGGGGGCGTACCGTCCGGCGGTGCGCTTCCTCGAGCAGCTCGTGGAGGCCCATCCGAAGCATGCCGAGGGGAGCCTCCGGCTGGCCGTCAACCAGTTGCGCGTGGGGAGCAGCGACCGGGCCGAGACCCTGCTCCGCTCGTGTCTCGCGGCCGAGGCCCCGAGGTGGGTCAGGACCGTCGCCTACCAGGAGCTGGCCCGTCTCGAGATCGCCAACGGAAAGCTCGACGCCGCCCGCTCGTTGCTCGGCCAGGCCGGCCAGCAGGGTCTCGATGACGGGCAGATCAGGGTGCTGGAGGTGGATGTCCTGGACCGGCAGAACCGGTTGCGCGAGGCGTACGAGGCTGCGATCCGGGCGACCGCGGTGCAGCCTGGACCCGACGAGGGAAGCGCCAGGCTGCGCTACAGCCGCTGGCCGAGTGACGACCAGGATGCGATCCGGATGCGTCTGGAGACGGCAACGCCGGCGGCGTGGGAGACGCTTCGCGAGGCGGTGCGGGCGGCGCGGTGGGAGGCTGGCAAATGAGGCGGATCCTGGTGGGATTGCTCGTGGCCATGGCTGCCGGCGCCGAGGCAGGCGTCGAGGTGGCGATCACGCGGCCTGCGGCCGGCGAGGCTGTCTTCGGGGAGGTGGCGATCGCGGTGGAAATCACGGCCAGCGAGGCCGTCGCCAAGGTCTCGTTCATCGTCGACGGGCGGACCGTGCGAGAGCTC
>DAONEV010000212.1:0-7300 GCA_035403265.1 Thermoanaerobaculaceae bacterium | reverse complement strand
CGCCCCCGACGAACTCCCTGGGCTCGGCGGCGTCCAGCTCCCGGGCGACGTCCCGCTGCACCGCCGCGAACCGGTCAGGGCCCTGACCCCGGAAGACCCTGGCGGCCCCGATCCCGGCCCAGGTTGCGGACTCCGGCGGCTCCCACAGCACCGCCGGCTCGTCCGGCAGGGCGTCCCAGAGGGCCTCGGGGTCTCCGGGCGCGGCCGGGAACGTCACGAGCCAGAGCCGGTTGCCCGGCCAGGCGCCGATGGCCGACGCCAGCCGGCGGCGTAGCTCTCCCTGGAGCCACGACGGCACCCGGCTCGTCAAGGCACCACCTCGCCGACGTACAGCCGCACCGCCCCGGCCTCGAGTGGCCGCGCGGAGACCCGGGTGAGGCCTGCTCGCTCCATCAGGGATGAGAACTCCGCCGGGGACGGAAACGCTTCCATCGAGCGGCGCAGGTAGCGGTACTCTTCGGCGCTCGAAAGCAGCCGGCCCGCCACCGGCACGACCCGTCGCACCCAGACCCGCGCCAGCGGCGCCAGAGGCCCGTGGTCGGGCACCTGCAGCTCAAGCACGCCGACGCGGCCGCCGGCCCGGGTGACGCGGGCCATCTCCTGAAGTGCCGCGAGCCGATCCGGGACGTTGCGGATCCCGAACGCGATCGTGACGCCCGCGAACGCCCCCGAGCGGAACGGGAGCTGGACGCCATCGCCCCCCACCAGGTGCCAGGAGCCTGCCGCCGCGCGGCGTCCGAGCTTGGCGGCCCCGAGCCGCAGCATCCCGAGCGACGGGTCGATGCCCACCGCCACGGCCCCGGGGTACCGGCGCAGCGCCACGATCGCGACGTCCGCCGTGCCGACCGCAACGTCGAGCATCCGGTCGCCGGGGTGGAGGTCGAGGGCCCGCACGAGCGCCCGCCGCCACGCACCGTCCCGCCCCAGGGAGAGCAGGCGGTTGAGCAGGTCGTAGCGCGCCGCGATGCGATCGAACATCGCGCCGCTACCGGGTGCCGCAGCGCCGTCCCCTGCCGGTCCCCTGGAATCCACTTCGCGCATCGCTCCGCATGCATGGTAGCAAGAACCAGCCATCCCGCCACCGGCGCACCAAGGAAAAGAGCCACGGTTGCCCGTGGCCCTGGATAGTCTCCCTGGAGAACCCAGCGGTGCTTACGGGTTGATGGTGATCGAGCAACCCATGGTTTCGACCTGAGGCGTCGGGATGGTGCTGTCCTGGACCCGGAGAATGAAGGTGTTGGTGCCGGCGGCCGTGGGCAGACCCGAGATCACTGCCCCGTTGCCTGGCGGAATCGTCGTCAACCCCAGGCCTGCCGGAAGCGCCCCGACAACCGACCACGTCTTGCTGCCGAAGCCGCCCGACGCACTTACCGTCACCGGTCCGTACGAGACGCCCACCTTGCCGTCGACCGAGGGGCACGTGCCGAGCACGATCGGTGGCGGTGTGATGGTGAGGGAAAGCTCCGTCTGTGCCTTTCTGCCGTCGCTGTCGGAAACCTCCACGGTGAACGCGAATGGCCCGTAGTTGCTCGGCGTCCCGAAGAGCTCCCCTCCGGGGCTGAGGGTGAGCCACGGCAACGGGTGGGCCGGCAACCAGGTACCGGGGTACGTCCCGTTTCCGCCGGTGACGGTCAACTGGATAGGTCCGTAGGCGAGGCCCACGACACCGGGTGGCAGAGGTGACTCGGTCGTGATCGTCACGGGGGGGCGGACGCTGAACAGCTCAGTCTGGGCCAGCCGAGCGCAGGTGTTGGTCCCGGTCTGTCCGATAATCGACGCCAGCCCGGTGCCGATAGCCGCGGTACCTGGCGTTACCGTGAAGTTCCAGGTCGCGCTACCGAGGCCGCCCGGCACCATGACCTCAGAGGGAGACCCGGTGAAGCCCACGTAGGAGAGGCTGACGGGCACGTTGGTGCCGGCCAGCGGTGCGGAGCTGAGGGTGACCCGCATCGTCAACGGCTGTCCAACCGTTGCCACCTGGCCAGACGGAAACAGCTCGATGGCTGTGATTTGTGGCACCTCGCGGCAGCGCGGATCACACGGCAAGATAACGATAGCTCCGTTCAGTGTGTCCTCGCAGCTACTGCGCACGTTCTTGACCGTCAGGGAAATCGGAGTCTGCACGTACTGCAGCCCGCAGACTCCCGTGTTGGTGATGCAGGAGACCTCCTGGAGTCCGGCGCCGGTCAGATCGGGCAGGGTGAAGAAGATCTCATTGGCGCTCACGAACGTGGTCGGCAGCTCAGCCGTCACGCCCGGGATCACGATGGTCATGGCCGAGTCGCCGGTCAGGGTCTTCTGGAAGTTGCTGCCTCGCACGGTCACCTTGTAGGCGCTCCAGTTGGCGTTGGTCGAGCACGCCGAGTAGGGCGAGCCCGGGTTGTACTGCGGCACCGTGTTGTCGACGACGGTCTTAGCTCCGCCGGTGATCTCAACGGAGGTGATGAGCGGGGTCGGCGACTCGTAGTAGAAGCTGAGGCCGCTGGCCCTGAGGTTGGAGTTGAGGTTGGTGACCTCGATCCCGGCGGTGACGATGCCGCAGGATCGGCGACTGGCCGGCAGGGGCTTGATCGTGGCCAGGATCTCGGTGCCGGAGACGTGATCCACGCTTGCCTGGAGCCGCTCGCCGCCGGCCACGGTCACGACCTCCACCGGGCCCACGAACCCCTGGCCGTAGATGGTGACATGCGTGTCCTCGTCAGCCGGCCCGTGGTTCGGATCCACTCCCGAGAGGAACATCGCCTCGCCGTAGCGGAACGACAGGGCACCGGACCGCTTTCCCGTCGCGGCGTTGAGAACCGTCACGTCGACGGTGGTCGGGGTGCCGGGCTGGGTCGGCGTGATGCTCGGCGACACACAGACGACCTGGTAGAAGTTGTTGGAGAGGACCTGGCCCTGGTGGTCACCGAAGAAGACCTGTACCGGGTACTGGAACCCCTGGCCCGTGATCGTCACGCGGGTGCCGCCGTCCACTGGACCGGAGTTCGGGGAGAGGGAGAAGAGCTGGGGAGTCGGCTCGTCGGCGAGGAAGAGGTACCCGTTGGGAAGAGTTGCCGACTTGTCCCGCCCGGTGCCGGTCTGGGTCGTCACGGTGACGTCGGAGAACGAGTCCTGCTCGATCGGCTGGATCGACGCCGCCGGAACCGTGATCGTGATCTGGGTCTTGTCGGCCGAAACGGCCTTCACGACGGCGAGGCCGCCCATGGAGAACCGCACCTGCACCGGGTCGAGGAAGTACCGGCCGACGATGACGACGGTGTCGCCACCGCGAGCACTTCCCTTGTTCGGAGTGATACCGAGGATCTCCGGCTCGCCGGCTTCACCGACATAGGTGTAGCCACCGGACAGCGTCGTGGCACCCTTGGCATTCGTCACCCGGACGTCGGCCAGCAGGTCGGTCAGCACCGGGTTGGGAGAAGCCTCGGGCGTGAGGACCTTGATCGTCTTGCCATTGTCGGCAAAGCTGATGACCGCGGCGGCCCGCTCGCCACCACCCGGGATGGCGAAGGCGACGCTCGGCGCCTCGGCGCACTTGCCGGTGAGGGCCGAGTAGGTGTTGCAAAGGTCGAGACCGGTGATCGTGACCTCCTGACCGCCCCGAGGGCTGCCGCGATTGGGGTTGATCTGGTAGATCACCGGCACGCCAGGCTCGGTTTTGACCGGCACCCAGGTCCATCCGCTCACGCGTGTGCCGCTGAGCTTCTGCCCGTTCGTGATCGTCACGTCGACCGTCCCCGCGGCGCCGGAGTGGCTCGGCGTCACCAGGGTCAGCGTCGTGTTGTCGGCGGACACCGACATCACCTGCACGTCCTCTTCCCCGAACCTGACGGTGACCGTCGGCACGAAGTTGGCGCCCTTGACGATGACCTGCTCGCCTCCGGTCACGATTCCCTGGGGCGGAATGATCTGGTAGATCAGCGGGGCGTTGGTCGGCTTCTCGAAGAGGAATCCCTTTCTGAGGGTGTCGGTGACGGAGCTGCTCGTGCCAGCCGCGGCGGTCACCACGATGTCCACCTGGGTGGCCTCAAGGAAGTCGGTGTTCGGGGTGATGACGACGATCTCCGTGCCGGTGTTGTTGACGTTCACCACGGCGGCGTGGCGGGTTCCTCCCTCGCCCACGAAGTCCACGGTTACCGGCTTTGCGAAGCCGCGCCCGATGATCGTCACCTGCTCGCCACCCGTGGGCCGGCCCCGGTTGGGATCCACGCCGTAGACCGCGAGGCTGCGCGGGTTGACCGGATCGAAGAAGAGGAGGTTCCTCGACTGGCTCTGGCCACGCATGATGGCTGTCACACCAAAGGTCCCCGCCGTCCGCGAGATCAACTGCGCGGTCGCGGCGCCTCCGGTCGTGGTCCGGGTGATCTGGCACATTCCGTTCTCGAAGGACGGATCAGTCGCCACGCCCACACCCGGGCACTGGTAGAGGTTGAAGGTGACCGACGTGTTGTCGGGCACGTTCTGGCCGCCCTGGCTGGCCCTCGCGGTGAGGAGGATCGCCGATCCGACCTCGGCCGAGCTCGACGACGCTTCCAGGGTGATGGAGAACGAGGCCGGGGTCGGCGAGGGCTTGGGCGCCGTCGGGCTGTCCGCCGAGCATCCGGCCAGAACGCCAGCCAGACCGAGCACCAAGGCTATGATGATCATTCTCTGCTTCATGGTCGTCTCCCGCATTTCCGGCCTCAAACCGCAGCGTAGTAGAACCTGATTGTGATCGGGAACGAGAAGCTCACCTTCCTGCCGGCCTGGGTCTTGCCGTAGACGCTGATGGTGAGCTCCTGCCTGATGTTGTCCTTCCCGGTCTCCTTGTCGAAGCCGCCGTTGGCAGGAAAGAGCTGGTTCAACGGGGGCTGCGACAGGTACTCCACCGGCATGATCCGATAGTTCTCGAGGTTGGCGGACCCCCCGGCTGGAATGTATACGCTTTCGTAGTTCCGCCACGTCGGCGAGACCACCGTCCCGCCGTCGGTGCGCCGGAACGTCACCACCCATTCGTTGATGATGACGTCGTCCTGCTGGGACAGGGTTCCCCCGGGCGCCTTCGGCTGGGACTTGAACGCCATGGAGGGGATCACTACGTCACCGAACGAGTTGACTGCCACGTCGGCGACGCCCTTCGGAATGTCGACGCTCAGCATGACCGGTGCCTCGGTGTCCGCAGAGTGGTTGCCTCCGCTGCACCCGCCCATCAATCCCGCCGCCAGACTGCAAAGCGCCACCAGCACCAGGCGATTTGTCTTCATAGTGTCCCCCTAGTACTTCACGATCCGCGGCGTGATGAAGATCAGCAGCTCGTCGTGTCGGTTGCTGACGCCCTTGTTTCTGAAGAGATTGCCCAGCAACGGCAGGCGCCACAGCCCTGGAATGCGGTCTTCCGAGGTGTCATCGCTGAACTGGTAGATCCCGCCGATCACGGCCGTCCCGCCATCCCTGACCATCAGCATGGTCTTGGCATCCCGGGTGATGATGGGGGTGTTGGCGCCGCCGGTCTGCTGCAAGCCCGACACGGGCTCGCGCTTCTGGACGTTGATGTCGAGGATGACGGTGCCTTCCGCGGTGATCTGCGGGGTGACGTTCAGGGCCAGTGTGGCATCCACGTACGCCACCGTCACGGTGTTGTTCGAGACGGTCTGGTTCGGGAGCATGACGCCGCTCTGGATGCGGGCCGTCTTGTTGTTCTGGGTCGTGATCTTCGGCGAGGAGACCGTCTTGGCCAGACCCTTGACCTCGGCCGCGCCCAGCACGAAGTCCAGGTTGAAGGCGTCGAGGATGTCGGCGAACGCCATGGTGAGGACCGGCGTGCCCTTGAGAAGGTCCGATCCCCCGGTGACCTCGTAGCTATTCGGGAACCCCCACCTCGTGGTCGTCCCGTGGCGGGCGTCGCCCCGTCCGGTGAATCCCCACGAGACACCCAGGTTGCGCGAGAACGTCCGCGTCGTCTCGACGATCCTGGCCTCGATGATGACCTGTTGGATCGGCGTGTCGACCTGGTCGATGAGGGCCAGGACGTTGGGAAGGCGGTCGGCGTTGTCGCGAATGATGAGAAGGTTGCTGCGCTCGTCAACCACCACCGTGCCACGCGGGGAGAGCAGGAAGTTGCCGCTCTGCAGCAGCGTCCTGGCCTCCATCGCCCGGATGTAGGAAAGCTGCTTGGTGACCGTGCGCATCGGCTTGGCGGCTTCCTCCTGCTGCTTGAAGTTCGCCAGCCGCGCCTTCTCGCTCTGCAACCTCTCGAGCTTGGCCACCCGGAGCACGTTGTTCTCGACCACGTAGTCCAGGCTGTTGATGCGCAGGATGATGTCCAGTGCCTGGTCCCACGGGACGTTCTCGAGCTGGACCGTCACCGAGCCAGAAACGTCCGGGTCGACAACCACGTTGAGCCCCGTGATCTTGGCGAAGGTGCGAAGCACGTCCTTGACGTCCGCATCCTTGAGCTCGAGAGACATCGGCTCGCCGGTGAACTTCTTCTCCTCGCTCTCGACCTCGTGGGTCACGCTCATGCCCTCGCCGGCCGGACCGGCCTGCTCGACCATCGCGGCCGGAGTCGAGGTCCAGGGGGAATCGGCGGGAGGCAGCTTGGGCGACTCGGCGACCACCACGGCAGGTGGCGGCGCCACGAGCGGCGCTGAGGGCGCCGGAGCGGCCGTGACCGGCTCGACCGGCGGGGCGGCCTTGGGTGGCCTCGGCTCGTCGACGATCGTCGTCTGGGCCGCCACCGGAGGCGCCGCCTCGGCCACAACGGGCGCCTCGGCCGGCGTCGCCGCAGGAGGCGCGGCCTCGGCCACCGGCTCGGGAGCGGCCACAACAGGTACCGCCTCGGCCACGGTCACCGGAGGCGCCTCGGCAGCGCCGCCGATCCGCAGCGTCGCACCATCGGCGGTGGGCTCGAGGCTGAAGGAGGTTGCCTGGTCAAGGTCAACCGCGATGCGCACGATCGGCGTTGGATCGGTGGCGTGCTGCGCCACCCGCACCCGGACCACGCCACTGGCACCGACGGGGTGCACCCGCCGCGCCACCCGGTTGGTCACGCCCGGCAGGTCCACGACGACCCGCGGCGGGTTGTCGAGGGTGAAGACCTTACCCTCGAGCGGGCCGGCGCTGGCCAGGTGGATCGAGACCCCGGTCGCGTCGGCGACCGGCACGACGTCGGCCAGGTCCCTGCCGACGGCCCGGGCTGCCGACTGGATGCGCACCTCAATCCCGGCTGGCAGGGCGGTCACCGCCACCGTGGCGGCCGGGTCAACCTCGACCCGCAGCCGCACGGCCGGATGGACATCTGGGATTTCGATTCGGTCCAACTGGT
>DAONEV010000211.1:0-7345 GCA_035403265.1 Thermoanaerobaculaceae bacterium | reverse complement strand
TCCCTCGGTGCTGGCGTCCGCGGTCGCCGGAGTGGACCTCGTGGTCGGGGCGGTACCCGGGTTCATGGGCTTCGAGACCGTGCGTCGGGTGCTCGAGCTGGGCAAGCCGGTGGTGGACATCTCCTTCTTCCCCGAGGATCCCTTCGGGCTGGATGCGGTTGCCAAGGCGAGGGGCCTCGTGGCCCTAGTCGACTGCGGGATTGCGCCGGGCTGCAGCAACCTCCTCGCAGGGTGGGCGACGCGGCGTCTCGACGAGGTCGACCGCTTCGTGTGCTACGTCGGGGGCCTGCCGCTCGTCCGCACCTGGCCGTGGGAGTACAAGGCGCCGTTCTCCCCGGTCGACGTGCTGGAGGAGTACACCCGCCCAGCGCGCTTCATCGAGGGCGGTGTGCTCGTCACCCGGCCGGCGCTCTCCGATCCCGAGCTGCTCGAGTTCCCCGGCATCGGCACCCTGGAGGCGTTCAACACCGACGGCCTTCGCAGCCTCCTGACCACCCTCACGATCCCCAACATGATCGAGAAGACGCTCCGTTACCCGGGCCACATCGAGAAGATCCGCGTCCTGCGCGAGAGCGGCTTTCTGAGCCCGGAGCCGGTGGAGGTCGGTGCCGCACGCCTGGCGCCCCTGGCGCTCACCTCCCGCCTGCTTTTCCCGATCTGGCAGCTCGGCCCCGGGGACGAGGACTTCACGGTCATGCGGATCATTGCGGAGGGCCGCCGCGCTGGCGAGCGCAAGCGTCTGGCCTGGGACCTCCTGGACCGCTACGACCCTTCGACCGGGACGGCATCGATGTCGCGCACCACCGGTTACACCTGCACCGCCATCGTCCGCATGCTGGCGCAGGGCAAGATTTCCAGGACCGGTGTGGTTCCCCTCGAGGTGCTCGGACAGGACGATGGGCTGTGCCGGGAGATTCTCGCCGACCTCGCGCAGCGCCGGGTGGTCTTCACCGAACGGGAGGACGCTGTCTAGGCTTCGGTGCGCCGGCTGGCAAAGACGCCTTCCAGGGTCAGGCGGTCACGATCGGAGATGAAAAGGAACTCGACGCCGACCTCGACGCCACCGCCCGCGTTCGGCTGCTCGTAGACAACCCGGGCTGTAGTCTTGATGACCTGCCCGCGAATCGACATCAGCAGCTCGATCGGGGTCCCCTCGCCGAGCGCCTCGTCGTTGATGAACATGCAGCCACCCAGGCCCAGCACGCGGGTCTTGGTGATGACCTCCGACTCTCCAGCCCCGAGCCGCTTGACGAGCACCGCGTGCTCGGCCGGGACCCGCGGGAAGCGGCGCTGGTACTTGCCCGATGCATGCATGACCGCTGTCTCCTCGCCGGCAAGCTTAGCGCAACTGACAGGACCCGTCGACCGAGGTGACGGTCGCCTGGAGCAGCCGCCGGCCGGCCATCTCGCGCCCGACGCGCCCGGCACCCTATACTAGCCGCCGAGCCCAGCCGCAGCCGGGTCAAGACTGGCATCGAGCGGCCGGTGGAGGAGGACGTCAATGCCGCAATGGTACTTCGCCTATTCCAACCAGCAGTACGGGCCGATGGACGACGCTCAGGCGCGCTCCTGGGCCGCCACCAACCCGGCCGGCCATGCCTGGCGCGAGGGGATGCCCGAGTGGCTGCCGATTTCAAGTATCCCGGAGCTCGTGGGGACCACACCCGCGCAGGCCCCGACGCCCCTGGCCACCACTCCGATGGCCGCGACACCCGTGGCGGCGCGAGCCGACGAGATCGACTACCGCATCGTCGGCGCCGAGATGCAGTTCGTCGAGATCGAGCTCGATCCCGGTGAGAGCGCCGTCGCCGAGGCCGGCGCGATGATGTACAAGGACGTTGCCGTGCAGTTGACCACGGTGTTTGGGGACGGCTCCAGCTCGGGTCCCACCTCGTTCATGGACATGCTGGTGGGGGCGGGCAAGCGCCTCCTCATCGGTGAGAGTCTCTTCATCACGGCGTTCACCCACACCGGGCAGGGCAAGGCCCACGTGGCCTTCGCCGCGCCGTTCCCGGGCAACATCCTGCCGATGAAGCTCTCCGAGCTCGGCGGGAGGCTCATCTGCCAGAAGGACAGCTTCCTCTGCGCCGCCAAGGGCGTGTCGCTGGGTATCTTCTTCCAGCGCAAGATCCTCACCGGCCTGTTCGGGGGCGAGGGCTTCATCATGGAGAAGCTGGAAGGGGACGGCCTGGTGTTCGTGCACGCCGGCGGCACCGTGGTCGAGCGACAGCTCGCCGCCGGCGAGGTGATCCAGGTCGACACCGGTTGTGTCGTGGCGTTCCAGGACACCATCGACTTCGACATCCAGCAGGTGGGCGGCATCAAGTCGATGCTGTTCGCCGGCGAGGGGCTCTTTCTCGCCACACTGCGCGGTCCCGGCAGGATCTGGCTGCAGTCCCTGCCGTTCTCGCGCCTGGCCGGCCGCATGATGCAGGCGGTGCCGCGCGGCCGTGAGGAGGGCTCCATCCTCGGTCCCGTCGGCGGGCTGCTGAGCGGCGACAGGACGTTCTGACAGCGCGACGAACCTGACCAGGTCTCTCCAGCGCCGAGCCGCGGGGAGGGACTTGGCGTCCGCATGAAGACAAGGCCCGACCGGTGGCTACCGATCGACGATGCTCAGAGGCTCGCCGGCCACCCGGGACCGTGTCGTCGCGACGATGACACCGGCCACCACGAGTAGGCCTCCGACGACCAGGCCGACGGTCACCACGTCCTGGCCCAGCACAAGGGAAATGAGGGCCGCGGCCACTGGCTCCCAGGCGAGGACCACGGCCGTCTCTCCCGCCGACAGCGCTTGCTGCGCCGCGGCAAGTGCCCAGAAGGCGCCGACGGTGGCCAGCAGCGCCGTCACCAGCAGCGCGCCGCCCAGGCGCGGCGTGGCGGTGAGGTGCCACCCCTCGGTGGCGGCCGAAGGCGCGGCGAGAACCGCCACCACCAGCACCTGCACCGCATTGACCTGGCGCGCTGAATGGCTGCGCACCGCCCGTTGCACGAGCATGGTGTGGAAGGCGAAGGAGATGGCACAGCCGACGGTGAGAATGTCACCCAGGGCCACCGCCTGGCTGTCGGGTCGCAGCAGCGCCCCCAGCCCCACGAGCGCGAGAGCACCACCGGCCATCACCCGTCCGGAGAGGCGCGCCAGCCCCGCCAGGGGTTCCAGCAGCGGTACCAGGACGACGGAGAGCGCCGTGATGAAGGCCGAACGCGCCGGTGTCGTGGAGACGAGCCCCCAGGTCTGCAGCCAGTACCCGACCATGAGGCTCACCCCGCACCAGTAGGGCCAGACGGTCCGCGGGATACCGACGCCCGGGCGGAGCAGGTCCCACAACAGCAGCAGCGCCGCCAGGCCGAAACGTAGGGCCATGAAGGTGAGGGGCCCGCAGTCGGCCAGGGCACCCTTGACGACCGGGAAGGTAGCGCCCCAGACCGTGGTGGCGGCGAGCAGCCAGGCGAGGGCACGAGGGCGCGACATGACGCGCCACTCTACCCGAGCCACCCTGATCGCCCAAGGCCGGGCGCTATGATGCACCCAGACGGTATGTCTCCGGTCCTGGTCGGCATCGCGGGCGGAAGTGGAGCTGGCAAGAGCTGGCTGGCTGAGGCGCTCACCTCCAGGCTCCAGCCTCTCGAGGTAGCGCTTTTGCGGCAGGACGACTACCTGCTTTCGTTGCCCGAGGCGGTGCGGGACAACCCCGTCCAGCACAACTTCGATCACCCGGCCGCCTACGACTGGGAGCTGCTGGTGGCACATCTTGCGGCGCTCCGGGCCGGCTGCGCCGTAGCGTCCCCGCTCTTCGACCGTCGCACCCATACCCGCGGTAAGGCGACGCGAAGGGTGGCTGGGGCGCCGGTGATCGTCGTCGAGGGTCTGCACGTCCTGGCCGTCACGGCAATCGAGAAGAGGCTCGACTTGAGGGTGTTCGTGGACACCCCGGCCGACTTGCGCCTCATCCGGCGTCTGGAGAAGGACTGCTCAACCCGGGGAAGGAGCTGGCATCAGGTGACGGCTCAGTACCTCGGGCTCGTGCGGCCCATGCACGAGCAGCACGTCGAGCCCTCCCGCCGGTGCGCGGACCTCGTCGTCTCGGGAGCTGATGTCGGCACGGCCACGACTCAGACGGTATGCAACTCCCTGAGGGCACTGCTACACTTGGCCTTCTGATGGCGTTGCGGCGGGTTGTCACGGTAGCTTCGGGCAAGGGTGGAGTTGGAAAGTCCACCTTTGCGGTGAACTACGCCCTGGCCCTTTCCCGGGTCGCTCCGACTGTGCTCGTCGACCTGGACACCGGCACGTCGTCGGTGCGCAACACCATCAGTGCCCCGGTGGAGCGCGATCTCTACCACTTCTTCCGGCGCGGCGAGCCTCTCGAACGCTGCCTCACGACCCTCCCCTCCCGTCTCGACCCCAATGGTCTGTTCAGGAACTTCGCGTTCGTCGCCGCGCCCCAGCACGCCATGGAGGAGTTCATCAACTTCTCCGACGAGCGGCGCGATCAGCTCATCAACGCTATCAACGAGCTCCCGGGGACGTTCGCGGTGGTCGACCTGCGGGCCGGCCTCGACGCCCAAGTGTTGGACTTCCTGCCGCACTCCAACTCCGGCATCCTGGTTTTCACGCCCCACCATCCGGCCGCCACAATGGCCGCTGCCGAAATCGTCAAGGCCTTGCTGTTTCGCAAGCTGCGGCTGCTCTTCGCTCCACACGGCCCACTCGCCCAGCGCCCCGGCATTCACCGGCAGCTTGGCACCATCAACGCGCTGCTCGATCGTGTCGAGGACAGCTACGACGAGGAGATCCCCAACCTGGACGCCTTCCTGCTCGACCTCTACCACGCCTTCGGCGACGCCGAGGTCGTGCAGGCCCTGGCCGCCAACGTGGCGTCGTTCTGTGTGCACTTCGTCCTCAACCTCTTCGACGGCGTCAACGAGACCTTCGACGGAGCCGTGGCGCCGTTCGTACGCTCCCTGCAACACCATGTGTCGGCGCGCCTGTCCCTGCACAATCTCGGCTGGATCGTGACATCGCCCGAGGTCCACCGTTCCAACCAGGAACGGCGGCCGATCGTGCTGCACTTGCCGGCCGAGGCCTCCGGAGAGGTGGATCCGATTCAACGCGAGCTGGACGCCCTGGCCCGACAGGCTGGCCTGGAGGTCCCGGCCCGCCACCCGGCACGGCCGATCCAGGATTTCCTGCTCTCAATCGATCCCGACCGGGCGCTGTACGACCAGCTCGAGGTCCTCAATGCCATGCACCGCGACAAGGGCGCGATGCGGGTGCGGGACAACTTCGCCTACATCGTGCGGCGCGCCATGCACCTGCTCAACACGCTCCCTCCGGACCAGTTCGGCCAGCGCCGCCTGCTGACGCCGGGGGACATTTTGCCTGCCTTGTTGGAAACCCTGGGAGGGGCTACTCCCGGGTCCGCCGCCGTCGCTGCCGCAGCTCCTCTTCCTTGAACATGTACCGGATGGAGTGCTTGTACAGCATGAGGTTGGGCCCGTCGGTGCGATTCAACTTGATGCAGTCCTTGTCGTACCACTCGATCCAGCCGTGAACCTCGGTGCCATCTTCGAGCATCACGACCATTGGCGTCTTGTTCTGCATCTGCTTCAGGAAGTAATAGCTTTCCGCGTTGGTCTGCTCTGGCGGGGCCTGCTTGCGGTGCATCCCGGAGCGCATGGGCGTTCGGTCGGACACATCGGCGATCGAAGGCCGAATGAGGCGTCGGCTGGTCAGAGCGTCACTCCCGTGGCGATCGGAATCATTCATGGCAACCCCGTCAAACTAACGATGAGTATAGCATCAGACAGAACCTCTGTGGTGTTACGGACCCCGCGCGAAAAGAGTTTAGGAAGAAGGGGTGGGAGGCGGCTCTCCGGTGGCGGCCTCGTGCGCCAGACAGCACATGAGGCGACCGCACATCCCCGAGATCCTGGCAGGGTTCAACGAGAGCTTCTGTGCCTTGGCCATGCGGATCGTCACCGAGTTGAAGCGGCTCATGAATTGCGCACAGCACATGGGCCGGCCACAAGGACCCCACCCTCCGGCCGCGCGGGCCTGATCACGCACCCCGATCTGCCGCAGCTCGACTCGCCGGCGCAGCCGCCGTGACAGGTCGCGGTGCAGCTCCCTGGAGTCGACGCGCTCCTCGGCGGCGAAGGCAATGACCACGACGTCGCGGTCCAGGGGCGCCACAGCGTGGACTGGCCGGGCCTGGAGATCTAGCTCCCGCGAGCGCTGGCGAAAGAACCCAACCGCATCCTGCTCCATCAGGGTGAGATCCTGGTGATGGCGGAGATCGGTCTCGCTGGCGCGCCGCACGACGGTTCCGAACGGTCGCATACAACCGCGCGGGATCACCGGGAGCTCGTGGCGAGTCACGGTACCCACGCGCTCACCCTCGGAGGTGGACACCACGACCTGCCCTCCAACCTGAGGGTCGATTCCTTCCGCCACGGCGCACATGTGAGTTGGGGCCCCTTGACTCCACGAGACACGCACGAACCGCGCAGCAGGGGCTGAACCTTCGAGACGAGGCGTGCTCACGCGCCACCTCCCTCTCGGATCAGGGTGGCATCCGCGGCCGCCACCGCTCTGGCCTGGGCGGCGCGCGCTTCCAACAGGCGGGCGTGCAGCTCCTCGTCCCCCAGAGCCAGGATCTCGGCCGCCAGGAATGCGGCGTTGCGGGCGCCAGCCTTGCCCACGGCCAGCGTCGCCACGGGCACGCCGCCGGGCATCTGCACGGTCGACAGCAGGGCGTCCATGCCGCCGTTGAGGCCACCGGGCAACGGCACCCCGAGGACCGGCCGCACGGTGCGGGCCGCCACGACCCCGGCCAGATGGGCCGCCATGCCCGCCCCACACACGAACACCTCCACCCCTTCCCGCTCGGCTTTCTCGACCAGGGCAAGGGTGCGATCCAGGCTGCGGTGAGCCGAGGCGACGTGGGCCTCCCAGCTCACGGCGAGTCGGTCCAGCTCGGTGGCCGTTTCACGCAGGAGCTCCCAGTCGTTGGCCGAGCCCATGAGAATGAGAACCCTTGCGCTCACGAAGGTTCCTTTCCGATGTCGTGGCGGCACTGCATGCCCTCGAAGCTGATATGCGAGACCGCCTGGTACGCCGTGGTACTCGCCTCGGCAACACTCGCGCCTCGACCCAACACCGAGAGCACCCGGCCTCCGGCCGTGACCAGACGCCCTTCTTCCATGGTCGTGCCGGCCTGGAAGACCAGGGTGCCCGGCAGGGAGAGCGCCTCCGCTAGCCCGCCGATGGCGTCTCCGCGCCGGGGCGAATCGGGATACCCGGCCGCCACCAGCACCACACACGCCACCGCCTCATGCCGCC
>DAONEV010000210.1:0-7354 GCA_035403265.1 Thermoanaerobaculaceae bacterium | reverse complement strand
GATCGCGTTCTCCTGGCAGGGGGACATCTGGATCGCTCCAGGCGGCGGAGCGTCCGCCCAGCGGGTCACCGCCAACCCGGGCTACGACCACCATCCTGTGTGGCTACCCGATGGGCAACGGCTCGCCTTCGTGTCCAGCCGGGACGGCGCGGACGACCTCTACATCGTCGACCTGCCCCAGGGGCAGCCCCGCCGCCTCACCTTCCACGAGGCCGCCGACACTGCCATGGGCGCGCTGGGCGCCGACCTGGTGTTCGTCTCGCGGCGCCACGAGTCGCCCGACCGCATGCCGGCGGTCTACCGGATTCCCCAGACAGGGGGGACAGAGTCCCTGGCCTGCCGCATCCTGGCCCAGGAGGCCGTGCCCTCGCCGGATGGCAGGTACCTGGCCCTGGTGCGAGGAGGCACGCCAGCCCAGCGCCGGCACTACCGTGGCGCCGCCAACCGCGACCTCTGGCTGTTCGAGATCGCGACCGGCAGGCTCGAGAGGCTCACGAGGACTGACTGGGACGAGGACGGCGTGTCGTGGGTGGGCAACGAGGCGTTGGTCTTCCGTTCCGACAACGGCGGTCCGGACCGCAACGTCTTCCGGCTCGACCTCCCGGGAAGGAAGCTGACCCAGCTCTCGCGGCACACCGGGACCGACGTGCGGAGCCCTCGGGTGTCGGGCGACGGTCGGCTGGTGGCCTACGAGCTCTGGGACAGTCTCTACACGGTGCCGGCCGACGGCAGCCGCGAGCCCGCGAAGCTGGTGCTGGAGATCCCGGCCGACGCGCTGCAGCCAGCGATCGAGCGCAGGACCTACACGGCCGACGCCGCGGAGGTCGTGCCCTCGCCGGACGGCAAGCAAGTGGCGCTGGTGGTGGCCGGCGATGTCTTCGTGGTCGCTCGGCGGGGGAAGGACGCGGCCTCGGTGGCGCCGCCGCCGACGGTGCGGGTGACCGAGACGCCGGCGCACGAACGGGACGTGATCTGGAGCCCGGACGGCAAGCAGCTCCTCTTCGCCTCCGACCGGTTTGGCCAGCTCGATCTCATGGTCGCAGCACCCGCCGGTCGCGACGACGGCAATTTCGTTCGGGCGGCGAGCTTCACCGAGTCGAGGTTGACGGAGACGCCGCAAGACGAGTCGCTACCCCGCTTCTCGCCGGACGGCAAGCGCCTCGCATGGGTCCGTGGGAAGGGTGACCTGGTGGTGGCGCGAGCGGACGGCAGCGAGCCCAGGGTCCTCTTCGAGCACTGGAGCCCGATCACGTTTGCCTGGTCCCCGGACTCCCAGTGGCTGGCGTTCTCCCGTGAGGACCAGGCGGCCAACAGCGAGGTCTTCATCGTCCCAGCGGTCGGCGGCTCGGCGGTCAACATCTCGCAGCACCCCGGCGTCGACGTGGATCCGGTCTGGTCGCCGGACGGGCGCCGGCTCTACTGGCTCTCGAAGCGTCACGCCCGCACCCAGGACGTGTGGGCGGTCTACCTGACTCGCGCCGACGACGAGCGCAGCCCCGAGGAGTGGGTGGCGCTGGCCGAGGACGACGAGGCGAAGAAGAAGCCGGCCGGCGAAAAGGCCGACGACAAGCCCAAGGCCGATCCCAGGAGCCCGGACAAGGCGGGCGTCCCGGCCACGCGCCCGGTCGCGATTGACTTCGACGGCATCCACGAGCGGGCCGCACTGGTCTTGGCCCTCCCCGGCGACGAGGAGGGCCTGGCGGTGTCGCCGGACAGCAAGACGGTGGTCTTCAGCGCCGATCTGGAGGGCGAGCGGGACCTCTACAAGGTTCGCTGGGACGGCAAGGAGCTCAAGCGCCTCACCACCGGTGGCACCAACCCGAGGCAGCTCGTCTTCTCGAGGGATGGCAAGCTCGTGCTCTACCGCAGCGGCAAGGGCACGGTCGGAAGCACCGACCTGGAGGGCAAGGCCGGAGACCCGGTGACGTTCTCGGCGCGCCATGACGTGGACAGGCTGGCGCTCCGCGAGCAGGTCTACGAGGAGGCCTGGCGGGAGCTGGATCGTGGCTTCTACGACCCGGCGTTCCACGGTGCCGACTGGACGGCGCTCCACGCCAGGTACCGCCCCCTGGCTGTCGGCGCGTCGACCCGCGAGGACTTCGAGGAGGTCATGAACCTGCTGGGTGGCGAGCTCAACGCCTCGCACATGCGGTTCCGGGCCGCCGGGGCGCCAAAGCCGGTTCCAACTGGCTCCCTCGGGGTCGAGATCGAGCCGGCGAGCGATGGCCGCTCGGTGATCGTGACCCAGGTCCTGCCCGACACACCGGCGGCGAGGACCGACGCCAATCTCCAGCCAGGCGATCGCATCCTCGCCGTCGACGGGGAGCCTGTCACCGCGGGTCGCAACTTCCACTCGATGCTGGCGGACACGGTCAAGCAGAGCGTGCGTCTTCGGGTCGCGGGCAAGGCAGGGGAGCGCGATGTCGTGCTGACTCCCGCCCCCCTCGACCAGGTCCGCAAGGCGCGCTACAGGGTGTGGGTGAAGGAGCGCCGCGCTCTGGTCGAGAAGTGGTCGGCCGGCAAGCTCGGATACATCCACATCGAGGGCATGGACGAGCCTTCCCTCGAGGAGTTCGAGCGCGACCTCTTCGCTGCTGCGAACGGCAAGCAGGGGCTGATCATCGATGTCCGAAACAACGGCGGCGGCTGGACCACCGACTACCTCATGACCATTCTCAGCGTCCGCCGGCACGCCTGGACCGTTCCCCGGGGGGCCGACCCCAAGGCGAAGGCCTACCCCGACGCCGAGCGCCTGCCGATGCCGGCGTGGACCCGGCCGGCCCTGACACTCTGCGACCAGGACAGCTACTCCAACGCCGAGATCTTCTCCTGGGCATTCCAGACCCTCAAGCGCGGCAGCGTGGTCGGCACGCCGACCTTCGGAGCGGTGATCTCCACTGACGCCGCCACCCTGGTCGACGGCTCGATGGTGCGTCTCCCCGGGCGAGGCTGGTACGTCGCCGGATCGGGGATCAACGAGGAGAACCACGCCGTGGTGCCGGACGTGGTGGTCGAGCAGCCGCCGCAGGACGACCTCGCGCCCGATCGGGACGTCCAGCTCGCCCGGTCCGTCGAGGTCCTCCTGTCGCAGCTCCCCGCCGACCCGTCCGCGTTGCCCTGGTAGGCCTGCGCCGGCAGCAGATCGCTCGCGGAGCCAGGCGGGTCGATCCGACGCGGACTTGATGTGCTGCCCATCGCGGTCGGGCGGCGTTGTCATCTCGAGCGTGCGCTCTCGCGTGCTCAGCGGCCCGTTCGCAGTGAGGGGTACTACGGGTTGCTCGGCGAGCCCGCACTAATTTGTCGAGCGCCAGGAGCAATCTCATCTCTTGACAGGAAACGGGAGGAGCTCTATTTTGAACACCGTTCGTGCGAGACGGTCCGCGGTGTTGTGGGGGGCGCAGCGGTGCCAGGGAAGGGGAAAGCCGTGCGCCGATGGTCGATCATTACCCTGCTGCTCATACTCTGCGCTCCGACGCTTTCGGCTGCTCCACTGACGGCCGATTTCGGTGAACGAACAGTGAAGGTCGGAGGCCTGACGCCTGGTGGCACGCTGGCCTGGATGACGGTTTCCCATGACCGGCCCGGAACCTACCTCCGGGTGCTTCGGCGCGACGGCCTGGTGCGGGACGAGGACTCGGACGGGTCCGTCGTCATCGACCTCGGGGACGTCGTGGTGGTGCAGTCGATCTGGGCTCTGGTCGACCTCTCGACCGGCAGCCTGACCGTGGTGACACCAGGAGCGATGCCGCTAGCCGAGCTGGCCCCGGGAAGCGGCGAGCTGCTCGTCAAACCGGAGGTCCGCGAGGACATGGTCCGCCTGGCTGGGTCCCGGTACGAGCTCATGCTGGTACGCCCCGGCGCTGGCGCTTCGGTGGGGCGGTTCGCCGATGGCACGCCATCGGACGGTGATGGTGCAGGCGACGGAACGCTGACCATGCCCATCGGAGCCCTGTCACCTCTGGGAGTCGCCACCGAAGCAGTTGGTGGGTACCAGCCTGGCGACGTCCTGGTCGCGATCAACCCCGACTCGCTCGAGTACTGGGTCAAGGAGGGAAGGTAGCCATGGCACGGCCTCGCCCACTTGCTCTGACCCTTGCCATGGCCATCACCTTCGCCGCGGCGGTGCTGGTCTCGCCGGTGCACGCGCAGCACGACCCCCCGCTCGAACGCGGTCTTGCGGCCGACAAGCTCTATGATTTCGGCAACATCGACTCAGTCGACCTGGCCACCGGTCACGTGACGTTGACCCTTCCCCTCGGGCCACGCTTCCCTGTCGGTGGAGGGCTTTCCTACGGCTTCACCCTTGTCTACAACTCCTCCGTCTGGGACTTCAAGGAACTCGGGGAGGACCCCAGTGAGCCACCCGCCTGCTACGATTCTGCAAACCAGAGCTGGTACTACTGCTCGAGGCTCCGTGCCCTGCCGGCCCGGTCATCGAATGCCGGTCTCGGGTGGTCGCTTTCGCTCGGCCGGCTGCTCGACCCGGACGACGCCAGCGGAAACCTCCGTCCAGGCGAGTGGGTGTTCATCGCGGCCGATGGCTCGGAGCATGTGTTTGCCAACTGCCAGGGAGGCGCAGAGGATTGTCCGAAGCGCTACACCACGGATGGCAGTCATCTCCGGCTCAGGTCCGACTGGGGCCCCCCCCGGCGCTCCGTCGAGTACCCCGATGGTACGAGCTACGTGTTCTCCGGCATTCCAGGTCAGGCAACCAAGTGGCGCCTTGCGCAGATCGTCGATGCTCATGGGAACCGGATGAGCGTGGCGTACTCCACCTGGGAAGAGAGCGGGCAGACCCACGAACGGTGGACCGTGACCGACAGCTCGGGTAGCGGGCGCGAGCACACCGTGGAACTTGGTCCCAACGGGACCGTCGAGAAGCTCAAGTTGGCGTCGTTCGGCTCCACAACCACCAAAGCTGTGTATTCGTTCTACTACACGTTCCCAACCTTCCATCGCTCGTACAACGACACCGACGACAACCCCCTGACTGGTAGCCCCGACTGGCTGAACGACGGGACGAACGATGTGCCCTTCCTCAGCAGCGTCACCCTGCCGGACTCCAACTGGTCGTTGTCGATGCCAGACTACTATTCTGATCGGCCGTCGGACTCTGCTGGGGACGATACCCCAGGCATCATCAAGAAGCTGGTGCTGCCAACCGGTGGGAGCCTGGAGTGGACGTGGCAACGGTGGGCATACTTCGCGTATGCGGACGAATCCAAGCCTTCGTGCGTTCCTTCTTACCCAGAAGAGCGGTGCACGGCGCGAATTTCTTACGATTGGAGTGGTATTGCGTCGAAGACCGCGCGGACCGGGAGCACCGACGGAGGCGCCACGTGGCAGTATTTCACCAGGGTTGGGAACGACATGGTGGAGGGCCTCGCGGCGAGCATTCCGATGGAGCGGCGAGTGCTGGTCCGCACACCGGAGGCCAATGACAACGCATACTACTTCATCGCTGGTCCGCAGAACTTCTCCTTAGGCCCGTACCAATTCCCGGTTTGGGAGTATTCGCTTCCCTACACACGCCGAGTGAGTGATCCTGCCGCTGCGGAGCGATTCCTCTCAAGCGAGCTCTTCAGCGGGACGGTGACCGACCCGCTGGCAGGCGAACTGTCTGGTATGAAGCTACGACAGTCCTTTGTAAGCTACGGCCACGACGACTTCGGAACGACACCGGTCCTCTGGGTCGAGTATCGGCACATCAACCGCTTCAGGACTGCTGAGCGTACCTACTACCTCGATGATGCGGTTGATGGATCGACCGGCCCCTGCACTCCCGGCGGTGCGACCGTGCCATGTAGGTTCGCCGGGGTCACCTACGACGGCTACGACGGACTGGGAAATCACCGGACCGCCACGACAGACGGGAGCTTCCCCGGGCAGAGCATCCGCACCTCCTTCACCGGCTTCAATCCCTCGTCCGGAGGCTACCCCGTGTTTGTCGTCGGTGAGGACCCTGCCATTGGATCGACCAGTGTCCGCTGGCCCATGGACAAGCCGTGGATCCTCGGAACCTACGACACCCAGTGGACGCAGGAGGACACCGCCAAGGTGCAGTCCGAGGCGTGCTTCGACCGTGATGGGAGCGGGTTCCCAACCGACGGGTTCCTCACGCGAACCCGCACTCTGTCCAGCAGCAACGGAGCCCGCTCCGGGAATGACATCCTCGCTGTCTTCACCGAGTCGGCGGACGATCGCGGTAACGTGGTCACCGAGGAGAGCTACGGTGGTGACAGCGCCGGGCTGCCGACCAGCACTCACGTGTGCAGCGTCAATCTCGCCGATCCCACCAACCCGAAGACGCCTGGCTACAAGCTGGGGTACGCCTACCAGAACGGTGTGCGCTCCCAGTCCTGGTACGTCGACTTGAGCCTTGCCACCCCGGCGCCCTTCTCCTTCAAGGTCCTCGACCGTGAGGTCGACGCCTCCACCGGTCTCGTCAAGAAGAGCTGTGACACCGCCGGGATGTGCACCGAGTACGTATACGACGTGATGGCCCGCCTCACCCGCGAGCTGCCGCCGTACGGGCATGGTGCCTGTGTCGAGCATGCGTATTTCCGCATGATCGACGACACCGACACGGATAAGTACGCACGCGTCGAGCACATGACGCGGAAGCGGCTGGACAGCACCTCCAACCCGTGCGACACCGCCTCCACCGGCTACCTGGCGCGCGCATCGCTACGCTTTGACGGCCTCGGCCGCCCGAAGGTCGAGAAGCGCTGGATGGGGAGCAGCTCGTGGGCCAAGCGCGTCACCGAGTACCTGGGGTCCGGCTGGGTCGACAGGCGATCGGAGTGGGACAACAACGCCACTGCTGCGGCGGGCCTCAAGTGGACCACGTTCGCATATGACGCCCTTGGCCGGCCGACCACCACCACCCCACCAGACGGCGGCGGTCATGCCGTCGTCATGTCGTACCGGGGCGCCCGCACGACGAACCGCCAGGCCTACGTGAAGCTCGACGAGACGTCGGAAAAGCAGCTCACGACTGTGGAGACCCGCGACCGGTTCGGGCGCCTCGCGGGGGTTGCGGAGCAGCTCGATGCGGCTACCACTCCGAGCTGGATCACCGCGGTCTACACCTATGACCTGGGCGACCGTCTAATCGGGGTGAAGGTGGATGGGCCTGGGGCGGGCGACCAGTCGCGGAGCTTCGTCTACGACAACCGCGGGTTCCTGCTCGGCGAGAACCTGCCCGAGAAGACCACGGCGTCGGGCTCAATCTACGATGTCGAGCATGGCGGCTACGACGCGCGCGGCCATGCGACGTGGCGAAGAGACGGGAGTAGCATGCTCGGCATGGCGGTTGACAAGGCCGAGCGCCTCGTGAAGGTTTGCGCGGGCG
>DAONEV010000209.1:0-7364 GCA_035403265.1 Thermoanaerobaculaceae bacterium | reverse complement strand
AGTCAGCAGATCAGCTCATCAGCAGCAACCAAGACACGCCTGATCCGCTGACTCGCTGACGCACCGATCAGCGGTTGCGGCGTGAGGGGCTGGCGGGGTACGCTGCACCCCATGGGTCGCCCCCTGATCCGTGCGCTCCTGATTGGCGTCTTCATCGGCCTCGGCCTGGGTGCCATCCTTGGCCTTGCGCTGTCCCGATTCGTGGACCTTCCCGCCGTGGAGGTCCTCACCACATTCCAGCCGATCTCCGCGACTCAGGTGCGGGCCAAGGACGGCACCCTGCTCGGGACGTTTGCCGCCGAGCGGCGCATTCCTCTCGCCGCGGACCAGATCCCACCCGTCTTCCGCGACGCGGTCATCGCCGTCGAGGACTCCAACTTCTATCACCACACCGGAGTCGACCCGCGCGGCATCCTGCGGGCCACGGTCATGAACCTCGTCAATCGCCGCTGGTCCGAGGGCGCCTCGACCATCACCCAGCAGCTCACCCGCTCCGTGGGCATCCTCAGCCGCGAGAAGAAGCTCGTCCGCAAGGTAAAGGAGATGCTGCTGGCCATCGAGATCGAGCAGCGTCTCTCCAAGGACCAGATCTTCGCCCTCTATGCCAACCAGGTGAACTTCGGGCACGGAAATTACGGCGTCGAGGCCGCCTCGAGATTCTTCTTCGGCAAGCCCGCCTCCCGGCTCACCCTGCCCGAGGCAGCACTGCTGGCGGGCCTGCCTCAACAGCCCGCCCACCTGTCCCCAATCGACGTCCCGGCGCGCGCTCTGGCCCGCCGAAACCATGTGCTTGATCGCATGCTCGAGGAGAAGAAGATCGACCGCGCGGCCCGTGACGCGGCCATCAGGGCGCCACTCGGCGCCGCCGCACACTACGACCGCGTCCCGGCCTCTGCCTACTTCGTCGAGGAGGTGCGGCGGGCCGTCGAGGAGCAGTTCGGCACCAGACAGATGCTCGAAGGCGGCCTGACCATCGAGACGACCCTGGATTTCCAGCTCCAGACCGCCGCCGAGTCGTCCTTGCGGGAGGGTCTGGTGGCCCTGCAGCACCGCCAGGGCTGGCCTGGGGCTCGCCGGAACGTGCTGACCGACGGCGACCAGGACCTGGAGCTGTGGCACGACGCGACCTGGCCGTTCCTGCGATGGAAGGCCGGCGAGCTGGCGTACGCGCTGGTCGTCAAGGTCGAGGCCGAGCGCGCCGAGCTTCGTATTGCCGGCCGCGCGGCCCACCTCGATCTCGAAGGGGTCAAGTGGACCGGCCGAAGCAACATGACCCGGCTTACCAAGCGCGGCGACGTGGTGCTGGTGCGGCTCGGCGACAACGTCGTTTCGGCCGGAGCGGACCTCCGGGTGGCGCTCGAACCCGAGCCCAGGATCGAAGGGGCACTCCTCACTCTCGACAACCGGAGCGGGGCGGTCCTTGCGCTTGTCGGCGGGTTTGACTACAACCGCTCCGAGTGGGACCGGGCATGGCAGTCGGCACGCCAGTGCGGCTCCGCGTTCAAGCCATTCGTCTATCTGGCCGCCTTCGAACGCGGCTTCTCCCCTGCCGATACGATCTACGACGGGCCGGTGCTGCTACCCGACGAGAAGGGCGAGCTGACGTACTGCCCGGTCAACTACTACAGGCAATACGACGGCATCGTCACCCTCCGGCACGCCGTCGAGCACTCCCTCAACGCCTCGGCAGTGAAGCTGCAACAGATGGTTTCGGGCGAGGCCGTCATCGATGTCGCGCGTCGTCTGGGAGTGACCGAGCGGCTGGCACCCTACCCGACCATGGCGCTGGGAGCGTTCGAGCTTTCGGTGCGGGAATTGGCGGCGGCGTATGCCGGCATCGTCAATCACGGGCAGGTACCGACCCCCTACTTCATCGCGCGGGTCAAGGACGCCGACGGCAAGGTCATCTTCGAGACAAAACCCAGGATCAAGCAGGCGATCCGGGAGGATGTCGCGTACCTCATGACCCACGTCATGGAGGGTGTGGTGCAAAGAGGCACGGGGGCCAAGGCCGCCGAGCTGGGCGCCCACCTGGCCGGCAAGACTGGCACCACGGACCGCTACACCGACGCCTGGTTCATTGGCGCCCACCCCCGCATCACCTGTGCCGTGTGGGTCGGACGTGACCTGAAGCAGCCCATTGGAAACAAGATGACCGGTGCCGAGGCCGCACTGCCGACCTGGATCGCCTTCATGAAGGAATGGCTCGCCACACAGCCCGAGGCGGTCAAGCAGGAGGAGTTCGTGCCACCTGCAGGCGTGACCATGCTCCCGGTGGACCGCACGACCGGATTGCGCGCCACTCCCGAGTGTGGCCAGAACGCCATTCTCGAGGCAGTCCCGGACGGCAAAGAGCCCGGGGAGTGCTCGGGCCACTGGCACGACGTCATGGCCATGGGGTGGGTGTCTCAGCTCCGTTTCTACACCTACAAGCCGGGGGAGCTGCCC
Source organism: Thermoanaerobaculaceae bacterium (assembly GCA_035403265.1). Classification (GTDB taxonomy): domain Bacteria; phylum Acidobacteriota; class Thermoanaerobaculia; order Thermoanaerobaculales; family Thermoanaerobaculaceae; genus JAAYVZ01. The sequence goes on along the minus strand of DAONEV010000209.1, from coordinate 4,916 downwards.
ACAACCTCCGCATCCATCGCCGCCGCGGAGGCGAAGAACGCCTCTGACGATTGAGGGCCGAGGCAACCGGTGGAGTCTTGCAGCTCGGTGCCGGCATCCCACTCCTGCGGAGAACGCGCCGCCAGAAACCTGTGATGACCGGTCACCCGACGCCGTCTGCCAAACGCGCCCCGAACCTTGAATCGCCGCGTGACCGAGACTATGAGCGCTTCAGTACGTCCGAGAGCTCCTGCAGGAAGGGCTCCGGGTCGAGATAGCCCGGAATCCGGCCCACCTCCCGACCATCGGGGGCCATGAAGACGATCGTGGGGTATCCGCGCACCCCCAGACGCTCCGCCTCGGATTGACCGCCTCCCTCTCCATCCAGCCGCACTGGCACCACCGCCGCAAGGGCCCTGATGACGCGCTCATCGGCCAGCGTCCGCGCCTCGAGCCGTTTGCACCATCCGCACCAGGAGGCATAGAACTCCACCATCACCAGCTTGTTGCCTGCAGCGGCCCGGCTGCGTGCCAGATCCAGGGAGGCTGCCCAGGGCACGGGGCCCGAGATGGCGGGGACCTCAGGCGTGCCACAGGCGACGGCCATCCCCGTAGCCATCAAGAGCAAACCAGTTGCGATCCTGCGTCCCATCACATGATCCCGCCTTCCCGTGCGCCTCGACCCGCCGATGCTGCCAACCGGCAACATCGACGGAACATTCTCCCACAGGCACGCCCCGGCCAGGCGCCCCATACGGCCACCGACCCCAGTTCCAACCATCCTGTCGCCGGATGCCGCTTCATCGGATTATCAATCCATCTGGTTACCAATCGGTGGATGGACGGCCAGAGAGACGCTGAATCTTCAGATGGCTCCAATGCCAGGCACCATCTCGGCGAGCCGACGTGACGTCAGCCACGCCGCCGCAGGAGTCCGACCGGCCCGTCCGGAGGCCGCCGAAACAAGGATTTCGGGGCGATCTGGGACGAATCGAGCGCGGGCTCGGCGCCCGAGGAGACCGGGCCTTGAAAGAACCATTCACCGGCACACGTGCTAGCGCTCGCCTTCCGATGGTTCATCGGCAATATATGGCTATGTGTGACGTTCTTTCTGTCTCGATCCACATTCACCTGAACACTTGACAGCCGGAATTGACGCTCGTACATTCCGCTCAAGACATCTTTGTAGGTCCCGCGCCGGGACCTCCCGGCCGGGCAGGAGGACAGGATGAGGCGGTATGCGGGCTTGGTGGTGGCGCTGGCGCTGGTGGCGGGATTGGCGCTTGCAGCCGGAACAGGTAAACCCTTCTCTCAGCTCACCGGAGACGAGCAGTGGCAGGCCTTGGCCTCCCTGCCCCAGGTGAGCCACGTTGCGCTGGACAACAACGGCACGCCGAACTTCGTGGCCGGCAAGCTGGGCACGCTGGGGCGGGGGGATGCAGAGGGCACGGGCCTGAGGTTCCTCAAGAACCTGACCCCCCTTTACGACACCCCGGAGGACGCCGAGCTGGCCGCCTCGCGGACCCTTCGCGATGACCTGGGCCAGGTGCACGTCAGGTACCAGCAGTCATTCCGGGGACTGCCCATCGAGGGCGCCGAGGTTTGGGTGCATGCGAGCGAGAGGACCGGTCAGGTCCACGCCCTGGTCGGCCGCTTCTTCCCGACCGAAGACCTCCCGACCGTGGCCGGAATGGGCCCCGAGATGGCGCTCGAAGCAGCAGCGATCGAGGCCGGAATCACCGAGGCGAAGGTCCTCGACTACCCGACTCTCACCTACGTGGTGGCCAACGACAAGGTCTACCTCGCGTATGCAGCGAACCTCCAGTTCGAGCTGGACGGTGAGATCAGGATTGACCGGGTCTACGCCGACGCCAACACCGGCGACCTCGTGACCAGCCGGGCGATCCTCAAGACCGCCATGTACCGCAAGATCTACAACGGCAACCACACCAACCCCGATACTCCGACACTGCCTGGGACACTGATGTTCCAGGAGGGCGGCTCGTCGACCGACGCTTCCGCAACCGATTGCTACAACAACTTCGGCTATACCTACAACTATTACAAGACCCGCTTCAACCGCGACTCCTTCGACAACGCGGGCGCTCAGCTCATCGGCACCGTGCACGTCGGGACCAACTGGGTCAACGCCTACTGGAACGGCACCCAGATGGTGTTCGGTGATGGCGACGGCACCAATGCCTCGTACCTCTCGAAGGCGCTCGACGTCGTCGCCCACGAGCTCACGCACGCCGTCACCGAGCGGACCGCCAACCTCAACTATGAGAAGGACTCCGGCGCCCTCAACGAGGCCATGTCGGACATCCTCGGCGCCGGCGCCGAGGCGTACCGCGACGGCGCGGTGAGCGCCAACACGTGGAAGGTCGGCGAAGAGGTCTGGACACCAGCGACCTCGGGCGACGCCCTCCGCTACATGAACAACCCGACGCAGGACGGCGACTCGGCCGACTACTACCCGGAGCGCAACTACTCCGGCTCCTGCACTCCTTCCAGCTCCAATGACTACTGCGGCGTGCACACCAACAGCGGCATCGCCAATCTGGCGTTCTACCTGCTGTCACAGGGTGGAACCCACCCCCGCGGCAAGACGACCGTGACCGTGCCGGCCGTCACCATCACCAAGGCCGAGCAGATCTTCTACCGCGCCCTCACCTACGGGTACATGACCGCCACCACTGACTTCCAGGGGGCCAGAAACGCGACGGTCCAGGCCGCCACCGACCTCTATACCGCGACCGAGGTCGCTGCTGTCCAGAAGTGCTGGGATGCCGTCGGCGCCCCCGGTGGTGTGGTCCAGGTGACCACTCTCACCAATGGACAGGCCGTGTCGAACCTCTCCGGCGCGACCGGTGCATGGGCTTACTACAAGCTGGTGGTTCCCGCCAGCCAGACGACGCTCACGATTGCCACCTCGGGTGGAACGGGCGATGTCGACCTCTACGTGAAGCGCGGTGCGACCCCCACCTCGTCAGTCTATGACTACCGTCCGTACCAGTCGGGCAACGCCGAGACCGTGACGGTCTCCAGCCCGACAGCCGGCGACTGGTACATCGGACTGAATGCCTACTCGGCGTACTCGGGTGTCACCCTGCAAGGGACGTACTCGGGCGGCACGGCTCCGACGTTCACCCTTGCGGTCGCCCCCACGACGCTCAGCGTGGCCCAGGGTGCCACCGGCACCGTGACCGTGACCACGACCGTTTCGGGTGGGTTCAGCAATGCGGTGGCGCTCACCGCCTCTGGCGTGCCCACGGGCGCGACATCTTCCTTCAACCCTGCCTCCATCGCGGCGCCGGGTTCCGGGACTTCGACCCTGACCCTGGGCGGCGGCACCGCCACGGCCGGGACTTACACCGTCACCGTGACCGGCACGGGCGGCGGAGTGACGAAGACCGCGACTGTCTCCTTCACGGTCACCACCTCGGGAGGCGGCGTGGAGGTTCTCACCAACGGCCAGACGGTGTCGAGCCTCTCGGGCGCCACCGGAACCTGGAAGTACTACAAGATCGTGGTGCCCAGCGGACAGTCGAGCCTGGTCATCCAGACAACCGGCGGCACCGGCGACTGCGACCTCTACGTCAAGCGCGGGGCTCAGCCCACGTCCTCGACCTACGACTACCGCCCATACAAGTCCGGCAATGCCGAGACCGTCTCCGTCTCGAGCCCGACGGCTGGTGATTGGTACATCGGCCTGTATGCCTACGCGACCTACTCGGGGATGAGTCTGAACGCCACCTACACCGGCTCGACGCCGTCCTTCACCCTGGCGGTCACCCCGACATCCCTGAGTGTTGCGCAGGGCGCCACCGGAACCGTCACTGTGACCACCACGGTCTCGGGCGGATTCAGCAACGCAGTCGCGCTGACAGTCTCCGGCGTGCCGACCGGCGCCACCTCGAGCTTCAACCCGACCTCGATTGCGGCCCCGGGCTCGGGCACTTCCACCCTGACCCTGGGTGGCGGCACCGCCGCGGCCGGGACCTACACCCTGACCGTGACCGGCACGGGCGGCGGCCTCACCAAGACTGCCACCGTGAGCCTCACCGTGACGACCTCCGGCGGGACCGGCACCGAGACCGAACCCAACGGCACCACGGCGACGGCGAACAATATCGCCGCCTCGGGCACTCAGCTCACCGGCACCATCGGCACCTCCACCGACGTTGACTACTTCAAGGTCTCGTTGGCGGCCGGCAAGACCCTTACCGTCGAGATGCAGCCACCCTCCACCAAGGATTATGACGTCAAGCTCTACAACTCGGCCGGCACCACACTGGCCAGCGGCACCAACGGCACGGGCGTCAAGGAGACCGTCACCTACAAGAACACCGGCACCTCGGCCCTGACGGTCTACATCAAGAACTACGGCTACAACAGCGCCTACTCGGCGACCTTGAGCTACACCATCAAGTTCACCTGGTAGGCTCTCTCTCCCCTTCCTGCTCCAAGCAGGCCCCGCCCTTGTGGCGGGGTCTGCTGTTTCTCCCCCTCCCAGGCTGCTGGCGCAAAGTACAGGCTCAAGGTTCCCCCAACCTCCCCTGAGGTGACCAGCCTTGGAACGAACAGGCGGGTGATCCTGTGCCAGCAGCCTGAAGCTTCGAGTCTGCGGCCCAGAGCCCGGGTGGGTGCAGGAACTTGAGCCTGGAGCCTGGGTGGGTGGAAGGGCCTACCAGGCGTCGCGGCCGCGCGGCGGGTCGGCCGGCGACGGGGCTGCAGGAGGCGAGACGAACGGCCCAAGGCGCTCGATCGGTGAGGTCATGCAGACCTCGGTGGCGGACCGCGCGATGCCGGTCACCTTGTGGATGCGGCCCACCAGAAGCTGCTGGAGGTGCTCGGTGTCGCGGGCTCGGACCTTCACCACCAGGTCGTACTCCCCGGTCACGACGTGCACCTCTTCCACCTCCTGGATGGCGTTG
>DAONEV010000208.1:0-7413 GCA_035403265.1 Thermoanaerobaculaceae bacterium | reverse complement strand
TCGCCGCCGGCCCCGGCTCCGGCCCGGGCGATCAGACCCTTGACCTGCGGCACCAGGATCGGCAGGTCGGCGTAGACCATGTCGCCATCGGGCACCACCACGCCAACACCCATCAGGCCCAGCTCGTGGCGGGCCAGGCGGGAGCGGAAGTACGGCTTGACCAGGTCAAGGTCAGCCAGCGACACAGCTTCGCCACGTTGCTTGAACGCCACAGCCAGGTTAATGGCGATCTCGGTCTTGCCGGCGCCGAAATGGCCCACGAGCACGGTAACCGGCGCCTTGAGGAGATCCAAGGCACCCCAGCGCTCAGTGGTGTCGATCATCGCTTCCATGTCGCCTCAAGCCCCGGCCCCCGCAGGCCGGTTCACTCTACGGGAACAGGCCTCGGAAAGCAACCTGCAGCTTCACTTTGAGACGACATCTCGCGACTTGTTGAGGCTTGTCCGCTGGCTTCACCGTGCTACCCTCTGCTCCCGGCGTGCGGACATTTCCGAGGGGGACGACCCATGGGTAGGGCCATCGGCTTCGACATCGAGAAGTACCTCGCCGAGCAGACACGCGCGATCGTCGAGCGCTGCGAGCGGCTCGGCAACAAGCTGTACCTGGAGTTCGGGGGCAAGATCGCGTTCGACTACCACGCGGCGCGCGTGCTGCCAGGGTACGACCCCAACGTCAAGATCCGCCTCCTGCGCGAGCTGCAGGATCAGGCCGAGATCCTGGTCTGCATCTTCGCCGGGGACATCGCCCGCAAGAAGATCCGCGCCGACTTCGGCATCCCGTACGACGTGGACGCGCTGAAGCTCATCGACGACCTGCGCGACTGGGGTCTGCGGGTCGGCGGAGTGGTCATCACACGGTTTGCCGACCAACCAGCGGCGCGCGTCTTCCGGGCCCGGCTCGAACGCCGCGGTGTGAGGGTCTTCACCCACCGGGCCACCCGTGGCTACCCAACGGAGGTGGACCTCATCGTCAGCGACGACGGATATGGCGCCAACGAGTTCATCCCCACCGACCGCCCCATCGTCGTCGTGACCGGTCCGGGGCCTGGCAGCGGCAAGCTCGGCACCTGCCTCTCTCAGCTCTTCCACGAGCACCGCCACGGCATCCAGGCCGGCTACGCGAAGTTCGAGACCTTCCCGATCTGGAACCTGCCTCTCAAGCACCCCGTCAACGTGGCGTACGAGGCGGCCACGGTGGAGCTCAACGACGTCAACCTCATCGACCCCTTCCACCTCGCGGCCTACGGCGAGCAGGCCGTCAACTACAATCGCGATGTCGAGGCCTATCCCCTCCTCCAGCGCATCCTCGAGCGCATTACCGCCAGCGCCGCCATCTATCGATCCCCAACGGACATGGGCGTTAACCGGGCCGGCTTCGCGATTGTCGACGACCTGGCCGTGCGCGAGGCGGCACGCCAGGAAGTGATCCGCCGCCACTTCCGCTACGCCTGCGAGTTCGCCGTCGGTCTGGTAGAGCGTGAGGACGCCGATCGCGCCGAGCTGATCATGGAGTCACTGGGACTTTCCGAGGAAGATCGCAAGGTGGTCGGGCCAGCCCGCGCCGCCGCGGCTGGGGCGGAAGCCGCCGGCAAGGGCAACGACGGGAGCTACTGCGGGGCCGCCATCGAGCTGGCCGACGGCACGATCGTCTCGGGCAGGAACTCGGCGCTCATGCATGCCGCCTCCGCGGTCGTGCTCAACGCCATCAAACACCTGTCGCGCATCCCGGACGAGATCCATCTCCTGGCGCCCACCATCATGCAGTCGATCGCCAACCTCAAGAAGGACATCCTCAAGATGAAGTCGGTCAGCCTGGACCTCGAAGAGACTCTCATCGCCCTCGGCATGTCGGCCACCGCCAACCCCGCCGCGAAAGTGGCCATGCAACGGCTCGAAAGCCTGTCCGGCTGCGAGTTCCACACCTCCCACATCCCCACACCCGGCGACGAGGCCGGGTTGCGCCGGCTCGGGGTCAACGTCACCTCTGACCCCAACTTCGCCTCGCGGTCGCTTTTCATCAACTGACACCCGGCCAGGCCATCGCGCTGACCGCCCACTTTGGGTACACTGCCGGTGCGGAGGTGTTGATGTCACCACCGAGTGAAGTGTTGCCGTCGAGGATCCTCGAAGCCTCCACGCAGCTCCTCGTCGAGCTGTGCGGGATCTCCTCCGCGAGCGGGGACGTCCCCGGCCTCCGGCGTCTCGCCGGCCGCCTCGCATCCGAGCTCGACCGCCGTGGCCTGACCGCTCAGGTCGTGGACCAACCCGACGAAGACGGGATGCCACAGCCTGTCTTGCTGGCCAGGGGGCCGGCCGCGTCGGAGCACCCTCTCGTGCTCGTCGGCCATCTCGACACGGTGCTCGAGGCGGCGCCGCCCCGCCTCGAGGACGCGAAGCTGTGGGCCACCGGCGCCCTCGACATGAAAGGCGGCCTCGCCACTCTCCTCGGCGCGCTTGACCTCCTCGCCGCGCGCGGTGAGAAGCCACCGAACGACGTCCTGCTCGTCGCCGTCCCCGACGAGGAAGTGAGCGGCACCATCTCCGAGCGCGCCGTGCGTCGCTGGGGTCAGACCGCCCGGACCCTCCTGGTCCTGGAGCCGGGAGAGCGGCGCGGCGACGCGGAAACCCTGGTCGCCGGGCGTCGCGGGCTCTTCGAGTGGCGACTCGACGTGACGGGGCGGGCCGCTCACTCCGGCCTGGCCTACTGGCAGGGCCGCTCGGCGCTGGCTGCGGCGGCCGACTGGGCGTCTCGGGCGCAGCGGCTCTCCGAGACCGGGGCGGGCGTCACTGTCAATGTCGCACGCCTGGTGGCCGGCGACACCGACTTCGTGGACAACCTCGCCCAGCACCACGCCCTTCTCGGCAGCACCCGCCGCCGCAACGTCGTCTCCGAGCGCGCCGTCGCCGAGGGCGAGGCGAGATTCCTCTCGCCGGCCGACAGCGAGCGCATCATGACGAGCCTTCAGGAGCTCACGGCTGCCGTGGCGGATGCCTGGGACCTCGCCATGACGTTCTCCCAGGGCGTCAGCGTGCCGCCCGTGGATCCCCATGGCCCTGGCGGACCCCTGGCAAGACGGGTTACCGCCCTGGCCGCCGCCCGCGGCTGGGTTCTCGAGGTCGAGGAGGACCGCGGCGGCATCTCATTCCCCAATTACGTCGCCGACCCGTCCCTGGTCCCCATCGTCGACGGACTCGGCCCGGTTGGCGACGGGATGCACACCCGCGACGAGCACCTCGACCTGCGCTCGTTCGGGCGCCGCATCGTCCTGCTCGCCGACCTCCTGGCGACGCTCTGAGAGGCCGCGGACCGGTCGCGCCGGCGTCGTCCCGCCCCGTTCCAGGTGTCCCCGTCGACGTAGGCGTGGACGTGGCCCTGGACGTCGACGTGGACTCCAGCCCTGGCGCGAAACACCAGCCCGAAGGGCCGGCAGAAATGTCAATGACGCTGCAGTTGGGGACCAGTTCCCACTGGCGATCCGCATCCATGGTCTACGACCACGTCCACGACCCCGCCCAGGTTGGCGCACAGGGTTGGAGAAGTGGAGCGTCTGGCTGGCAAGGAGAGACGATATGGGTCTTCTGACGAGACTGGTTGGGCTGACGTGCCTCACGGCGATCGGAGCGGTCGCCGGAGCGCAGCCCTTCGCATCTGTGATGCCACAGGACCACCGGAATTTGAAGGCGACCATCCCGTACGCCGCGATGGAGACGTTCCTCAAGGGCATTGACGGCAAGGGGCCCGTGTCCGTTTCGGTCGAGGGCACGACCTCCCAGGGTCGGTCGGTCTTCCTGGCGCACGCGACCCGAGGCGGCACACCGCCCTTCCGGATCCTGCTCTACGCCCAGCAGCACGGAGACGAGGTCTCGGGCAAGGACGCGCTCCTGTATCTGCTGCGAGACATCGCGGCGAAGCCCGAGCGTTTGCCTCGCGACGTCGATCTCTGGGTGATGCCGATGATGAATCCGGATGGTGCCGAGGCGGAGCACCGACGCAACACCGCGGGCGCCGACCTCAACCGTGACCACATCGTCCTCGAGCAGCCGGAGACGCAGGCCCTGCACCGGGTCGCACGGCGGCTGCGCCCGCACCTGGCCGTCGACTGCCACGAGTTCACCCGCGATTCCGAGGACCGCCGAGACCGGGGATGGATGGCCTGGCCCGACATCACCATGGACGGGGTCAACAACCCGCTCTTCGACCCCGGCGTGATCGCCGCCGCCCGACGAGGAGCAGCGGCACTCGGCCCCGGATATCGACGGCGGGCTTAACGGGCTCGGCATGTACGGCGGCCTGTCGTTCATCATCGAGGCTGCTGTCAGGCGTGCCGGGCCCGACTCCGCGGCCGATCTCGGCAACCGGGTGGATGCGTACCTGGTGCTGTTCCGGCGCTTCATCGACGGGGACGGCCACCGCAAGACCGATCTGGCCGCGGTCGAGGCGTCACGGAGCAGGTCGTTCCCTGCTTTCATTCCAACCAACTACCTCTGGGTCAACCCGGGGCCCCGGGTGACCGATTTTCCGGTCCTCGAGATCGCCACAGGGCGTACCGTCTGGATCCCGACCGCCAACATGATGACCCTGATGGCGGTGAAGACCGCGGTGCCGACTCCGCTCGGCTACGCCGTCGAGCCGGCGGCCGCCAGGGACTTCAAGATCCTCCTCGATCGCCACGGCATACCGTACGAGGAGCTGGCCGCACCGCGCCCGGTGACGGCCGAGGCGTGCACACTGCTGCGCGTCGAGCAGGAGTTCGACGACGTCTACTCCCGCTATGAGGGCCGCCAGATCGTGCGCCGGGAAAGGCCCGCCAGCCGTGAGCTGCCGTCCGGGACCCTCTGGGTGCCCCTTGACGGCGAGGCCGCCGTGCGGACCGCACTCGTGCTGGAGCCGACGGCGATGTACGGGCTTTACCAGTATCCGCGGTTTGGGGCACTCGTCGGTCCAGCCGGGAAGCTACCCGTGATCCGGGTCGTCCGGTAGCCTGTCCGCTCGCGGGCGACCTATCATGGCGGCTGCATAGGCACCGCACGGGCGGGAAGCCCTCGCCCAGGCCGTGTTGCCGGACGGGATTGCGCATGCAAGGACTCATCGCTCTCGTGGGCTTGGCCGCGACGATCACCCTGGCCAGCCCTGCCGCCGCTCAGACCACCAGGCCGAGCCCGGCCGACGACTTCTCGACCGCGGCGCCAGCTCAGCCACTGCCGGAGCCGGCCGAGACCGCTCTGGCGACCATCAAGGCACCGGCATTGGGCGCCCACATTGCGCTGCTGGCGTCCCCCGCCCTGGAGGGACGGGGTCTGACCAGCCACGGCCTCGACGCCGCAGCCGAGTACGTCGCCGCAAGCCTAACCCTCGCCGGCATCCCGCCACTCCCGAGCGCCGACAAGGAGAGCTACTTCCAGCCGTTCGCGATGCGCGAGATCCGCGACCTGTCGGGACGGATCACGGTCGAGTCACGACCCGGAAACGCGGTCCGCAGCCGCGACTTCCTCTCAGGCGTGGACTGCCTGCTTCCCACCCTGCCACCCCAGGTCATCGCGGCACCTGCGGTCTTCGCGGGATTCGGCCTGCGCGAGCCGGCCCTCGGCCACGACGACCTCAAGGGCATGGACGTGCGCGGCAAGGTCGTCCTCATCCTGGACGGGGTGCCCTCCGGAAGCCAGTGGCAGACCCCGGAGCTGGTGGACCGCTACGGCAGTCTGAAGGTCCGCGAGCGCGTCGCCGCGAAGCTCCAATCGCTGCGCCCCCTCGCGCCGGCCGCCGTGCTGGTTGTTGCCGACAGCGATCTGCTGCTGCGAGCGCTCAGGGAGGATCCACCGGAGAGCTATCAGTTCAGGTCCGTCGACACCGTGCCGGACGCCGACGACGAGCCCATCTGGGCTCTGGTGTCACCAGCTCTGGCCGAGGCGTTATTGGCCCCGGCCGGCCCCAGGAGCGGCTCCACTGCGACCACCGCGCCCCGCGATCTCCCCGGGACAACAGCCACCATCCGGGTGAGCGGCAACGAGCGGCTGGCCTGGAGTCGGAACGTGGTCGGGTTCCTCGCCGGCTCCGACCCCACGCTCCGGGACGAGGCGGTGGTGATTGGTGCCCACATGGACCATCTCGGGCGTGTCGGCGACGTCATCTACCCCGGAGCCGACGACAACGCCTCAGGCGTGGCGTCGCTGCTCGAGATCGCCAAGGCGTTCGCCGCCTGCGAGCCGAAGCCGAAGCGAACCGTGATCTTCGCGTTCTGGGCAGGCGAGGAGGAGGGCAAGCTGGGGTCGGGCCACTGGGTTCGGCATCCCTCGTGGCCCCTTGTGAAGACCACCGCATACCTGAACCTGGACATGGTCGGGCACCCGTGGTCGACGGAGGAGATCCGCGCCCTCGTGGCCGACACCAAGCTCCCCAACGGCGAGGCGTTCGTGACCGGTCTGAGGTCGGCCGATTTCATCGAGCCAGGTGTCGCGGAGTGGTCCCCTGACCTGGCCGCGGCGCTCCAGCGGGCCGGCCACGCCACCGGCCTGGCGTTGCACCTCGACCGCACCGACGGCAAGCACGGCGGCAGCGACTACCGGGACTTCGCCCGGGCCGGCATCCCCTGGGTGCGCTTCTTCGGCAACTTCTTCCCCGGCTACCATGAGCCCACCGACACCTCGGACAAGCTCGACCCGGAGCAGGTCCGCCGCATGGCCCGCCTGTGCTTCGCCACCGCCTGGCTGGTCGCGAATCGGTAGAAGTGACCTTTCAGTCGCGGCCGGGGCATCCAACCCCACGGACGGTGGAGGTCGGGGCAGGAACGCCCCTCCTATGGCAGCTTGACCTCGGCGTACCAGCCCTTGTCGACGATGGTTGTCCCGAATGGGGCGGAGAGCCTCTGCATCAGCTCGATGATCTCCCTGCCGCGCGTGCTCCTGGCGAGGCGGGGCACGCCGTAGAGGGGACCCTCGTCGTCGATCGTGAAGGGGATCAGCTCAACTCCCGTCAGCTTCTCCTGGTTCAAGACCATCCGCAGCATGACACCCTCGAAGATCCGCTCGGGGTCGCGGCGGTCCCACACCGATTCGTTGGTTCCCCGCGCGATCTCGGTATCCCGCTGGTGGATGAGGTCGACGGGGATCCGCTCGGGCGTTCGGTACTGGTAGATGAAGTTCGAGAGGCTGTAGAAGATCGGCTTGCCCTTGTAGATCTCGATGCCGCGCAGGACATGCGGGCCCGTGCCGAGGATGATGTCGGCGCCCGCGTCGATCGCCCTCCGGTACATGATCTGGTCGTTGGCCGGGGTCTTGTCCTGCAGACCGTACGCGCGGTGGTGGCTGAGGTCGTGGTTGTGCAGCGAGACCATGAGGACCTCGTTGTGCCGCTTGGCGAGGACGATGTCGTCCTCCATGGCCTTGACATCGCCTTCCACGAGCCCCTCGACGGCCT
>DAONEV010000207.1:0-7419 GCA_035403265.1 Thermoanaerobaculaceae bacterium | reverse complement strand
GGTGGTCAAGGCGGGCAACCTGCGTCTGGCCCTCCCTTCGTCCGGCGTCCAGCGCATCGACCGCCTGGAGCCGGGAATGGTCGTGGAGCGAGATGGTCGCAGCTTCGCGAGGCTGCGCGGGGAGCTCCTGCCGTTCCTGCCGCTCGCCCGGACGCTCGGCGAGACCCCGGCCCAGTCTCAGCTCCTCCTGCAGGGCGAGGTCCTCGGCCAGCCACTGCGGGTCGCCGTGGACGAGGTCGAGGGCAGCGAGGAGGTCCTGGTGCGACCTGCCGGACGGGCAGCCGGTGCCGGGCCGCTCCTCGACGGCGTGGCGTTGCTCGCCTCGGGGCAGCCGGTCGGCGTGCTCTCCCCCAAGGCCATGGGACAGCGCGACTGGAGCCCCCGCCCCGCCGCCACGGCGCCACGGGCGGCGCCGCGGCGGTTGCGGGTGCTGCTCGTCGACGACTCGCTGGTGACGCGCGAGATGGAGCGCCGCCTCCTGGAGGATGCCGGTTTTCTCGTCGTCACCGCCGGAGACGCCCTCGAGGGGCTCGCCCACCTTGGCGAGGCCGGCTTCGACTGCCTGGTCACGGACATCGAGATGCCGGGAATGGACGGCTTCGAGCTCACCCGCCACATCCGCACCATGCCGCACCTGACCCAGCTCCCGGTCGTGGTGGTGTCGACGCGAGATCGCCCCGAGGATCGGCTGAGGGGGCTCGAGGCCGGCGCCGACGCCTACATTACCAAGCAGGCACTGGACGCCACGGAGCTGGCCGCGACGGTGCGACGACTGGCGGGCCGGCCATGAGTGCCATGCCTCCGCTCCGCGTCCTGGTCGTGGACGACTCCCCCACGGTGCGCGCGGTGCTGCGACGCATCCTCGGCCGCAGCCCGGACATGGTCGTGGTCGCCGAGGCCGGCGACGGCGCCCAGGCGGTGGAGCTGGTGCTCCGACACCAGCCGGACGTCGTGCTCATGGACGTGGAGATGCCGGTGCTCGACGGCTTCGCGGCCACCGAGCGCATCATGGCGGTGCGCCCGACCCCGATCGTCGTCGTCACCTCGCGGGCCAACCGCGACGAGGTGCGCACGGCCTTCGAGGCGGTGCGCCGAGGCGCCGTGGAGGTGCTGCCGAAACCCGGCGAGCCGGCAGGATGGGAGCACCTCTCGCAGACGCTGCCAACCATCGTTCGCGTCGCGGCCGGGGCGCGCGCCCGCTCCGTTCCCCCGGCCTCGGCCACCCTGGTGGCACCAGCCGATCTCGACCTGCGCCGCGGCGTACGGTACGTGGCGGTGGGCGCCTCTACCGGGGGTCCCCAGGCCGTGCACGAACTGCTCTCGGCGCTGCCGGCCGATCCTCCGGCCACCGTGCTGGTGGTGCAGCACATCGCTTCCGGCTTCGAGGAGGGATTCGCCGACTGGCTGGCAAAGGACCTCCAGCGGGACGTCAGGCTGGCCGTCGACGGCGAGCTTGCGGCGCCGGCCACGGTGCGCATCTCTCCTGGTGGCGTCCACCTGCGGCTCCTCAAGGACGGCACCCTCCGGCTCGACGCCGAGACCGCTCCCCACGGCGGCCATCGCCCATCGGCGGACGAGCTGTTCGCGTCCTGCGCCGCCTCCTGCCCGCGACAGGTGGCCGGCGTGCTGCTCTCCGGCATGGGACGCGACGGAGCCCAGGGGCTTGCAGCCCTTCGCCAGGCCGGCGGATGGACCATGGTCCAGGACGAGCCGAGCTCGGTGGTGTTCGGAATGCCGAAGGCCGCGCTGGAGATCGGTGCCGCCAGCATCTCGCTGTCGCCGCGCGAGCTGGGCCGACTGCTGGCCCGTTGCTGGCAGGGAGACTGCCGGTGAGCGCGCCCCGTGTCCTGGTGGTGGACGACAGCGATTTCACGCGCACACTGCTCGTTCGCACGCTCGAGCGCGCCGGCTTTGAGGTTCTGACCGCATCGGACGGCGCCGAGGGCGCCGTGCTGGCGCTGCGGGAGTGCCCGGCGGTGGTGGTCACCGACCTCGAGATGCCGATCATGGATGGCTACCAGCTCCTGCGGCTGCTCAAGAGCGACCCCGCCTGCCACGACCTGCCGGTGGTCATCCTGACCAGCCATGGCGAGGCTCCATCCCGCTTCTGGGGGCTCCACACCGGCGCCGACGCCTATCTCACCAAGGACTACGACGCCCAGGAGCTCGTGACCACCGTGATGCGGTTGGCGGCCAGGCAGCCAGGCGCCTCCCACCCGGCCACCGACGCACCGCAGGGCCCGATGGACGTGCTGGCGAGGGTCGCCCGCCAGCTCGACGCCAACCTGCTCCAGGCCACGCTCGCCAACACCATCCTGGAGCACGGCATGGGCGTGAGCGAGCTGCACGACGCGTGTCAGAAGTGCCTGGCGACGATCGGCGACGTGGTCGACGCGCCTCTCCTCGCCGTCGGCCTCTCGGAGCCCGAGACCGTCGTCCTCCACCTGGTCGTGACGCAGTCGCTCCCGCTTCGGGTGGTCGAGCGGTCGGCCGAGGCGGTTCTGGGTGCGGTGCCGATCAACCCGGGCGCCACCATCGACGCCCAGATCACCGGCACGAGTGAGGAGATCGAGGGGGACCTGGAGCTGCCGGACCTGGTCTTTCTCCCCCTCCCTCTCACCTCCACTCCGACCATGTTGGCCGTGCTCCCCCGTAACCTGCACCAGTTCGAGTCGGTGTCGCGGCACCTCGTGCAGGGGCTACTCCCGCACCTGGCGGTGGTCCTCGACAATGCGCGCCTCACCCAGCGCCTCCAGGAGCTTTCCAGCCACGACAGCCTCACCCGGCTGCTCAATCACCGGGCCGTGCACGAGCGGCTGCGCGAGGAGCTGACGCGGTCGATTCGCTTCGATCGGCCGCTGGCCGTGATCCTTTGCGACCTCGACCTCTTCAAGCGCGTCAACGACACCCATGGCCACCTCGCCGGCGATGCCGTCCTGCGCGCGGCCGCGCTGTCGTTCAGGTCGACCTTGCGCGCCTCCGACATCATCGGACGCTACGGCGGCGAGGAGTTCCTGATCGTGCTCGCGGAGACGGACATGGAGGCGGCGCGGCAGGCCGCCGAGCGGCTCCGCTCGGTGCTGGCAAAGCAGGTCATCCCGCTGCCGGCCGGAGGCACGGTCTGCATCTCGGCGTCGTTCGGGGTGGCCTCCCGCGGCGAGGTGCCGGCGCCATCCAGCGCCGACTCCCTCGTCTCCCTGGCCGACAACCGGCTCTACCAGGCCAAGGCCGCCGGACGGAACTGCGTCCGGCCATGAACGACGACGCAATCGCTGAGCTGGCCGGCCTGGTCGAGACGACGAGCGGCAACGTCGTCCCGCCCGGGCACCTCCCGTTCCTGGCCGGGATCGCCGAGCAGCGCGCCAGAGTCAACGGATGTCCGGACGTGGCGTCCTACGTGCGGTCGCTCGCCCACGGTCAGCTCCCGGGAGAGTGGGCCGCCCTGCTCCCTCACATCACGGTCAAGGAGTCGTTCTGCTTCCGCACTCCCCAGCACTTCGCCCGCCTTGCCGAGATCCTGCTGCCGAAGCTGCTGCCGCGCCGGGCCGGCGTGCGACGGCTGCGGGTGTGGTCGGCCGGCTGCGCCCGTGGCGAGGAGCCCGCCACCCTGGCCATCGTCCTCGCCGAGACCCCGGGGCTGGCCGGGTGGGACTGGCGCGTCCTCGGCACGGATGTCGACGAGGACGCCCTGAAGGTGGCCCGTGGCGGGCTCTTCTCCGAGCGGGCGGTCGCCCAGGTCCCGGCGGCCCTGCAGGCGCGCCACTTCACCCCGCGCACCGGCGGCTTCGAGCTGTCCCCGTCGGTCCAGCGGCACATCGACTACCAGACCCTCAACCTCGTGGCAGAGCCCTTCCCCTGCCCCGCCGAGCCCTTCGACCTCATCTTCCTGCGCAACGTCCTCATCTACTTCAGGGCCGAGTCGCAACGCCGCGTCGTGGCGGCGGTCACCCGCGCCCTCGCCGACGACGGTGTTCTCATCGTCGGGCCGTCCGAGACCCTCTGGCAGCTCACCGAAGAGCTGGAGCCGGAGGACCTGGGCGACTGCTTCTGCTATCGGCGCGCGGCCAGGCGACGCGGAGCGAGAGAGCCCGCACCGGGGGTTGGGGCACGGGGACCGGGGCCCAGGCTCCGGAGCCCCGCCCTCACCCACCGACCCGCCTCCGTCCCGACGGCGCGCGGAGAAGGGGCGCACCCGACGGTTGCGGCGCCGCGGCCCGGCACCCGGGAGCGTCTGGCGACGGCGGCACGATTCCTCGCCGCCAGTCAGGGCGAGGAGGCGGCCCGGCTCGTCGCTGAGGCGATCGAGGCCGACCCCTCCGAGGCCGCGCCGCATGCGCTGGAAGGCCTGCTCCACGACGTCTGCGGGCGCCCTGACCAGGCCGTGGCCTCGTACCGTGCCGCCCTCTACCTCGACCCCACCCTCTTCCAGGCACGCCTCCTGCTGGCCGACGCGCTCCGCCGCGCCGGCCATGCCTCCCGAGCCGGCCAGGAGTACCGCCAGGTCCTCACCCTGCTGGGAGGCTCGCGGGCCCGGGAGCTCGACGAGCTGGCTCCCCTTCCTCTGCCCGACCGCGCCACCGCGGGCACACGGGCCCGCGCCGCGCTCGCCGCCCCTGCCTCCAGGCAGGTGAGCTGATCAGCCTTTCGGCTCATCAGCCAGCACAAGACAATCCGGGCACTGCGGGTCCTGACTTGCTGGTTCGCTGAGCTGCTGGCTGGCTGATCCGCTGGGTGGGAGGGGGCGGGGCCGGGTACAATCGGCGAGCGATGGAAGAGCAGCACATCGGCCGTTATCGGCTCGTCCGGCTCCTGGGCAGTGGGGGCATGGGGAAGGTCTACGAAGCGTTCGACGACCAGCTCCAGCGCCGGGTCGCCCTCAAGGGCCTGCTCGCCGGCCAGGCCACCGCCACGGGCCGCGAACGGCTGCGCCGTGAGGCCCTTGCCACCGCGCACCTTTCCCACCCGGCCATCGCCCAGGTCTACGGCCTGGAGCGCCACGGCGGCGAGGACTGGCTGGCGATGGAGATGGTGAGCGGCCGCTCGGTCGCCGCCCTCCTGGAATCCGGAGCCATGGCGCCGAACGAGGTGGCACGCATCGGCGCCATGGTCGCGGAGGCGCTCGCCGCGGCGCACCGAAAAGGGATCGTCCACCGAGACGTCAAGGCCGAGAACGTCATGATCACCGACGCCGGGCACGTCAAGGTGCTCGACTTCGGCCTCGTCAAGTGGCGGGCTCCGGGCGGACCGGCCAGCCACACATTGACCAGCGAGGGGCTGGTCGTCGGGACCTCCCGCGCCATGTCTCCGGAGCAGGCCCTTGGCAAGGAAGTGGACGCGCGGTCGGACATCTTCTCCCTGGGCTCCATGCTCTGGGAGATGGCGGTCGGCGAGCCGGCCTTCGTCGGGGCCACATCCATGGAGGTGATGCTCAGGGTCGCGCAGGGAGATTGCCGCCGTCTCGCCGACGCGGCGCCAGCCCTCCCTGCCGAGCTCTCCCTGGTCATCGAGAAGTGCCTGCAACTCCGTCCCGAGGACCGCTTCCAGCGTGCCGAGGAGATCGCCGCACGCCTCCGGACCTTGGCTTCCCAGGTCACCTGCACCACCGCCCCCGTCCGCCCTCCAACCTGGTACTTCCGCCGCGTGCACCTGCGTCGTTGGCACCTGGTGGCCGCCGCCGTCGTGGGTAGCCTTGCGCTCGGCGGCACCGTGGGTTTGATGACCGGGTGGCTCGGCGCCAGGCGGATGCCGGCGGTGCTGGTCCTGCCGGTCGCGCGCCACTCGGCGGGATCCGACCGGGCGACGGCGGCCGCGGTTGTCCAGGAGGTCATCACCGACCAGGTCGGGGCCGCACCCGTGGCGCTGGTCCCGATCGAGGAGCTGTCGGGACTCCACTCCGCGGACGCCCGCGTCAGCGAGCTGGGTCGCCTGCTCGGCGCCACCTGGGTGGTGGATACGACCGTCCAGGCCGGCTCACCTCCAATTCCCGACCGTCTGCAGCTCGCACTGCTGGAGGGGTCGAGCGGCCGGGTCAGGTCCAGCCAGCAGGTCGACGTCGACCTCGAAGACCTCGGCGCCCTTGCTCGCCACACCGCCACCGCGCTCCAACGCGGCCTCCGGGAGGTCGGGGTCGCCGCCCCGGACACCCCCACCATGTCGGGTGCCACCTCGGTCCCCTACCTGCAGGTGCGCCGCCGCCTCGATGCGCGCCTCGCCTCCTCCACCCTCGACCCGGAAACCACGGAGCTCGAAGCAGCGATTGCTGCCGACGACCGCCTGGTGGAGGCGCAGCTCACCCTCGCCGTCGTGTCGGCCCGCCGCTGGCACGTGGACCGGACGCCGGGCGCCCAGGCCCGGGCCCGCGAGCTGCTCGACCGGACGGCCGCCAGGGGTCCGCTGGACGCCCGGCTGGCCGGGTTCCGCATCGAGGCCCTCCTGGCGCTGAGCGCCCTCGACGACGCCGTGACCGAGGCCCGGCAGCTCGCACGCCGGCTGCCCGGAGACGCCGTGAGCTGGCGGTGGCTCGGGATCGCACTTTCCCGCCGGGGACCGGGCGCTGAGGCACAGTCCGCCTTTGCCCGCAGCCTGAAAGTGCGCCCATCGCCTCAGACGACTCTGGCGAGAGCCGAGGCGCTCGAGCGTGCCGGCGACCGGGCAGCCGCTGTTGCGCTCCTACGGGCCGAGACGGCCCGGACGCCGGGCGCGACTCCTTTCCACCTGGCACTGGCAACCCTCGCCCTGCGGGCGGGTGACCTTGGCGCGGGCTGCAACGAGGTCGCGGCCGCGCGGCAAGGTGACCCCGACGATTCGGCCGGGCTCTGGGGTGACTGCGAGCTGCTGCGTGGAAGGGCGGCCGCCGCCGTCGAGGTGTTCCGCGGCGTCGCCCGCACGCACGGCGACGACCCCGCCGCGCGCCTCGACCTCGGGACCGCCATGCTCTGGGCAGGCGATCGTACCGCCTCACTCGCCACCTTTGGCGATGCCCTGGCGCTCGTGGAGCAGCAGCTCGCCGGACGCCCGGCCAGCCCCCGCCTGCGCCGGGCCAGGGCCCTCGCCCTGGCTCACCTGGGCCGGCACACCGAGGCCATCCTGGACATCCACGACGCCCTGCAGGGTCTCCCTGACGATCCTCTCGCCGCCCTCGACGCGGCCCGGGTCAGCGCCCTGGCCGGCGACCACGCCGGGGCCGTTGCCTGGGCCCGCCGCGCCGCAGCTATCGGCCTGCCGCGAGCCTGGCTGCAGGGACCGGAGTTCGCCGCCGTGGCGGCCGACGCCGACTTCCAGGCGCTGTTGCAGACCTCGGCCACCACTCACACGCCCTGACGCGTCGGGTTCGCAGGCCCGGGCGCGCCGGCGACACCCGTCCGCGCGCCGACGGTGTGGAACGGCACCGTCACCGCAACCTCGAACCCGCCACCCGCC
>DAONEV010000206.1:0-7426 GCA_035403265.1 Thermoanaerobaculaceae bacterium | reverse complement strand
CAGGCGCGGCCGGCGGGTCCGATGCAGGCCAGCCTGGTCACCCGTGCCGCGTCGCCGATCCGGGTCGATGGCGTGCTGGACGAGCTCGCCTGGCAAAAGGCCTGGAGCATGGACCTTGCCTACGAGGTTTCGCCGGGCGAGAACGTCCCCCCGCCGGTCCGCACGCAGCTCCTGGTGACCTACGATGACAGAGCCGCCTACTTCGCCTTCCGGGCCTTCGATCCCGATCCGAAGGCGATCCGAGCTCACCTCTCGGATCGCGACAACATCGGGTCCGACGACTGGGTGGCGGTGGTGCTCGACACCTTCAATGACGAGCGGCGGGCGTTTGCCCTCAAGGTCAACCCGTTGGGCGTGCAGGGGGACTTCGTCGACCTCGCCGTCAGCGAGGAGGCGTGGGATGCGATCTGGGACACGTCGGCCCGGATCACCGACTGGGGCTGGGCGGCCGAGATGCGGGTGCCGTTCTCCTCCCTGCGCTTCCAACGGACGTCCGAGGCTCAGGTGTGGGGAATTGACGCGGTGCGTTCCTATCCGCGCCTGCGCCGCCACGCCATCGGGCTGTTTCCCCGTGATCGCAGCAACAACTGCTACTTCTGTCAGGCGGTGAAGATCACCGGCTTCGAGGGTGTGACGCCCGGAGCCAACCTGGAGGTGACGCCGACCCTCACCGGGACCCGAACCGACACCCGCGCCGACTTCCCGGGCGGCAAGATGCATCCGGGCTCCACCGATTCCGACCTCGGAGCGACGGCGCGATGGGGTGTGACGCCCAACCTCACGCTCGTCGGCACCCTCAACCCGGACTTCTCGCAGGTCGAGTCGGATGCGCTGCAGCTCGACGTCAACGAGCCGTTCGCCCTCTCGTATCCGGAGAAGCGGCCGTTTTTCATGGAGGGCTCGGACTTCTTTGCCACCAACCTGAATGCCGTCTACACCCGGATGGTCCGGGATCCGAAGTGGGGTGCCAAGCTGAGCGGCAAGGAGGAAGGCAACACGGTGGGCGCCTACGTGGTGCGCGACGAGGTCACCAACATCCTGGTCCCCGGCCGCCAGTCGTCGGCAGCCGCCAGCCTGGACCAGCCGAGCACGGCGTCGGTGCTGCGCTACAAGCGGGACCTCGGGAGCCGCTTCACCCTGGCCGGCCTCGTCACGGATCGCGAGGGCGACGCCTACCACAACCGCCTCGCCGGTTTCGACCTCGACCTGCGATTCACAGACACGGACCGCCTGCAGGTGCAGCTCCTCGGCTCGTCCACCCGCTACCCGGGCGATGTCGCCGACGCGACGGGCCAGTCTCGCGACGAGCTGCGGGACTGGGCCGGCGACATCGAGTTCACGCATCGCACCCGGACCTGGGAGTACTGGGGGCTCTACCAGGACATCGGCCCCGGGTTCCGCGCCGACCTCGGCTTCATGCCGAGGGTGGACCTGCGCCTCGGAGAGGCCGGAGTGGACTATACCTGGAACCCAGAAGGCCCAACCTGGTACACCAACTTCAACGTCGGTGGCTGGGTACGCGACGCCAGGGATCATCAGGGGGACCTGCTCTACCGTGAGGGGGTCTTCCAGCTCTACTACGAAGGACCACTGCAGTCCCACGCCGTCGCCCGCTACACGCGCCGTCAGGAGACGTACAACGGCCAGCGCTTCGACCGCAACGAGGTCTACCTCCACAACTGCATGGCTCCCAACCGGAGCCTCGATTTCTTCATCAATGTCTATTCGGGCGACCAGATCGACTACGCCAACACCCGTCCGGGCAAGCGGATCCGCGTCGTGCCGGGGGTGACGCAGCGCTTCGGGCGGCATCTCAGCGTGAGCCTCTCGGGGACCTGGGAGCGCATGCGGGAGCAGCGTGAGAGGTTGTTCACGGCGACCATCGCCGAGACCTCGGTCGCCTATCAGTTCACCGCCCGGGCATTCGTACGCGCCATCCTCCAGTACATGGACTACGACTACAACACGGCGCTGTACACGGATGGCCGCGACGCGCGATCCAAGGGGCTGTTCAGCCAGTACCTATTCTCCTACAAGCTCAACCCGCAGACGGTGCTGTTCATCGGCTACTCGGATGCTGCGGAGGGCAACCAGGACGTCCGCCTCACCCGGGCCAACCGCACCGTCTTCGCCAAGATCGGCTACGCCTGGGTGATCTGACCGATTCGCCGACACCCTTGGAAGGGATGGACGCCGAGGTCCGCGGCAGGTGACAAGTTTCCCCTGGTGGCGCGTCTCTCGTAGCATGGAGGCGATGACCCAGGCGTTCCCAGCCGTGGCAGGCAGCAGGACGGCAGCCCGTTGGTCTGCTGCCTGGGAGAATGCCGAGCCCTGGCGGGCGCTGTTCGCCGAGCTGGCGGCGGGGCACCGCGAGGCGCTGGGCCGGCTCTACGACCTGGCGAGCGGCCGGCTATACGGGCTCGCGCTCTGGCGGACCGGTTGCCCGGAGGACGCCGCCGAGGTGGTGCAGGAGGTCTTCGTCCGGATGGCCGAGGAGCGGGAGCGGCTGGCCGCCGTGCGTGACCCCCGCTGGTGGCTGCTCTCGGTTGCCCACCGGCTGGCCGTGGACGTGACGCGCCGCCGCCAGCGCCGACCCTCCGAGCCGATCGAGGACCACCCGCACCTCGAGGCCCCGGCGTCCGACCGTGCCCGCGAGGTGGATGGCCAACGCGCCTGGGAGCTGGTCGCGGAGCTGTCCCCAAAGCAGCGGGAAGTCATCTTCCTCCATCATTTCGAAGGGATGAGCCACGCCGAGATCGGACGCAGCCTCGGCGTCCCGACCTTCACGGCCGCCAGCCGGTATCGCCTCGGCCTCGCGGCCCTGCGCCGCCTACTGGGGAGCACACCATGAGCGAGCCACGCGACCCTGTCACGCCGCTTCTTTCAAGCTTGGCGCCTTCGGAACCCCCGGCTTCGCTGCGGGCCAGGACGTTGTCCCGCGCGGCGCGGGTGTGGGAGCAGCCGGCCCCACCGGACCGCTGGCGCCAGGTCCGGGAGAGCCGTCCCCTCCGTCTGGCCTGGGCGGCCGCCGTGGTCGCCCTCATCGTTGCGAATCTCACGCTGCCGTCCTGGTCGGGCTCTCCCGCTGGACGTGCCTTGCCCCCTGAGGTGGCTGCTTCGGCAGCGCAGGACCGGGAGCTGCAGGAGCTCGTCGAGCTCCCCCGCTTGCGAGAAACACTCGTGGCCATCGAAACAGTCAGGCCGGCCGGAGTCCCGGACAGGGCCGACTCGACAGATCTCGACAAGGAGAAGTCAACATGAGCAGCCGTCAGAATCCGTCCTCCCGTCTCGTCGTCACCGTGGCCTCGGGGATCCTGGTCGTGCTCGCCGGCCTGCTGGTGGTGCGTCTCGTCGTGCGCGACGGTGGCGCCCTTCAGGCAGCGACGCCGCCAGTCACGGTGGAGGCCATCGCCACCCCGTCGCCTGCCGTGGTGCCCGAGCCCCGTCCGTTCAACGCCAGGGACCTGAGCATTCCATGCTGGTCGTGTCCGGAGGCTCAGGGCTGGCCGCTACGGTTCCGGACCGATCTCGACCTGCTCGCCCCGCTCGGCACCGGGACTCATAACGCGGCCGAGTGGTACGCCGCCTTCTCGAAGCCGAACGGAGCGCGCCTGGCCGAGGCCGTGGCGGCCGAGGCACGGCGCGTCGACCATCCGCCGGTCGGCAGGGTCCTCCCAGGCGACGACCCGCTGCTCAAGGAGGCCGAACCCTGGTGCGACCAGGCGACGATGCGCTTCTATCCCGACCTCTTGCCCATCAAGGGCTACGAGACCCAGGTTCCGAACCTTCTGATCTCGCTCACCTTCGCCCGCTCGTGGGTGGCCCGGGGCCAGCAGGTCGCGCGCTTCGAGGACGCGATGGCCGACTTCCGGCGCGTCATCCGCCTCGGGCGGCTGCTTCGCCAGGAGGACACGGTGCTGATCTCGGACCTGGTCGGTCTCGCCATCGTCCGGATCGGTGCCGAGGCGATCTACGACCGCGCCCGGCAGGAGGGCAAGCTCGACCTCGCCCTGGTGGCGGCAGTGGTGGCCGGCGAGGCACCACCGCAGAAGCTGTTGTCGGCGGCTCGCGTGACGAACGTCGAGGTCAGCCCCTACCTTCGCAAGGCAGCCGCCGGTGGGCACACCCTCGACCTCCCGGACGAGCGCCTGGAGGCGATTCGCAAGATGGCCCTGGAGAGCCCCGACCGGAGGTTCCGTTTCGAGCCGGCATCGGCGCTCGGTGTGGTCGCCCGCTTCGGCAGCACCGAGCAGCGGGCGAAGGCGAAGGAGACGTTGGAGACGCTGGCGCGTTCCGACGACCCCGTCGTCGTGTCCGTGGCGCGCTGGACCCTCGGTCATCCGGTCGAGGAGAAGGACCTGACCGACGTCTTCGGCGCCCAGAAGTAGCCCCTGGACGCCGCTCACTGACGTCGTGTCGGACCCTCGCGGCTCCGGGTCTTCTGCATCATCACCTCGGCCTCGGGCCGCCGCCCGGTGACAGCTCTGGTACCGTGATGTCATGGGCCGGTGCAGCAGTAGGTCGATGCTGGCGCTATCCGTGATTGGGATCACGGCTGCCGCGCCGCCCGTCACCAGTCCACACCCATGGCCGGACGCCGTTGGGGCTCCTCTGGAGGCGCGTTTCGCCCCGCCCGCGGCCTGTGCCCCTATTCCAGTCGCGCCCAGGAGCTTCGCAGCGTGGCTACGCCGCCTGCCGCTGCACCCTGGCCGTCCGCCGGTCCGCCTCTTCGATGGTCGCCTCAAGGACAACCAGGAGGCCCATGAGGCCGTGGTGGCGATCGATGTCGGGAAGCGGGACCTCCAACAGTGCGCCGACGCGGTCATCCGACTGCGCGCCGAGTGGCTGTGGGCGCGAGGCTGCGAGGAGGCCATCGCCTTCCACTTCACGAGCGGCGACCTGGCGCGCTGGATGGCCTGGAGAGCCGGGCAGCGCCCGTGGATCGACGGGTCGAGGGTGAGGTGGGTGCTCGGTGCCGTCGCCGACCCGAGCTACACCAGCTTTCGGCGCTACCTGGAGACGGTGTTCACCTATGCCGGCTCGGCGTCTCTGGCCGGGGAGCTGCGCCCGGTGAGCGACCCCCGACAGGTCGAGGGTGGCGATGTGTTCGTTCACGCCGGGCACCCCGGGCACGCGGTCGTCGTCGTCGACGTGGCCGCGAATGGCGTCGGCCAGAGGTTCTTCCTGCTGGCGCAGAGCTACATGCCGGCCCAGGAGATCCATGTCCTGCGCAACCCGGCCCACGTCGGAAGCCCCTGGTACGCCGCCGCGGCATCTGGCGAGCTGGTGACCCCGGAGTGGACCTTCCGGTACACCGAGCTGCGACGCTTCGAGCCTCCGACCTGTGACGAGCCACCCTAACGATCTGTCCGACCGTGAGCGTGTCCGCCTGCCTCTGCCTCTTCGCGATTTGGTCCGGGCGCGGTAAGATGCCGTCGCACGAAGGAGGGAGCCGTGGCCCACGTTCTGCTGGTTGACGACGACGCCGACATCATCGAGATCTACCGCACAGTGCTGGAGCAGCACGGCCACCAGGTGTCCGCTGCCTACTCGGCGCAGCAGGCGTGGGACGAGATGGACAAGGCGCTCCCCGAGGTCCTGGTGCTCGACGTCATGATGGAGGAGTTCGACGCCGGGTTCCGCCTCGCCCACGACGTCGCCATCAGGTACCCGACCCTGCCCATCCTCATGCTCACGGCGGTGCACGACTACATGAGCGACGCCTGGCAGTTCGACCAGGACAAGGACAAGGGCTGGCTCCCGGTCTACCGCTTCCTCGAGAAGCCCGTAAGCCCCGAGAACCTGCTCGCCGCCATCAAGGAAGCCACCGCGGCCCCTGCCCAGCCCTGACCCCCGCCCACCCGGTCGAGTGCAAGAAGTTGAGAAGCCCCCACTCGTCGTCGGCTCGGAGCCTGTCGCACCCAGGCTCTGCTGAACCGGGTAAGCGGAGTGTGGGGACGAGTGGACCGAGCATGTCGGCTGGGGCTCGGTCTGTGGCGCTGGTGGGGTGTGAACCTGATCGTGACCCACATGTAGCCTCCGCCGATGACTCGAAGCGCGCCTTCTCGGCGTCGATGTAGGTCGTCACTTCACGACGCTCACGCCTCGCCGGTCTCCGGGCTGTCTGGTGATTGAGCGGGTGCGAGCGTGTAGTCCGTCACCCTCGTTCGCCAGGGTGGCGAGGCCGCCCCCATCTCGTTCCTCGACGAGCCGCACCACGCCATCAAGGCGGAGGACAACTTCGTGGTGGGTCATCTCCAAGTTGGATCAGGTGAGGCTCCTGCAAGAGTCGGCCGAGATGGTGTGTCCCGTTTCGAGTGGCTCGTAAGTCATTATGCTTCAGTACGCGGGTTCTTCCGCGATAGGCGAAGGCCGCGATTGGGGGGAGTCTTGCAAGAGCCTCAGGTGTCGAGAGACTCGGTGCTCTCATCGTTGGGATGACCGGGCCTACGGCCGTGAAGGAGTTGTAGCCCAAACGGGTGATGATCCCGCAGGATCGACCTGCTGCGATGGACGGAGGAGGGCGCTCTTGCGAGTGGCGGGGTCCCGTGCTCAGATCGGGGCGCTCACTGTTCCGATCTGTCTGCTCGTGCTGACTATCGCTGTCGTGGTCGCGATCCTTTGCCTCTGAGCCGATCGGTCGTCGGGCTTGCCGCAGGAGGCGCGCCTCGTGCCCTCCAGACCAGGCTCTCACCCATTCGGGTGATGACACTACGGCGCATCAGTGGTTTCATCGAGAGGAGCGGAGGTGTACCGTGAGACTCCAGATCGTCCACAGCCCATCGTTCGAAGGGTTGGAGCGGGAGATCCAGACGGCGCGCGAGGCGGGTTGGCAGGTCTGCGGTTCGCCGCACTTCGCTGTGGTGTTCCACGAGCTCACGGCCGCTTCCATGGACTCGTCCGAGCCCCGCGAGCAGCTCCTGCAAACGATGGTGAAGAAGGACCAGTCCTGTGGCCGTTGAGAGACCAGCGGTCCCGGTAGGACATCTTGCGCGAGCCCGGGTTGTGAACGGATCTCAGCTCAGAGGCCGGCCGGTGGTCCTGCCTTCGACCGAATCGAGAGGCTCACCGCGCTCCGGTGTCGGGAACTGAAGCTGGTTGCGGCCGCGCCGAGTGTGCGGCCGGGGGGAGGTTCCAACCTCTCCTCGCAGGCTGGCTCAGTCATCTGGTGCTGGGCGGGACTTCGGCCTGATCAGACTGAGGAGCCCCGGTGGTGGCGGGCTTTGCGGCTACATGCAGCCGCGATCTCCGGATTCGGCATCACGGTGCTCCAGTGCGCCGCGGATCGCTGCGGAGAGTGCTTCGACCTCGAACGGCTTCTGCAGGAACCCCACCGACTGGGTGGCGACAAGACGTCGCGTTGCCTCATCCTCGCTATACCCCGACATCAGCACTACCCTGATTGCCGGCCATCGCTCCAGCAGCT
>DAONEV010000205.1:0-7515 GCA_035403265.1 Thermoanaerobaculaceae bacterium | reverse complement strand
GGTGTCTGCGCCGGCTCGGCATCGTGCTGCTGCTCTTCGGTGCCGGGCTCCTCTTCACGGCGTGGAAACTGGTCGAGGCCAGGAGTGGGCAGCCTCGGGCGACGATCGTGCTTCTGGCCGTCGGCACCATGGCCCTGCTCGGCGGAGGATTCTGCGCGTTCGTCCGCGGCGGCGCGTTTCTCGATCGGCGGGAGAAGGTCGAGGTCACGTGGTGGAGGGCCGCCGGCCTGGGGCGCCGGAAGGCGATGTCGTTCGCCGGCGTCGACCGCGTGACGATCGAGAAGGAATCCGGTGGCTCCGACTCGCCGACCACCTACCCGGTCCGACTCGCCGGGTCGGCCGGAATCGAGGCTCTGGTGCTCGACAAGCCGTCCGACTACCAGCAGGCGCGGGCGACCGGCGAGCAGGTCGCCCGCTTCCTCGATCTGCCCCTCCACGACCATTCGGCCGGGATCCCCGTGGTGCGGCAGCCCGCGAGGCTGGACGAGCCGCTGCGCTCGCGCCTGCACCGTACCGGCGAGCTCCCCCCGTTGCCCTCCGCACCTCCCGATCCGCGCGCCCGGGTAGAACGGACCTCGGATGGGCTACGGATCGAGATTGCGGGAGCCGGGGTGAGCGCGGTCGGGTGGATTCCGGTCGGGTTCGCGGCCGTCTTTTCGACCATTGTCGGCGCTAACCTCCTGCCCGCACTGCTGCGGGGAGGTTGGTCACCCTTCCTCGGCCTCGGGCTGCTCTTCGTGTTGGCGCCGCTGCTGCTCACGCTCAAGGGGGCCGGCAGCCAGGTCCTGCGCCGCACCGTGATCGAGGCCAACCGCCTGGGGTTGCGCGTCGAGATGGTCCACTGGCTCACCCGACAAAGGGTGGCGATCCCTGCCGACGAGCTCGAGGAGCTCATCCTGCCGCGCCTCGACGCCCCCGGGATCCCGCTGGGGAAGGAGACCGCCGAGGTCTGGAAGTGGTCGCTGGACCGCGGCCGCTTGCCCGACGGCGGCGCAGTACCGAAGCCTCTGAACTGGCTCTGGCGTCTCGCCCAGACGCCAGGCATCCTCGCCCGCAGCGATCGCGTGTCCGTCACCCTCGCGGCCGGCCTGCCC
Source organism: Thermoanaerobaculaceae bacterium (assembly GCA_035403265.1). Taxonomy (GTDB): domain Bacteria; phylum Acidobacteriota; class Thermoanaerobaculia; order Thermoanaerobaculales; family Thermoanaerobaculaceae; genus JAAYVZ01. The sequence continues at coordinate 6,421 of DAONEV010000205.1, read as the reverse complement.
CCGGAAGAGCTGGCGTACCTGCACGGCATGCTCGTCCGAGCGCTCGTCCAGTGAATTGGCGGGAGGGAGATCAGGACGCCTGACGGCGGGGCGGCAGACGATCGAGCAGGCCGGCCCGCCGGAGGGGGTCCAGATCGGGGTCCATCGCCAGGTCCTGACGGTCGACACCGTAGAGGTCGCGGGCTCGGAGCAGCCACTCCAGGGCCTGCATGGTGTCGCCCAGGTCCGCCCAGACGGTGGCGATGTTGTAGGCAAGGGTGCCGCGGGCGGTCTCCTGGCCGGTCCGCCAGAGATCGCCGGCCCCTCCCAGGGCCTGCCGGGCACCCGCATCCTCACCGAGCCCATGTAGCGTTCGAGCGAGGTCCAGGAGTACGTACGCCGAGGGCTGCGAGCCGGCCGCGAGCGACTCAAGGATCGGCCGCGCCTCGGCGAACCGTCCCAGCCCTACCAATGCCTCGCCCCGGGCCTGCTGCAGCTCGCCGTCGCCGGGCGTCTTGCCCAGCCCCCGCTCGGTCTCGACCAACACCTCTTGCCACTGCCGGGCTCGCTCCTCGGGCCAGCGCAACAAGGAGGCCCAGTACTGCGCTGTTTGCCGGACGGCGAGAGGCGCCGTGCCCGAATGGTCGAGGTACTTGCGGATGGCCGTGCGCAGGGACTGCCGCGCCTCCTCGGTGCGCCCGAGCTGCTGCAGCGCACAGGCGGCCAGGTAGGGGTAGCGGTGACGGGTCGGAAACCGTTCCTCCCCTTCCTGACAGGTCCGGAGCACATCCTCGTAGCGCGCCGATAGGAGCTGGCAGTGGGCCAGCACCTCGCGCGTCGGGCTCCAGTCGGGCCGCCAGTTGCGCCGAAGCAGCCTTTCCAGCAGGGGGATCGCCTCCCCGGGCCGGTCCTGGATGCGCAGGCTCTGGGCGGTGCGGAACGACAGGTACCCGGAGCCGGGGAAGAGCTCGAGCGCCCGCTGCAGCGCCTCGAGCTGGCGCTGGTTGTCCTCGGCCACGTGGGCACTCGCCACCTCGATGATGACCGCCTCGGTCGCGCCCGGCTGAGGGAGCAGATCACGTAGGCGGGCGATCTGCGCGTGGGCCTCGTCGAAGCGCGCGTTGGCCTTGGCCAGAAGGGCAAGATAGAGAGGAGCCGGCCAGAACGACGGATCTGCCGCCAGAGCGCGTTCGAAAGCCTCGCGGGCCTCCTGGTTGCGGCTGCGCTCCGCGAGGCGCACGCCGTCCCTGAAGGCCTGGGCGGCCTCGAGACGCCGCGTCCTCCGCACCAGGAACCCGTAATACGGGTCGTCGCCCTCCAGCTCCCGGTCCACCTGCTCCATCTCAAGGCCGGCAACCACAGCCGTCGCGGCTGCCGTGGTGGACTCGGGAGGTACCTCCGACCCCAGGGGCAGCTCGAAGACGGCGAGCACCCCGTGCGAGAGCGGGTCCTCGACGAGCAGATGCAGTCGGACCGTGCCGGCGTCTTGAGCGACCTCGCTGCGCACGAGGACGAGAGCTTGCGGGACGGGCACCACCTCCAGGGCCTGCGAGCCCGCAAGGCGACGCAGCAGCTCGTTGCGAGCCGTTGCGACCTCCCCGGCCTGGGCGCTGCCGCCAGGACCGTCGTCCACGGCGACCGGCAGGCGACCATCCGGGCCGAGCAGCGCGCTGCGCGTTGCAGGCCGCTCCTGGACCGCCAGCATTGCCGCGCCGATCACTCCGGCTGTCACGAGCAGAACCCAGGGCCAGCGCTGCCGCCCGCTTCCGGGCCTCTGGAGCGCTTCCAGGCGACGCACCACTTCCGCCATCTCGGGTCGCCGGAAGCGGTCGGCGTTGACGCAGTCGTGGAGGAGCGCCCGCAGAGCGCGAGGCAGACGGGCCGGGAGCGAGTCCCAGGCAAGCCGGCCGCCCAGCACGTTGGCGGCAATCTCGGGCACCGAGCCGCCCGATACCAGGTTCGTGCCGCTCAGCATCTCCGCCAGGGTGCAGCCGAACCCCCAGACATCGCACCGCTCGTCGCTGGCCTCGCCCCGGATCTGCTCGGGCGCCATGTACGACGCGGTGCCCACGACCACGGCCGAGTCGGTGAGCTTGGCCGTGACGTCCACCTCGGCCCCGGTTCGCCAGGTGGGGCGCATGCGGGCGAGGCCGAAGTCCAGCACCTTCGCGTCCCCTTCGGCCGCAAGCACGATGTTGCTGGGCTTGAGGTCGCGGTGAACGACGCCACGGGCGTGCACCGCGGCAAGAGCCCGCGCCACCTGGAGGGCAATGCGCACGGCCTCGGCGACCGGCAAGGGCCCGCGCTCCAGCCGTTGGGTCACCGTCTGCCCTTCAACCAGCTCCATGACGATGACACGCAGCGGCGCACCGATCCCATCGGGTGGCTCCACCTCCGCGAGCTCGTGGATCTGGGCCACGTGGGGGTGGTTGAGGGCGGCGAGGGCGCGCGCCTCGCGCTCGAATCGGCTCACGTACTCGGGGTCGAAAGCCAGTCGCTCAGGCAGCAGCTTGACCGCGACCTCGCGCCCGAGACGCAGGTCGCGGGCCCGCCACACCTCCCCCATGCCACCGCGCCCCAGTGGCGCGACCAGCTCGAAGTGCCCCAGACACTGCCCCGCTTCCAGCATCGCCCCACGCCTATTGTACGTGTCCGGGGCACGGCGACCTCGGCTTCCTTCTTCAATCTCGGCCCGGAGCACATCCCGACGCCTACCCCCTGGCCGGTCTTCGCTGCAGGAGGGCCTCGAGGTAGCGGGACTTGAGCTGCCGGCTGGCCAGCGCCTGCTTGAGCGGCGGTAGCTTGAGAATGACCCCCAGAATGGCAGCCATGGCGCGGTGGCTCCGCAGCGCCTGGTTGTCGAACACGAGCTCCTGGAGCTTGCCGCGCTCGATCGCCATCATCACGACCCGGTGCGTCGAGGTCACCGGGGTGATGACGCGGGCGGCGCGGGGGCGCAACCGGATCGCCGCGGTTGGGCAGGCAGACAGGCAGACCCCGCACCCCAGGCACAGGTCCTCGTCGACGCGAGCGGCCAGGCGCTTCGGCACCTTCGCGTCCTTGGGCGAGATCAGCGCCAGCGCCGCCACCGGGCAGGCGCGCACGCAGGCGCCGCAGCCGGTGCAGCCCTGGGCGTCCACCTCAGGGAGGAAGTTGGTGGTGTGGACCGGGTGGAGCATCCCGAAGCGGCGCGCCGCGAGCATCGCCTCGCAGCAGCACCCGCAGCAGTTGCAGATGAACGAGACGTCCTCGCGCACGTTCTCGCCGAATTGCACGAGGCGCTGGCCGACCGCCTGGTCCAGAAGGTCGAGGCCTTCGGAGAGATCGACCCGCCGCGCGTGCCCGTGCTTGATAAGCGAGGCCGCGACACCGCCGAAGGTCATGCAGATGTCCAGGGCGGCGTCGCAGGCGCGGTCCACGTGCAGCATCTTGTGCCGGCAGTAGCAGATGCTGACGCCCATCACGGACGCGCTGCGGATCACGTGGCTCGATCGCTCGTATTCCAGAACATGCAGGGCCAGCTCCTCCGGGATGGCCGCCTCCTGCACGAGCGTCCTCCCGAGCTGGGTTTCACCCCGGGTGAAGAGCGCCCGGATGAACTCCTCCTCGACGTTCATGTACTGGAAGTACAGCTCGGCCAGTGCCTTCTTGTCGGGCTTGCCGTCCAGCCGCATGAGCGAGAACTCGAAGAAGCCGGCCATCGGCGGCGGCAGCGAGTACTCCTGCCGGCCGTCCCGCTCGACATCCAGCAGGATTGCCCGGGAAGCCAGCTCGTCGAGCACCGCGCGCGCCTCGCCCTCGGGCACCTTCCACGCTCGCGCCGCCACCTCCGCCGTGAAGGGTTTGATCGGCAGCCGCGCCACCAGAGCCGCCTCGCGCTCGGAAAACAGCAGCTCGAGAATGGCGAAGAGTCGCTCCGACGGCACGACCCCCTGGGGGAAACGGTTGAGCCGATCCACCAGACGCCGGTACGCGGGCCTCCCGGTCAGATGGGCCATGATCCTTCGCCCCGCATGCGCCAATCATAGCCTGGGCGATCAACGCCACGAAGCCGCGCCCCCAATCACAGCCGGAAGGAGCGTGACGGCACCCATCACCGGGGCGGACTGGCCGTCGGGCTACAGATGGCCGAGGTTGTGAGTTACCTGGAATCGCACGGCGGCCACGTTGGCCGGTGACAGAGCCAGGTGGGCCAGGAATCCGATCGTGAAGGCCTGCCCAGGGTCCCGCTCGACCCGCACGCCGGTCAGCGTCGTGGACGCGTACTCCACCGACATCGCGAGAGCCGGGGTGGCTGGATACTCGACGCGGTCCGCCTCGGCCATGGTCACCATGAGCTGGGCGCCCACGGCCTGGGCGCTTTCGCCGACCAGGTCTCCCTTGGTCGCAATGGCAAAGCCCTCGGGGTCCATGACGAATGCCGACACAGCCCCGGCGAGGGGCATCGCCCACTGCAGGAGGTCGTCCCAGCTCTCAAACGTTGTCAGCTCGTCGAGAGGAGGCGCCACGGCCGGAGCGGCCTCCGGCCGGGTCGCGGCCGCAAAGGTCACGTACTGGACCACCGGCACCGTGGCCGGAGCAGGTGCCGGAGCGGCGCGACCAACCAGTCGCTGGCTCAGCACCCGGGCGAGGTCGAGGTCAGAGGAGGTCGCGGCCTGGCTGCTCATGGTCCCCTCCAATCGTGCCACCCAGCTCCAGGATGCGGAGCTCGAGCTCGGCCGCGAGCATATCGAACCGCCGAGCTTCCGGAGGCATACGACCTGGTGCGTACCCGACCGGCAAGCCTGCGCGGCTGGCGCGGGAGTAGGCGTCGGACCACGGCACCACGGTCTCCAGGACGCCTGTCAGGTCCCTCCAGACGTGCGACATCACTTCCATCGAGACTTCCTTCCCGAGCCGCACCATGGTCGGGAGGATGCCGAGCAGGCGGAGCCTCGGGTTTTCGCTCGTACGCACGTGCTCGAGCACCCGCAGGAGCTGCGAGATCGAGCGCAGCGCCAGCGTCTCGGCCTGGAAGGGGATGAGCACGTACTCGGTCACGGCGAGGGCGGCCCTCGGCACCATCCCAAGCCCCGAGGGGAGGTCCAGGAGCACGAAGTCGAACCCCTCCTCGGCCTCCCGGAGCAACCCGTCGAGCACACCGGGGACGTAGACGGCCGCCTCGAAGGCCGCCACGTCAACTGGATCCAGGCGGCCGCGAGGAAGGATCGAGAGGGTCTCGAGCTTGGTACTCACCAGGGCCTCGGATGCCTTCCTCTGGCCGACCACAACCTCAGCCAGGCCCGCCCACTCACTGTCCTGCCGGGCAAGGGACAAGCCGATCGCGCCTTGTGGATCGAGGTCGACGAGGAGAGTCCTGTGGCGCCGCTCGGCGAACGCCACGGCGAGGTTGAGCGCCACCGTCGACTTGCCGACGCCGCCCTTCTGGCTCGCGATTGCAATTCGGACCGCCATGATGTCTCCTTCCGTCAGGGTCCCCATTCTACCTGGCAGCCGCCGCACGCCGGCCGTTTGCCCCGTCCGGCCCTCGGCGAGCTGCATCCGGGTCCTCGGGCTCCGGCACCACCTCCAGCAGCTCCTGCAGGCGGGCGGCGAGTCGTTCGACCAGCCCGTCGGCAGCCATGGCGACGGCCGGCGACAGAACCTCGCCCAGCTCGGTCGGCGGCTCGATCGTCACACCCCAGATCTCCCAGGTCGGCATCGGATCCGCCACACCCATGGCCCCGAGAACCTCGAGCGTCGAGGCCAGGTCCGTCTGATGGAACGACGGTGCCCATGCACGGGAGGCCGCCGGGTCCGTGACAACCTGCCCGGGCAGGGCGCCGGCGACGGCATCCACAAACACGAGATGCGAGACGCGAGGCAGCCAGTCGGCCACGGCGAGGAGATCGCCTTGCAGGGTGCCCCACAGCAGCCGACCGGCTCCGGGCAGCACCCCCGCCAGCCGCTCCACGACGTGCACCCCCACACCGTCGTCGCCGGCGAGCGGGTTGCCAACACCGATCACCGCCAGCTTCCCTCGTCCCGCGACATCCGGCGTCTCGCCAACACACCCCGTCACGCCGTCACCCTCCGCACCCTTGAGATGCACTGCCGTGTGGGCTCCAGACATCACCCCCAGGCCGACCACTAGAAGACCTTGACCTCGTAGGAACAGTGCTCGTGGCCTCGCTCCGCCTGCTGCAGCCGGAGCTTGAGCCCGCCCATCCGCCCCAGGTAGCCGGCCAGGTAGTTGTAGAACAGCACGCAGAGCTCACCGCCCAGCGGCATGCCCTCGCGCTCGCAGACATCCCTCACGAAGCAACCCTTTACACCAATCGTGAGGGTGTCGCCGACCTGCTTCGGCTCCAGCTCCCACGCCGGGGCGAACTGCTCTCGCGCCAGTGCCAGCACCTGCTCGGCGGTCTTCGGCCGCTGATAGCGCGGAAGCTGGGTCGCGAGC
>DAONEV010000204.1:0-7595 GCA_035403265.1 Thermoanaerobaculaceae bacterium | reverse complement strand
GGGTCGGCGGGGTGGGGTCTTCGCCCGATCGGGCCGCGGTGAGAGGCGGAGGCGCAGCCGCGAGGCCCGTGGCGCCGACGAAGGCCCGCAACGCAGGACCCGCCTTGCAGAGCGACCGCGGCAGATACTGCGCGGCCATCTCGATGGCCGCCACCCAGGTGCTGTCCACCCGGTCGCCCCTGGCAGTCTCGCCCTGAGTCGTGGCGGCCCCGCCACCTTCGGGCCGGGGGGTCTCGAGCCGCACCGCGAGGTCGGCATCGCCGGAGGCAACCTCCTCCAGCACCAGCGCCACACTCCCGAATCGGAGCTCGTCACCGACCCGGACGGCCATCGTGCGCACCCGCTCGCCGTTCACGAAGGTCCCGTTCTTGCTGGCCAGATCCTCGACCTCGACCCGACCTGCCCGAACCCGCAGCAGGGCATGTCGACGCGACACGCCTCGCTCCGCCACCACGACCTCGCCTTCGAGCCGCGAGCCGACCACGTTGTCGCCCTCGCCAAGAGCAAACGACGCCTGAACACCCGCCACCTCGCCCCGCAACCTGAAGCCACTCATGACCATCGTCATCCGCTCCGTCCCGTCATCCTACACTGGCCCGCCCTTGTCGTCTTGGTCCAACTCCGATGGCCGGCCCGGCGCCCGGACCGGCCATCGGGATCAGCGCCCGATCACCGCACAGGCCCAACAACGAAGGGCCGCGCCAGCTCGATGGTGGTGGGGTCGCGGGTCAGGGAGTCGATGACCGAGGCGTAGAACCACATGCTGCATCCCTCGGTCCTCACCGTGACCCTTGCAGAGGCTGCGTCGGCACCGCCCGCACCGGCCACCCGGAAGGCGTCCGTCACCTGGGTCCACGCACCGGCCGCCGGCTTCATCTCGAGCGCCGACCCGATGGCCTGTCCCTGGGCGTCGTGGAGCTGGACCGAGGCGGTGCACGGACCGGTGGACAGGTTGAGCGCGCCGATGTTCGTGTACGCGGTCGAGGTCTTGCGCAACTGCGCCAGCACACCCGTCTCGCCGGGCATGATGCCCCGGTCCGCGGTCAAGGCCGGATATGACTGGCCATAGGTGCCGGCCTCCCCCTTGTCCGCGAGGGTCCTGCAGCCGACCGCAACCGGCCGGTCGGCCACGATCTCCAGCGAGCCCGAGGCCGACTCGTCCGGCCTCATGTTGAAGAGGTCCACGAGCACGTCGGGCCACTCGGAGACGCCGTGAGCGCCCACCCTGGCCGCCCTGACCAGCGTGTTGGTCCCCCGGAATGTGAGCGTGACGTTCGCGCTGTCACTGCCGGGATTGACCACAGCCACCGTGCTCCTCCACGCCGTGCCGCCGCTGCCCGAGGAGTGGGCCACGGACGCGACCCGCTGCACGGCTCCGGCCGCCACGGGAACGCTAGCCTCGACGGTGGTGGGATCGCGGGTGAGGCGGTCCACGAGCGAGGCCGCACCCCACAGGCGCGCACCCGCGGTGAGGGGCTCGACGGTCGCATAGGCCACGCTGGCGCTCGCCACCCCGGCCCGGGCGAACACATCGCTGAGCTGGGTCCAGCGACCCGGGTCGGCAGACAGGGTCACCGGGGAACCGAGCGTCCCCCGCGGCCCCACCAGCGTCACCCTCGCGTCGGTCTTGACGGTGCCCAGGTTGAGGATGCCGACGTTGCTGTAGAACCCCGTGTTGCTCTTGACCAGGGGCAAGATGCCCACGGTACCGGCCGTGATCCCGGCCCCGTCCGGCAGGACCGGATAGCTCTGGCCGTACGTCCCGGCTGCCCCGCCGTCGGCGTAGGTGCGGACGGCGGCGACCACCGCCCCGGTCGGGTCCTCGATCTGCAGGGCACCCGAGGTCCTATCTCCGGCGCCGACACCGAACACATCCACCAGCACGTCACTCCAGCCCCGCGTCTCGCCGGGCGTGAGGGTCACTGGCTTGGTCTGGTCGCCGCTCGCGGTCCGGTGGCGCAGCGTCAGGTCGGCTTGCCTGCTGCCGAGGTTGGCGAGGTCGAGGTCCGACCGCCAGGGCGTGTCCAGGTAGCCGAGGGTGTGGGCGAGTGCCCCTGCGGCGAGCCGCGCCGGTCCCTGGTGCTCGTGCGCCCCAATGTCGACCGTGCCACCAACAACCCGGGTACGACCGGTGATGTCGGTCTCGGACAGCCCGCCCGGCGGCTCCACACCCGCGTCGATGGCCGGCGAGCCCGGCAACAACCGGTAGTCGCGCAGCGCCGCGTTGACAAACAGTGGGTCAACACCGACGAGGTTGCCACCAGTGGCGACCGTGGTCCCGATCGGGCCGTCGGTGCCGTTGCCCTGGACAATCGAGTTGAAGAGCGACGTCGGGCCGTTCACGAAGGCAACCCCGGCGTGGCCGGTGATCGTGCAGTTGGTAACCGCCAGGGTCCCCTGGCCATAGACGAACGAGGCAAGCCCCCTGTCATTCCCTCCCGCCACGATGGTCTCGACGAGAGTGATGGACGCCGTATCCTGAGCCTCGATGTGGAGAGTGTGGAATGTCGGTGTCGAGGTCTTGAAGTTGTCCAGGAACGCGTTACCAGAAGCGGTGATTCGCGCCGAGTTCCGGGCCGCGAACTTGACGGCCGAGGAGGTGCTCTGGACCGCAGTTGCCGAGTTGCGGGCGACGACATTGCCGGTCGCCTTGATGCTCGCGCTCTCGATCGCCAGGCAGATGAGGCCACTTCCCGATGCGTAGGATGCCCCAGAGGTCGCCGAGTTGCCGGCAATGACATTGTCATCGAGCACGATCTGCGCCTGGCCGGAGCCGTCGATCATCACGCCACCACCAACGGCGTAGTAGGCGGAGGCGTTCGCGGTGTTGCGGACGACTGTTGTTCTCGAGATCCTCAAGGTTGAGGTCCCGACGAGCTTGGCATAGATGCCGCCCCCAGCGCCTGCGAAGGTGCTGTTCGTCGCGGTGTTTCCGACCACCACGCAATCCGTCACCTCAATCCTCACGTCGGCGTCGCCGAGGGCCAAGATGTGGATTCCGGCGCCCTCGTCGTTCTTCCCGCCGGTCACGGTGAAGTTGCGGAGCCCGACCCATCCCCCCTTCGCCCACGAGGTCACGGTCGCACCGGCTCCATCACCGTCGAGGACCGTGAGCCCAGGGTCATTGGCCTGTCGCGTGAACGAGGCGTCCCACCCCCCGGAGACGTCGAGCGTGCCCGAGGTCATCGTCGACCCGATTTCAGTCACACCCGTGAACGTTCCGGCCGCGACCCGCACCTCATTGCTGCCACCGGCGACGATCGCCGCCGTGACCGCCTCCTGCACCGTCGTATGGGTCCCGCCGGGACCGACCTTGAAGACCTGCCCCGCCCCGGCGAACGACGGCACGAGCAGCACCAGAGTCGCAAACCATAGTCTATTGAGCATCTCCAGCCTCCATTCCTTCCATTTCTCGACCGTGCGGCACGTGAGGGGCAACCGGCCGCGCGGGGTTGGATCAACGTGAAGCGGTGCGTGCAGCCGTCTCGCGAGCCTGCTTCTCCTGACGCATCTGCACCGGGTGGTGCGCCCACTCGATGCCTTGCTCCTCGGGTGCACCGAACAGCTCGGGGAACATGAAGAAGCCACGCTCTTCAGCAGGCTTCTCCTCCTCGACCGGGATCGGATGCGCCTCCGCGTACGCGTCCTTGCGGATGCCTGTCACCTGCCAGGAGACCCGGCCGCGGGGCGTGCCTCCGACGATGCGGAAGCGGTTGCCGGCGATCTCGTCGCCGACGTAGAGGTTGGGACCGGGAGCGCCGATCGCCGTGAGCTGGTAGCGGAAGTCCCGGTTGAGCGCCTCGAACCACTTCGGCAGCTCGACGACCGCCTCGCCCTTCTCGTTCAGCACGACGTTGCCGTTGTACACATTCATCATGTCCGGCGACTCGACGAACGAGTGGGAGAGGTACTTGTTGGCCGGGTCGAGCGGGTGGTCGATCTTGAAGGAGCCCGCTGACTTGGATAGCGTGCCGTTGACGTGCACCTTACCCATGAAGTAGCCGGCGTATCCGCCCGTGCTGCTGCCGTAGATGCCGCACGACTGGCCTCCGTTGTTTGCCACCCCGCTGATCGCGGTTCCACCGAAGAACGTCGTGGAAACGGTGAACGGCTCCTGCCAGCCGCTGTCCACCTCGATCCCGTCCGCTCCCAAGGCACCCGCCACCGTGAGGTCCTTCGTGACGTGCACCCGGCCGTGGAAGTATCCGGCATAGCCGTTACTGATGGAGTTGCCGTTGCTTCCGTAGACGGCGTACTGGCCACCACCGAGGAATCCGACGAAGGTCGAGGCGCTGTTGTAACCGTGCACACCCTCGCCGCCAGCGACCGAGCTGGTGCCGATGACCCCGGCCCCACCCGATCCGGCCGTGCGACCGTCGACCCCATGGCCTGTGCCACCAATCGCCCAGAGCGCCGTGTCGGACTTCGTCTCGATCTTGATGCCCCGGCCCGTGCCGTCGTTCCTGAGGTAGAAGAGGTCGCCGCTCGACGAGCCGTCGTCGCTGTACGGCAGTGCTATTCCGCCCGCATTGTCTGCCCGCCACACCAGATTGGTCCCGTCGGTACCGAGCACCTGGCCGTTGGACCCGCCGCTTGCTGAGAGCCTGGACTTGGTCACCGCGCCGGGAGCCAGGTCTGCTGTTTCAACGCCGCCGTCTCCGAGCTGGAGCGTCCGGATCATGCCGTCGCCGATCATGCCGGCGGTGATCCCCTTGCCGGCGATCCCCAACGTCACGGCCCCGCTGCTACCTCCGCCCGCAAGACCGCCCCCGGCGAGAGGCAGCACAGAGGTGATGTCCCCACCCGGGCCGGCGCTCACGGCCTGCCACGCCGCCCCGCCTGCAGTGACCGTCAGGACCTGCCCTGCGGTGCCTCCCGAGGTCGAGATCCTGGCGGCTGTGACGGCACTGGTGGCAATGTCGGCCGTCTGCACCGCCCCGTCAGCCAGCTCGCTGGAGCCGATGGCACCCGTGGCGATCATGCCGCCCGTCACCGCCTCCGGCCCGATTCCGATCGTGACGTCGCCGCTCGTGCCGCCGCCGGTCAGGCCCGCGCCGGCCGTGACACCGGTGATGTCCCCGCCACCGCTCGACCCCGACCCCAGCAGCTCGTCCGCGAACTGCATCTCGAACGTCGACGGGTCGTTCGAGCTGTTCGCAATCCCCGACCCGAACGCCACCACGCCGCCGTTCCCCGACAGCACCTCCACCTCCAGCCGCGCGTTCTGCGTCGAGATCGCCGGGAACTCGTCCTTGAACGCGTACTGCGCCACGCCTCGCGCCCCCAGGCTGTAGTCCTTGCTCCCATGCTGCGCCCCAGTCTCGTCCAGCACCTTCACCCGCACGCTCACGCTGGCGCCCGCCGTCTCCGCAAACCCGAAGTTGTACCGGTAGTCCGAGTCCGCCGTCGGCCGCGTCTGGTACGTCCCCAGGATCTGCGTCTTCTGCCCGCTCTTCACCGCGAAGCTCGCCGGCACGCCGGAAAAGAACTGCCCCGTCGTGTCCTCGTCTCCACCACCCGCCGGCTGCGAGTAGACCCGCGCGTTGACGACCACCTTGGCGCTGGAGACGACCCGCAGGGCTCCGAACTTCGCGACGCCGAACAGGGTCTCGACGGCGTTGGTCCAGCGCCGGGTGTCGCCCGCCGGGATCGTGTCGTTGTAGACGGCAGGCGACGGGTTCGCGTTGAGCCGCTCGAGCAGGAAGATCTGAACCTGCGCCGCCGCGCCGTTCGGGTTGTGCACCCACACGGTCGAGTACCAGTTCGAGTTCGCCGATCCACCCCCTCGTCCCACCGACGGCACCACCACGTCGGTCCCCGCGAACGACGCCAGCACCGGCGTCGCCGCCACCAGAAGCACCAGAGCCAACCATGCCATGTTGTTTCTCCGCATCTCGAACCTCCTGCCCGCATGGGCCGATCCTGCCCACTGCAGCCCTTGTGCCACCATTCACGCACCACGCAAACGAGGCAAACTCAATGACTTAACCAAATTGCCCTCAGCTTAACCCGCGGTCCACGGCGCACTGACTGCGCGGCTGCAGCGCAGCAAATGAGCGATCACGGCCGCCGCAGACGACGCGGAATGGCGAGCCTGCTAGAGTTCGGCTACCGACCGGACCGCCGGCGGCCTCGGAGGCAGACATGATCTCGGCCAAGATCGACCAGGCAGTGGGGATCCTCAATGAGCTCGACATCGACGCGTGGATGCTGTTCGCGCGTGAGTCGGCGACGGTGCACGACCCTTCGTTCGACCTCGTCGTGGGTGGCAACTGCACCTGGCAGTCGGCATTCATCATCACGAGGCGGGGCGAGCGCATCGCCGTCCTCGGCTCCCTCGATGTGGCGGCGCACCGGATGCTGGGCCACTACCGGGAGTTCGTGCCCTATGTAAAAGGTGTTTCCGAGCCGTTGCGCGAGGTGCTGCGCCGGCTCGACCCGCGGCGCATCGCCATCAACTACTCCCTCAACGACGAGCTCGCGGACGGCATGCCCCACGGGATGTACCTGCTGCTGCAGGACATCCTGAAGGACACACCCTTCGCCTCCCGGCTCGTGAGCTCCGAGGGCATTGTCGGCCGGCTGCGCTCCCGCAAGATGGGGCCGGAGCTCGAGCGCATCACCCGTGCCTGCGTCGAGACCGTGGACCTGTTTGGCCAACTCGACAGGCGTCTGCGCATCGGCCTCACCGAGAAGCAGATCGCCAGCATCATGGTGGAGATCATGGAGGCCAAGGGCCTCGAACGCGCCTGGGACGCCGACCACTGCCCGGCCGTCTTCACCGGTCCCGAGTCCGCGGGCGCCCACGCCGGCCCCACCGACCGGGTCATGGAGGCCGGACACCTCATGAACGTGGACTTCGGCATGCGTGTCGAGGGGTTCTGCTCCGATCTCCAGCGCACCTGGTACTGCCTGCGTCCAGGCGAGACGGCACCTCCGGAGATCGTCATGAGAGGCTTCCTCGCCGTGCGCGACGGTGTCCACAAGGCGGCCAGGTTCCTGCGCCCAGGAGTGATGGGCCACGAGGTGGATACGGTCGCCCGCGACCACATCGTCTCCCAGGGTTTCGAGGAGTATCCCCACGCCCTTGGCCACCAGATCGGCCGCCAGGCCCACGACGGCGCCGGCCTGCTGTGCCCGATCTGGGAGCGCTACGCCGACAAGCCGTACTCGGTGGTCGAGGAAGGCCAGTGCTTCACCCTGGAGCCCCGGGCCCAGGTTGCCGGCCACGGCGTCGCCACCATCGAGGAGATCGTCGTGGTGACCGCCGACGGCTGCCGATTCCTCTCCGACCCGCAGATGGAGATCATGCTGGTGCGGCCGTAGGACACCGACGGCGAGGAGCAGGTCCGGATCATCTTCGAGCAGGGTATGACCGCCCTGACGCGAAACGGCGTTCTCGGCGATCCAGCCGGCGCGTCGGCCGAGCACGGGGTGACCTACCTCGAGCTTCTCGCCGACTACCTCGCCTCCAAGGTGTAGCTCTCCCAGGCACGGTCCGCGGATTGGCCAGGGCGCTCGTGGGCACCCGCCAGCCCGCCGTCATCCACCCCCGGCGAGCGGGGAAGCGTGGAGCAGCGGCGACAGCGGCGCCG
>DAONEV010000203.1:0-7618 GCA_035403265.1 Thermoanaerobaculaceae bacterium | reverse complement strand
ACAAGGGGCCGCAGCACGACGAGGCATGGCTGATCTTCATGGACATGGTCAACAAGCACATCCCGACCTTCGAGGCCAAGGCCGAGGCGCTCTACTATTTCCCGCTCTTCCGCACCTGGTTCGGGCTCAACGGGCTGTGCAAGCTGCCCTGGAACGACATCGAGCCCGAGGACAACGCCCAGACCTCCGAGCCCGCCAAGGTCCCCGACCACGTCTACAACTACTGCGAGCTGTTCTCCGGCATCACCGGCCGCGAGATCGCCAAGGAAGACATCATCAAGATGTCGGAGAAGGTCTACAACTTCCAGCGCGTCTTCAACATCCGCATGGGCAAGGGGCTGCGGATACACGACACCCCGCCCTACCGCTCGGTGGGGCCGGTGACCCGCGAGGAGTACGAGTCGCGCACCGAGCGCTACGACAAGCAGATGCGCGAGGAGATCGGTGTCGACCCCGAGGGCCTGTCGGTCGACGAGAAGATCGCCATCACCCGCCGCTACCGCGAGGACCGCTACCAGAAGCTCGTCGACGCGGTCTACAAGCGGCGCGGCTGGACAACGGGCGGCGTACCGCCGGTGTCCAAGCTCCAGGAGCTGGGCATCGACTTCCCCGAGCTCGTGGAGGTCGTGAGACAGCACGGGGGGTGAGAAGACCGGGGTCCGGGGTGCGGGGTCAGGTGTCCGGACCCCACCCACCCAATCCCATGGCATGACGGGCGGCGCGCGAGGCGCTGCCCTTCGTGTGCATGGTTGGACCGCGCTACTCGCGAACGTCGAGGGCGGTGTGGGGGCCGCCCAAGAGGAACGGCAGCAGGCGTCGGCGCGGCATCGCGGAGCGCTCGAGCAGGACCTTCGCGAGGTGCGGCTGCACCACCCCACCCAGCGAGCTGAAGCCGCCCTGGATGACCAGGGCACCATCCAGGACGACCGAGCTAATCCCAACGTCGGGAGTGTAGACCGGGACGAAGCTCGGGTCCGGGGCCCCATCGGGCATCAGTCGCCGCACATAGCCGCCCTCGTAGCCACTGGTTATCACGATGCGGTCATCTGCCAGCAGCGTCGCGTGCTTGGCGCTGGGCCTCGGATAGGCGGGGTTCGGGAAGCTCCGGTCGATCGATCCATCAGGCAGGAACCTCACCAGCTCTTCAAGGCTCGTCGTGCTCTCACTGATCTGGCCGGCGGCCACAATCCGGCCGTCGGACTGGACGAGTAACCGTCTAACCTTGGAATATCGGAGGCTCGGTTGAAACGACATGTCGAGGCTACCGTCCAGGTCGACCCGAACCGGGCCCGTCCACGGCGGGTGGTACATCGGTGGGCTACCAAGAACCACCTTGCCGTCCGGCTGCATGGCCGACACCGGCAGGTTCGCCCACTCCATCCATCCCGAGCTCTCGTAGCCGGGGCCGATCGTCCCGTTCGGAAGGACACGGACAATGGGAGTCGGACGACCCGACACGAGGATGCCACTCAGGCTCACGAGCACAACCGAGCCGTCCGGCCGGGGAAAGATCTCGGCCGAGATGACAGCAAGCCTCGGGTCGGGCACGAGGCTCGTGTCAAGGGCGCCATCTGGCAGCAGCCGCGCGATCCCGACACGCGAGACGCCCTCGTAGGCCGTGAAAGGCCCGGTGACGAGCAGTCGCCCGTCGGCCAGCAACAGCCCCCTGGACGGAGGCCGGTTCGGGCCGTTCTCGGGACCGCGGACCACCTCGAGGGCGCCGTCGCGGCCGAGCCGGGCCAGCCCTGTGACGAGCACGCCGTTCACGTACTTCGCCTCGCTGGTGACCCATACGCCTCCACCCGGGGCCGCGGCCAGCAGACTCGTGCCACAGCACCTCATCGCCTGCGGCGCGAAGCCGGGTTCGGCGTTCCCGCTCGTGTCCAGGCGCACGAGCCCCTCGTGTCGCTCGCCGCTCCACGCCGCGAAGCGGCCACCCACCAGCACGCCCTCGCCGGTTGAGACCGCCGGCACATCTCTACCCCAACCCAGGCCATCGACCACAGTCTTCACGAAGGCGCCATCCCAAGCTCCGTTCGGCAGCAACCTGGCGACCAGCCAGCGGACGGGGTTAGACGTTCCCGGCGCAACCGCCACCACCACGACGCCGCCATCCTGGTCGAGAGCGAGCGATGAGATCGTCCCCGCGAACCGCTCGGTCTGCGCGAACGAGTCGTCCACGGTCCCGTCCGGGTGCAGCCGGACGACGCCCACGACCTGGGTGCCTGCCTCCGTCCGGAGCGCACCGAGGACGAGCTTCCCGTCCGGCTGCACGGTCACCGCCGTGTAGTCCTCCCAACCCGCGGCGCTGGGCGGGAGCACCTGCTCGACCGAGCCGTCGGGACCGAGCCACGCCGCCTGCCCCTGCCAGACGCCGGGCTCGATCCAGAACCGGCCGGCAACAGCAGCGATCCTGCCGTCTGCATGCTGCGCCAGTGACAGGACCATCACGTTGCTGTCGCCCGCCTGGTCCCAGCGCCAGGTCGCCGGGTCGATGTGGCGCAGGTAACCGTCCGTTGCAACCAGAATCCGGCCGTCCTGCTGGCTGGCCAAACCCAGCACCCTCAAGCCCGGTGTGTAGACCGGGCACTGGATGTGCATGTCCGGCACGCCCGCCGCACGCTCACCCGGGTCATAGTCCTTGATCGTCGCATCCACGGACCCGTCGCCGTTGAACCGCGTGATGTCGAAGCCGCCGCAGCTCGTGTGGTCGTGGTCGTTGCCGACGACCAGGCGGCCATCGGGCGCGAGCGCGAGCACCTTGACGCTCCTCTCCAGCACGTTGCCCGGGTCGAACGAGAGGTCGACGCTGCCGTCCGGCAACAGGATCGCCAGATACCGTCGTCCGATGCCGCTCACCGAGGTGAAGTCGCCGCCGATGACGATTCGGCCGTCCGGCAATGGCAGGACGGCCGACACTTCCGTCCCGACTCCCACCACGGGGCGAAAGTGCGGGTCGACGGTCCCCGCCGGCCGCACCTGGGCCGAGGCCAAGGCCCCAACAACGGCAGTGGCCAGAACACCGAGCGTCACCAGGCCTCTTCTTCGCGGGCACTGATACCCCGCTGGGATCCCAACTGCATTCGCGAGCCGTCCGGCCACGTACAAGCTCCACCTCATTCGGTCCTACAGCCGCACAGTAGTCCCCCCGAAGGATGAGATCAAGCCGTTCTGAGCACCCTCAGCGTACGCTGGGTCACACGAGGCACGGTCCACGCCGCGGCCGCCCGGTGAATTGGTGGTGCTGTACAATCCGACCCGGGGGATGACGATGATCCGCGTCAACGGCGATTCGATGGAGTGGCACGGTGGGATGACGGTGCGTGACGTCCTCGTTGCTCGCAACTACAAGTTCCCGTTGATCATCGTCACCATCAACAGCCACCTGGTCCGGCGCGAGGCCTATGACGCCACCGTCGTGCCGGATGAAGCGAATGTCCGGGTCGTCCACCTGATGTCCGGCGGCTGAAGACAGTCGGCCTCTCCCGGCTCCCCCACCTGCCGTGGACGCCTCATCCCGGACCCCAACCCCCAGACAAGCCGTGGACCCGCTCTCCCGTTCCCGACCTCCAGGCGCTACTTCCTTCGCCGCCGGAGGAAGCGGTAGTCGGGTACCTGATACTCCTTGAGCTTGGCGATGAGAGCACCGCGGGAGATGTTCAACGTGCGTGCACCCTTCGACTGATTGCCCTTCACTCGCTTCATGACCCGGTCGATGAGCAACCTTTCGACGCGCTCCACCACCTGCTTGAGGTCGTCGGAGCTCAGCACCTCGGACGAGTCGGCCGGCCCCTCCGGCTCACCCTCGTCGGGCCGCACGCCCCTGCCGAGGAAGTGCTCGGACCGCACCATCTCGCCATCGGGTGTCGCGGTGACGAGGCGCCCGATCTCCAGCACCAGCTCCGCCATCTCGCCGTTGAAGGTTTGCGCCAAGAGGGTGTTCAGGCATTCCAGTGAGACCCCCCGCACATCCTTCTGCTGGCTCGCTGCGACGCTCCGAATGAGCGTTGCGATGAGGCGCGGGAGGTCCTCGCGCCGCTCGGCCAGGCGAGGCACCCGCAGCATGCGGCCGGAGAAGACCATGAAGAACGGCATGGCGAGCTTGCCCTGTTGCACGAGGGCGAGGGGATCCTCGCCGCAGGTGATCACCCACCGGAGTGAGAAGGCGGTCATGGACTCGCGCTGCTGGGCGGCGATCACACTGGCCAGCTCGGACTGGAGGGCGGGCGACACGGCGTCCGCGTGCCGGAGCACGAGCACGCCGCCTCGGCAGCGGCCGACCGCTCCCCTGGCCTCCGGACCGAAGGTCGGGTGGCCGGTGGATCCGAACAGCTCCTTCCGCAAGCCGTCGGCCTCCATCCCTCGGCACTCCACGACCTCCATGGTTCGTCCGGCCGTCGACCCGAGGCGGGTCAGGATGCGCGCCACCTCGGTCTTGCCCACGCCAGGCGCCCCGCAGATGAGCACCGGCTCGTTGCCGAACGCCGCCGCGAGCACACCAGCTCGCAGCACCTGCATGGCCTGAGAGGAACCAGGAAGTAGCCCTTCCAGGCGCCCCGCGGCCTCGGACTCCCAACCCGCACCCGGCGCTCCCGGCCGCCCGAGACGGCGCCAACACACGGTGAGCAGCCGTCCCAGCTCTCCCAGCCAGAGCAACCCTTCGTCCCCCAGCCCTCCGGCCGGCCGGGCCGCAAGCAGCGCCTGGACCGTGGCCTGCTCGTCGACGATGGGCACCACGACGATGCCGCCCCTGGCGTCGCTGAGAACCCCGAAACGCCCGGTGGTGCGAAGCTCCTCGAGGCGATCAGGGCCAACCCCGGGCAGCTCGCCGGTCCAGACCGAGGTGAGCGCCACCATCTCCCCGCCAGGAGTGACCTCCAGCACCGCCAGCTCCAGGTTCGGCAAGGCCTCCCTGACAACCGCAATGGCCTGCTGCAGGCTCTCGAAACGCGGGTCCCGGAAGATCTCGACGAGCCGACGTCGGTAGTCCACGAATCCGGCCGGGTCGGAGCGCAGGGAGAATCCCTCTCCCGCGTCGCGCGGTGTCGCCCTCGGCGCCGCCGGCTTGGCGGCGGCCTCCTCGACGGCTTCCATGCCCGCGCCATCCCCGCCCCGGAAGACCAGGGTCGCCCCACCGATGCGAAGACGGTCTCCGGGGTTGAGGACACCACGCGACCGGCGCTCTCCGTTGAGGACAACGGTCTGCCGGTCGACCGTCACGAAGGTGAACACGTCGGCGCTGCGGCCGATCGAAAGGTGGCGATCCGCCACTCCCGGCGACTTGACCACCACGTCGTTTCGACTTGACGAACCGACCGTGATCTGCGCCTTGGAGAGGCGGTAGGTCAGGACGGCACCGTTTTCCGATTCCAGCGAAAGCATCACCATGGAGTTCTCCCGCGACGACAATTTTGAGTGTACTGCGCCAGTGCAACTCGTGCAAGGCCTGGACCCACCGGATTGGCCAATCGCGAGACGAGAATTCGGAAATGGCTTGTTGCGAGCCGGTTTCCGGACGTTTCCGTGCCGCTTCACCCTCTGACTCCCGTGGGTTCGTCACGTTGGCGCCCGGCACAGATGCCAATCCGGCCCGCCTCTCGGCCATGAGCGACCGGTCCCGAGGCCGCTTGCACCGTGGCGGGGACCGTGCAAGGCTTGGCATCGGGGCCGCAAGGAGGAACCATGACGCTCGACGAGATACTCGCCGGCCTGCGACAGGCGGTGCTGGACTGCGACGACGACCGCGCCGCCGCGCTCGCGAAGGTGGCCTTGGACTGCGCCGTGCCGGCCCTGGAGGCAATCGACGGCGGGCTCGTCCAGGGGATCCAGGAGGCCGGGCGGCGGTGGGACGAGGGCGAGTTCTTCCTGCCCGAGCTGGTTGGGGCCGCCGGGGCCATGAAGGCCGCCATGACGGTCCTGCAGCCAGCGCTGGCCGGCGGGGCTTCTCGAGAGCTGGGGCGCGTCGTCATCGGCACGGTGCAGGGGGACATCCACGACATCGGCAAGAGCCTGGTCGGGACGCTGCTGGCGGCCAACGGTTTCGCGGTCAGTGACGAGGGTGCCGACGTGCCCGTCGAGCGCTTCGTGGCCCGCGCCCGAGAGGTCGATGCCGACCTCGTGTGCGCGTCGGCCCTGCTCACCACGACGATGGTCCAGCAGCGCGCCCTGGTGGAGGCCCTGCGGGCCGCAGGCCTGCGCGCCCGGGTCATGGTGGGAGGCGCGCCGGTCACTCCGAGCTGGGCCACGCAGATCGGCGCCGACGGCTTTGCGGACAACGCCGTGGCCGCCGTGGCGGTGGCCAGGGGGCTGGTGCGGCCATGACCCCCGACGCGCTGCGGACCCTGATCGCGACCCGGCCACTGCTGCTCGACGGCGGGCTCGGGAGCCTGCTCATCGCCCAGGGCCTGGAGCCCGGACGCTCGCCGGTGGACTGGAACCTGGAGCGACCCGAGGCTGTCCGCGATACGGCCCGCCGGTACTCGCAAGCCGGGAGCGACATCGTCCACACCAACACTTTCGGGGCCAGCCCGCCCAAGCTGGCGGCGGCGGGCCTGGGTGGTCGCTGCGCCGAGGTCAACGCCGTGGCGGTCCGTCTCGCCAGGGAAGGCTGCGTCGGATCGGCGTGCCTGGTGGCGGGCGACATCGGACCCACGGGGCTGCACTATCCGCCCATGGGCACGGCGACTCGGACCAAGCTGCTGGAGGCGTTCACCGAGCAGGCCGGGGCCCTCGCCGCGGCCGGGGTGGACCTGCTCTCGGTCGAGACGATGTACGACCTGCGCGAGGCGCTGGCCGCCCTCCAGGCATGTCGCACGACCGGGCTGCCGGCGCTGGTGTCCATGACCTTCGATGCGAAAAAGCGCGGCTTCTTCACGATCATGGGCGACCCGCTCGTCGCCAGCCTCCAGGCCCTGGCGGAGGCCGGAGCCGTCGCCGTGGGCATGAACTGCTCGGTCACCTCGCCGGTGATGATGGAGATGGTGCGTCAGGCCGTCGCTGCCGTGAGCACCCCTCTCGTCGCCCAACCCAACGCCGGGCAGCCCCGCCCCACGCCCGCTGGCGTCGTCTATGACGCCGATCCTGCTGCCTTCGCAACGGACCTCGCGGCCATGGTGCAGGCTGGCGCGCGTCTGGTGGGCGGCTGTTGCGGCACCGACGACACCTTCATCGCTGCGGCAAGGAGGGCGGTCTCCCGGTGATGGAAGCGTGGGCCGGACCCCTCGAGGCGACGATCGAGCTACAGGAGGTGTGGCGATACCTCGGCTACCGGTTCCCGGCTACCCCTTCGGGTCGAGTCGAGGCGCACCTCGAGGCAGCGCGGCCGCTGGCGCTTCCCCTGCTCGAGCCCCGCGGCGCGTTCCGGCTCGTCGACCAGAGCTGCGCCTCCGGCACCGGGCTCCCGGCGCCGTCCGGGCAGGTGGCGGTGGGCCTGTGCACCATTGGCCCGCGGCTCGAGCAGGAGTGCGCCAGCCGTCTCACCGTCGGCGAGACTCTGCTCGCCCTGCTGCTGGACGGCATCGGCTCCGCCGCGACCGAGGCTGCCGCGGACTCCCTCAACGCCCTCGTCTGCAACGAAGCTCACCGACGGGGCCTGAGCACCGAGCCGCGGGAGAGCCCC
>DAONEV010000202.1:0-7653 GCA_035403265.1 Thermoanaerobaculaceae bacterium | reverse complement strand
CGTGCCAGCATGAGCTGGCGGACCAAGGCCCTCAACCGGCCCGTCCTGGCGAGCATGGCGCTGGCCTGTCTCGCGTGGGTGATCGCCGTACCCGGCTCCCCGGTCGGCGCCGGCTTCGCGGGCGGGCAGCCCGCCATCGCGGCCAGTCAGTGGGCGCTCTATTTCTGGGAGCACGCACGGGCCATCTTGCTCCTCGACCTGCCACGCCTGCTCGGTGGCCGGCTCACCAGCGTCAGCCCGGTCACTCCGGGGGCCGTGGCGGCCGCCCTGGGGTTCCGCATCCTGTTCGGGCTCGGCGTCGTCGAGATGGCAGCCGCGGGGTGGCGGCGGCTCGGCCCGCGGACCGGCTTCCACGCGACGGTGCGCGGGGCGTGGATCTGGTGCGAGCCCACCTCGGCGCTAGACGGCGAGCTGCGGCGGGAGGGCCGGCTCGCGACGTCCGACGACCGTCCCGAGCCGGTGCGGGCCATCGAGTTCGTCCGGAAGCTCCATCATCTCGCGCGCTGATGCCGGTGCTAGACTCCCGGCTGGTTCCGGACGGTCAGACACCTGCGGCTCGGGAGCGTCAATGAAAGCCAGCCTTCTGAACCCCAAGAGGTACCTCCTCTCGGGCGTCTCGTACGCGATCCCCTTCGTCGCCTGCGGCGGAATCCTGATCGCGGCGGCGATCGCCTTCGTGCCCATGACCGCCGGCGGTCCGGACTTCTCGAACGTGCCGTTCCTCAAGATGGTCCTGGATATCGGCGCCGCCGCCTTCTCGCTGCTGGTGCCGGTGCTGGCGGGGTACATCGCGTTCGGCATCGCCGATCGGCCCGGCCTGGTGGCGGGGTTCGTCGGCGGCCTGATCGCCAACCAGGTGGGCGCGGGGTTCCTGGGCGGCCTCGTGGCCGGGTTGCTGGCTGGGTTCATCGTCTACTGGCTCAAGAAGATCAAGGTGCCGACCTACATCCGCCCGGTGATGCCGATCCTCGTCATCCCGGTGATCTCGTCGCTGTTGGTTGGGCTCGTCATGTACAGGGTGCTCGGCTCCCCGATCAAGGGCATCATGACGTTCCTGTCCGCCTGGCTGAAGACAATGAGCACCGGCAACGCCGTCGTCCTCGCCCTCGTCCTGGGGGCGATGATCGCCTTCGACATGGGCGGACCGGTCAACAAGGTGGCGTTCTTCTTCGGGGCGGCGATGATCAAGGAGGGCAATTTCGCGATCATGGGAGCGTGCGCCGCGGCGATCTGCATCCCGCCGCTCGGCCTCGGGCTGGCGACGGTGCTCGGGCGGCGCCTGTGGAGCGACGAGGATCGGGAGGCCGGCCTCGCCAGCCTGGCGATGGGAATGATCGGCATCACGGAGGGAGCGATTCCCTTCGCGGCCGCGGACCCGGTACGGGTGATCCCGACCATCATGCTCGGCTCGGCGGTGGGCTCGGTAATCGCCATGCTGGCAGGGGTCGGCGACCACGCGCCCCACGGCGGGCCGATCGTCCTGCCGGTCGTCGACCACCGCTGGGCGTACGTGCTGGCGATCGCCGCCGGGACCCTCACCGTCGCCCTCGGCATCAACCTGCTGAAGAAGCTCACGACAACCAGGAAGGGATAGGCCATGTACATCGTCGCCGTCACGTCCTGTCCCACCGGGGTCGCCCACACCTACATGGCCGCTGAGCGCCTGGAGCGGGCGGCGCGCAAGCTCGGCCACACCATCAAGGTCGAAACCCAGGGCGCAATGGGGATCGAGAACGCCCTGACCGGCGAGGACATCGCGCGCGCCCAGGTCGCCGTCTTCGCGGCCGGCGTCCCGGTGCGTAACCCCGAGCGCTTCACGGGTCTGCGGATCGTCGAGATTCCCGTCGCGGAAGCGATCAAGAACGCCGAGGGCGTCCTTGCCGGGCTCGGCGGGTAGCAATTCCAGGTGGCCTCGAGGATCGATTTCGCCTTTCCCCTCCCGCTCGGCCTGCACGCGCGGCCGGCCAGCGCCCTGTGCGACATCGCCGTCTCCCTCGGATCGCGCATCACCCTCACCAACCACCGCACCTGCCGCCAGGCGAGCGCCCGCAGCGCCCTGGCGCTGGTGGCGACGCTGACCAGGCACGGCGATGCCTGCACCCTCCTCGTCGCGGGCGAGGACGAGGTGGCGGCGTGCGAGCGCCTGCAGCACTTCATCGACGACGAGTGGGCACGCTGCGACGACCAGGTGCCGGCGGCACCTGCGGCACGCGAGGGTGTCAGGTCGCTGCCCCGTGCCCTGGCCAGTAGTAGGGCGCGGATCCTCGAAGGTACGCCGGTCAGCGCCGGCATCGCCCGGGCGGTGGCCTTCGTGCTCGAGCCCTGGCTGGACGCCCTGCCACTGGCCGAGCTGCAGCAGGGGTCGGTAGCCGAGGAGACCGACAAGCTCGACCGGGCCATGCGGCGGGTCGACACCGACAACGGCGAGCGACAACGGCACGCGGTCCATGAGACCGAGCGCGCGATCCTCGCCGCCCACCGCTCGATTCTCGAGGACGAGGAATGGCGGGGTCGGATCGAGGCAGAGATCCGGTCCGGTCGCGGCGCCGTCCAGGCGGTGGTGGCGGCCGCGGAGCACTTCGCCGGGATCCTGCGGGAGTCGGGGAGCACCTACCTCCAGGAGCGGGCCCTCGACCTTCGCGAGATTGCCGCCCAGATCGTCGGGGAGCTGGCCGGTGGCACACGTGCCACGCCGGCGATGACTCTGGACGCCGCGGCCATCTGCATCGCCCCAAGCCTCGGTCCCACCCAGCTCATCTCCCTCGACCGCCAGCACCTCAAGGGAATTGCCCTGAGCCAGGGCGGCGCCACCTCCCACACCGCGATTCTCGCCCGTGCCTTCGGGATCCCCTGTGTGGTCGGCGTAGCGGGGGTCGAGCGGTTGGTCCCCGGCGGCCGGGAGGTGATCGTCGATGGGGAGCGGGGCCTGGTGATCGCCGAGCCTACCCCCGCCGTGCTGGCGTTCTACGAGGCCGAAACCCGCAAGCTCGAGGCGATGCGTGCCCGCGCCAGGGCGTTCGGAGCCGAACCGGGGCTAACCGCCGACGGGCGGCGGCTCGAGGTCGCGGCCAACGTCGGGTCGCTCGACGAGGTGCGGCTCGCCTTCGAGCACGGTGCCGAGGGGATCGGCCTTTTTCGTACCGAGCTGCTCTTCATGGGGCGCGACGCGCCGCCGAGCGAGGTCGAGCAGCTCGAGGTCTATGCCGAGACGGCGCGGCTGGCCGCTGGCCGACCGGTCATCATCCGGACTCTCGACATCGGCGGCGACAAGCCGATCCCCTACCTCGGCCTGCCGCCCGAGGCGAATCCGTTCCTGGGGTTCCGGGCCGTCCGCATGTACGCTGCGCACCCCGGGATCATCGAGGCCCAGGTCAGGGCGATTCTCCGCGCCTCGGCGGTCGGACCCCTCAAGATCATGCTGCCCATGGTCTGCTGCCTGGAGGAGGTGCGGGCCTTCCGTGCCCTGGTGACCCGCTTGCAGGCGGAGCTCGCCTCCGAGGGCGTGGCGCACGACCCGGCGATCGAGGTCGGCATCATGGTCGAGATCCCGTCGGTGGCCTTCGTCGTCGACCAGCTCGCCCACGAGGTCGACTTCTTCTCCATTGGCTCCAACGACCTCGCCCAGTACTTCCTCGCCGTCGACCGGGACAACCCCGCCGTGGCGCACCTGTACAGTCCATTCCACCCCGCCTTCCTGCGACTGCTCGAGAAGATCGTCACCGACGCACACCGCCACCAAAAGTGGGTGGGGATCTGCGGCGAGCTGGGTGGCAACGTGCTGGCCGCCCCGCTCCTGGTCAGCCTTGGCCTCGACGAGCTGAGCCTCGCATCCCCCAACGTCGCGACCATGAAGGCGGCGATCCGCGGCTGCGAGATGGCGGACTGCCGGGAGCTGCTGGCGGCGGCAGGTCAGGCATCCAACGCGGCCGATGTGGAGGCGTTGCTCCGGGCGTTCGCCGAGGCGCGAAAGGACCGCTCGCTGAGCGCCGCTGACATCGTCCACCTGGGCTCGGGAAGCCACACCAGGGACGAGGCGATCAAGGAGCTGGTGGACCTCCTCCACCTCGCCGGCCGGGTGGACGATCCCGACGCGGTCGAGGCGGCGCTCTGGCGGCGCGAGGAGACCACCTCCACCGGTGTCGGCTTCGGCGTCGCCATCCCCCACTGCCGGTCGCCCCACGTCGGGATCGACTCGATTGCCGTGCTGACCTTCGCGACGGGGATCGACTGGGCGTCCCTGGATGGGGAGCCGGTGGAGATGGCCATCCTCATCGCCCTCCGTGAGGAAGCTGGCGGGGATGCGCACCTGCGGATGATCGCTGCCCTGTCGCGGCGGTTGATGGACGACGAGTTCCGGAACGCGCTGTTGGCCGCACGCGACGCTTCCGAGATCGTGGCGCGGCTGCTGCAAACGGGAGACGAGGGAGGTCGATGATGCGTACACGGGCGATACTGGCCGGCGTCCTGGTGACGGTTGCGACGATGGCGTGGGGTGCCGACCCGCCGCGCCAGCTCTACGTGGTCGCCACGTCGCACCTCGATACCCAGTGGCGGTGGACGATCCAGGACACCATCGACTACTTCCTCCCCGCGACACTGCGCGACAACTTCGCGCTCTTCGAGAAGTATCCCGGTTACGTCTTCAGCTTCGAGGGGGCATTCCGCTACCAGCTCGCGAAGGAGTACTACCCGGCCGAGTTCGAGCGCCTCAAGGGGTACGTCAAGGACGGCCGCTGGAAGGTGGCGGGGAGCTGGGTGGACGCCGTCGACACCAACGTCCCCTCCCCCGAATCACTGGTCCGCCAGGCCCTGTACGGCAACGGCTTCCTGCGCCGGGAGCTGGGCGTCACCTCCCGTGACGTCTTCCTGCCGGACTGCTTCGGCTTCGGCTTCGCCCTGCCCTCGGTGGCCGCCCACTGCGGCCTCACCGCGTTCTCGACCCAGAAGCTGACCTGGGGCGCGGCAATGAAGATCCCGTTCGACATCGGGCTGTGGGAGGGCATTGACGGCTCGGCCCTCGTCGCCTCGCTGAACCCGGGCGACTACGCCTCCGAGATCAAGGGCAACCTCACCCTCGACCCCGACGTCTACGCGAGCATCGACCGCCAGAAGGCGCTCTCCGGGCTGCCGGTCGCCGTGCGCTACTTCGGCACCGGTGACACCGGCATCGCGCCGCTCGAGCCCTCGGTCGCGCTGCTGCAACAAAGCCTCGCCGGGCCTGGTCCCCTGAAGGTTCGCAGCGTCGCCCCGGACCAGCTTGCCCGCGATCTCATGGCCGACCCCGACCAGACAGCACTGCAACACCTGCCGCGCTACCGCGGCGAGCTCCTGCTCACCTCCCACGGCGCCGGCTGCTACACCTCCCAGGCGGCGATGAAGCGCTTCAACCGCAAGAACGAACGTCTCGCCGACGCCGTCGAGCGCGCCGCAGTGACGGCCTCGTGGCTGGGCGGCCTCGCCTACCCGCGGCAGACCCTGCGTGAGGCATGGACCCGTTTCCTGTGGCACCAGTTCCACGACGACCTCACCGGCACGAGCATCCCCGAGGCATATGTCTTCTCCTGGAACGACGAGGCGATCGCCGGCAACCAGCTCGCCGACGTGCTCAACAGCGCCGTCGGTACCGTGGTCCGCGGTCTTGACACGCAAGGATCTCGGACGCATGTCGTCTACAACCCGCTCTCCATCGAACGGGAAGATGTCGTCGAGGCCACGGTGCGTTGGAACGGGCCCGTGCCTCCATCCGTGCAGGTGACTGACCAGAATGGCGGCGAGGTCCCGGCCCAGCGCATCGGTACCGAGGGTGATCAGCTCAGGGTCGCGTTCGTCGCGCGTGTCGCACCGGTCAGCTTCACCACGTTCACCATCCGAAATTCCTCAAGGGCGGCGCCCGCTGGCGAGCTCAAGGCAGGGCCGCGGAGTCTCGAGAATGCCAGCTATCGGGTCACCGTGAACGAAGCTGGCGACCTCGCCTCGGTCTTCGACAAGCGTCTCGGCCGCGAGCTGCTTGCCGCACCGGCCGGGCTGCAGCTCTTCGAGGACCAGCCGCGCAAGTGGGCGGCCTGGGAGGTCGAGTACAGCGCCCTCTCGGCACCTCCGCGCGAGGTTGTCGGTGGACCGGCGACGATCCGGGTCGTCGAGAACGGCCCGGCGCGCGTTGCACTCGAAGTGGTGCGCCAGGCCGCCGGCTCCACCTTCACCCAGCGTCTCAGCCTCGCTGCCGGCGCCGCCGGCGACCGCGTCGAGATCCTCACCGACATCGACTGGCGCACGAAGGGAACGCTTCTCAAGGCCGCCTTCCCGCTCGCGGCGGCGAGCCAGACGGCCAGCTACGATCTGGGCCTCGGGGTCGTGAACCGCGAGACCAACCGCCCCAACCTCTATGAGGTTCCGGCCCAGCAGTGGGCCGACCTCACCGACGCCTCCGGCGCCTTCGGCACGGCGATCCTGGACGACAGCCGGTACGGATGGGACAAGCCCGATGACCACACCTTGCGCCTGACGCTCGTGCACACCCCGCGCGTGATCCCGGCCTGGGACTGGATCGCCGAGCAGGGCTCGAACGACCTCGGCCACCACCGTGTGCTCATCGCCCTGGCCGGTCATGCAGGCGACTGGCGCACCGGCCATGTGCCCGAGGCCGGCGACCGGCTCAACCAGCCGCTGCTCGCCTGGCAGGTGCCACCGCATCCGGGTCCGCTCGGCCGCTCCTTCTCGCTCTTGCGCCTGGAAGGCCCGGGCGGGGTCCAGCCTCCGGTGGCCGTGCGCGCGGTCAAGCTGGCCGAGGAGAGCGACGAGGTCATCGTGCGTCTCCAGGAGCTGGCCGGCACCCCGCAGGAAGGCGTGCGCCTCGCCTTCGCCCGGCCGGTCGTGGCGGTGCGCGAGGTCAACGGCGCCGAGGAGCCCCTCGGCCGCAACGGTACCGGCGGGGCGCTTTCCGAGACGGCGCGCCCGATGCTTGCCCTGCGCGACGGCGTGGTCGAGCTGGCGTTCGCGCCGTTCCGGCCGCGCACGCTCGCGCTCAGGCTGGGCCCTCCGCCAACCTCCCTGCCGCCCCTGACCACGGCCGTGTTCACGCTGCCGTGGAACCTCGACGGGATCAGTCGAGACGAGGCCCAGCGCGACGGGAGCTTCGATGGCGTGGGCCAGAGCCTGGCCGGGGAGCTGCTGCCTGAAACCGTGGTTTCCGGCGGCGTTCCGTTCAACACCGGCCCGCAGGAGGCGGGGAAGGCCAACGTGGTGGTCTGTGGTGGCCAGCGGATCCCGCTGCCGCAGGCTTCTCCCAACCGGCTCTACCTGCTCGCGGCCGCGATCGGCGGCGACCGCCCGGCAACCTTCGAGGTCGACGGGAAGGCCGTCACGCTCACCGTTCCTGACTGGGCGGAGCCGGTCGGGCAGTGGAACAGCCGTCTGGTCGGCGGCGAGCTGCAGGAGGAGCCGTCCCGGATTGCCCCGGCATACGCCAAGACCACGCCTGTGGCCTGGGTCGGGACGCACCGGCACGGTGCACGCGGCGAGAACCAGGCCTACGTCTTTACCCACCTGTACCGCCTGCGGATCGACCTGCCACCTGGAGCGAAGGAGCTCGCGCTTCCGAACGATGAGCATATCCGCGTTGTCGCGATGACCGCCGCCTGGTACCCGAACGACGAC
>DAONEV010000201.1:0-7729 GCA_035403265.1 Thermoanaerobaculaceae bacterium | reverse complement strand
ACTACGAGTCTGCACACAGTGACGCGGTGCGCCGTCTGTTGCGCCGCGCGGCGGCTGGCGAGACGATCAGCGACGAGGAGCTGCGCGGCGATGATCGGCGGGTTGATGCCGCACGTCGTCAGCTCGTCGCGGAGATGACGCCAGAGCAGCGGGCGCATGCGCTCCTGCACGACGAGGCGACGGGGCTCCGCAACTGGCGGGCGTGGCAGGAAGACGAGCGCGGGCCGGTCAAGGCCGTGCTCGATCTGGACAACTTCGGGGGCATCAACGCGATGCTCGGACACGCCGGGGGCGACGCGGCGGTGGCGGCGGTCGGCAAGGAAGCGCGCCGGGCCGGGATCAACCTGTACCGCATCGCGCGCTCTGGTGCCGGCGACGAGTTCGCGCTGCACGGACCGACCGAGGACGCGGTGCGCGCGTCGATCGAGACCTTGCGCGCTCGCCTCGCGGGCGCTACCTTTGATGTCGAGCGGCCCGACGGCACGGTAGAGCAATGGACGGGCCTGGATTTCTCGGCTGGAACGGGGGTGGACGATGGACTCAGTGACGCGGATCAGCGACTGGTTGAAGACAAGGAGCGCCGTGCGAAAGCCGGACTCCGAGCCGTCCCAACCGCAGCCGTCCCCAGGCCCGTCTCTCCGCTCCTTCGTCGAATCAGTGCCCGGCAGTCGAATCTCGAGGGTGATTCTGTCGGACGGGACGGTGATCGTCCCGAAGACGTAGAACCCGAGCCGCCCTTCCAGCGCCGGCGTGGCCTTGAGACGGAGTACCTCCCGGGCATGGCTCCCGAGGGTGAGGCGCGGCAGGGCAACCTGTTCGGGCGCGAGGACGCGCAGTTCGAGCCAATCACCAAGGCGACGGTGCCCGACTCGGTGCGGACCGGCCCCATCGAGCAACAGCGGGGGTTGTTCGAGGCGGAGGAGACAGACGCGGCCCGCGATGCCGTGGACGCCCGTCGCCGGGCTCAGGACCGCGCCACGGGGCAGGGGAGTCTGTTCCAGAAGCGGCGTGGACCTGAACCCTGGCCGGAGCCGCGGTTGCCGGTGCGGTACGTGCGCGGGGCGTCTGGCAGCGCAAACCTCGGCGAGATCGGCCTTGATGTCTCCGACGCGATCGGGCGGCAGGCAGGGCCCATTCGCTTGACACGTACGGACGAGGCGCACATCGCGGAGCGTCACGGATCGGAGCTTGAGGCTCGGGGGTACGAGGGACACGAGGGGCGCCGTGACTTCGTCGAGGACGTGGCACGCGGGTACGACGAGGTACGTCGGGGGAGGGCTGGGCGGTTGCTGCTGGTCAGACGGGACGAAGGGACCAGACTTGCAGTCGTTGGCTTGCGTCCTGAGGCGGATCGAGACTTCTGGGCGGTTGAAACTGCGCTGTTCACTGAGGAGCGGTACCTACAGAACAAGGAGCTGCTGTGGGAACGCGCGCCTGTCGTTCAATCCTCCGCCGTGGCGGTACAGCCAGGATCCCCTAGCGCGGTCTCGGGCCACGAAGCAGCTCCCGTAGGTGACAAGATCGCCTCATCGGGTGAGGAAGTCAACACAGACGACGAGGGCACGCTGTTCCAGCGGTCTCGTCGGGAGGCCGAAGCTGCGGGCGAGGGCCAAGAACGCTATCAGGCTGTTGCTGCTGCGCCGGAGAAGCTCTCGCGCAAGGTGCTAGATCTGATGAACCGTCGTTTGAAGGCGATGGGGTATGACTCGAGGGGTGCTGATGACGTTCGCGACATGCTCGTTCGCAACCCTCGCCTGATGAGCATCGAAGAGTGGCAGCAAGCCTATGACTCGGCAGTCGGCTCGGTGGAAGAAACTGCGGTCAGAGCCGAAGGCCGAAAGGACTCGACTCCACACGTGAATTGGTCTGTCGTCAGGGGCATGGGCACGACCCGCGACTGGAGAGAAGCCGGCTATCTTCGACCTGATGGAACGATGCTGGATTTCTCTGGCAAGCAGCAAGGTGGCTCGCCTGGGATGCGTGCCGAGGACCACCGGATTGTCGGTGGTACCGCTGGGATGCAGGAGCTGCAGGCGATCGGGTACATTCGATGGCTTCCAGAGGGGAACGGTCTTGACCTGAGTGCGCCGCCGACGTCGCAGCAAATGGGCGTGCTGAGGCAGTTGATCGAGCGGGCAGGCGGCGAGGTCGTAGTCGACCTGCAGCGCGGTCTCGGAGAGTGGGACGAACGGTACGAAAGCTATCGCGGCGAAACGACCTCCCTGGAATATCCGGCTGGCACCAAGGCGGCGCGGATTCTGGGCGACATCAGGCGGTACTTCGACGGCGAGGAGTTCGAAAGCGGTACCCGTTTCCAGAAGTCGCGCCGGCCTCCCGGGGGTGACGACGAGAAGCCGGTGACGCGGGTCGTCCGGGTCGACGTGCCGGCGGAGCCGGGGCGCCGGCGGCAGGGCAACCCTCGCGACACCGGCGTCGCGCCGCGGCCGAAGCGGATTCGCCAGGCCGTCGACAACGCCAACCTCCCGCGCTGGGCCCCGGAGGAGCAGCGCGCCGAGCGGGACGCGGCGAACGCGATGCAGGAGGAGCTGGGGGCGCGCGAGGGCGCCGGCGCGGTGGGGTCGGAACCGTCCGAGCCGGCGCGTGGCCGGACGCCGGTGCCCGAGGACCAGTTCGCGGCGGAGGACTTCCGCCGGCGCAACGGCGTCGACGACGACGGTCAGCCCACACCGTGGCCGCAGCGCCTGATCGACCGCGCGAAGCGAGCCGGCAAGAGGGTCGCGACCACGTTCCTGCGGACCATCCCCCAGGGCGGCGTGGCGCCGTCCGACAAGATCCGGGAGCAGGTCGGCGACAAGGGCGAGCCGTTTATCCAGGGCGTCGAGCGGGCCTGGTGGGAGGGTGGCCGGCGCGGCGCCGTGCTGGCGGATCCGCTGGTGCAGGCCTGGCATCGGCTCTCGTGGCGGGACCGGAGCTGGGTCGAGCGCAAGTTCGCATGGGCGTACGAGGACGGCGAGGCGATGCCCAACCCGGCGATCGAGCGGTTTGCGCGGGCGTGGGAAGCCGCAAACCGGCAGGTCGCGCGGGAAGCTGACGAGCTCAACGTCGAGACGTTGGGGCCGGACGGGGACTGGCGGCCGTTCGAGGCCAGGGATCCACGGCGGTACTTCCCGCACCGGCTGACGCAGGAGGTGCGCGACGCGCTGCACCAGCAGCATGGTCCCGTGTTCGCCCGGCTCGTCGAGGAAGCCAACGCCCAGGGCATCCCCATCGACGTGCTGCGGCAGCTCGTCGACAACTCACTCGTCACCAAGCGGCACGGCTCCCTCGAGCACCCGCGGCTGTCGCGCCTGCCGCGCGAGATCACGGTCAACGGCGAAGTCGTCAAGGTGCTGGAGACGGATCCGCAGATCATGTTCAACCATCTGCGGACCGCGGGCCGTCGCCTGGCGCTGATTGACGAGTTCGGCCAGCATGGCTCCCCTGCCTACATCGACGCGACGGCGCAGTACCTGATCCGGAACGGCTTGGACGCGAAGTGGGCGCGCGAGGTGATCCCGCAAATCTGGGAGCGGCTGCAGGGCGAGGAACCCTCGCACAACCCATTCCAGGGAGCAGCTCGCACGGGGCTGAACATCCTCGAGGCCGGGACCGCCGCGACGAACCTCTTCGCGGCCGTGGTGCCGAACCTCCTCGGCGGACCCCTGCCGGAAATGGTGCGCTTCGGGGTCGCCAACACCTTGCGGAACTTCGTGCGCTCCTACACGACGGAGATCCACGGTGAAGGCCACGACGCGACGGTGGCCCGGCAGCTCGGCAATATGAGTCAGGATCTGGCGCGCGGCATGCAAATGACGGAGCGCCTCGAGGGGCTCCCGGGGCGCATGTCCAAGACGATCCTGGCGGCAACAGGGTTTCAGGCCGTCAACGAGCGGATCAACATGGCCGTCGCGCTCGGCATGGCGCGGACCAACCTCGGGCTCATGGTCGACCTGGTGAAAAGAAACCTCGACGCCAGGCGCGATGCGGCGCAGGGCATCATCCACGACCAGGGCCTGCGGGAGCAGTGGGTGTCTGGGGTGCTGACGGACGAGCAAGTATCCGCTCAGACCGGAGTGCGTGTCGAGAGGTTGCAGGACATGACACGGCAGACCGACGACGGTGTCGTACGCAAGTTGTGGGGCCGGGACGCCGGGTGGGCGCGGCGGTACCTGACGGCGGAGCTGGGGTTCTCCGAGCAGGACGTGCGCCGCATGGCGGACACCGGGCCGAACGAGCGCGACGTCTCAAGGGCGATCCAGAAGCAGACCGAGCTCGTCAACGCGATCAACGAGAGTCCGATCGCCCGCCCGCGCTACGTCGCCAATCCGGTGTTTCGCATGGTGTTTGCGTACAGCACGTACGTTCGCAAGTTCGCGCGCACCGTGGAACACGCGGTGCGTGAAGCGGGGCACGGCAACGTGCGGCCCCTGGTGACGCTCCTGGTCGCCGGTGTCGCGAGCGGCGAGGCGATCATCGCGGCGCGCAACTTCCTCAAGGACCGCAAGCGCGAGGAGAAGGGCTGGCTCCAGCGCATCTACCAGGATCTCATGGAGTGCGGCACGTTCGGCATGTACGGGACCGTCGAGTACGCGCTCAAGCACTACGGCGAGTATGGTCGTGACGTCTTCGCGGACGCGCTCGCTCCTCCGCAGCTTGGAACCCTCAGCAACGTGACGACGGGGGTGGTGAGCTCGATCATGGAGTCGCGGAAGGGCGGGCTGACGCTGCGGCCGATGTGGGACGCACTCCGCCGCCAGGCCCCGCTTGCGGACATCGCCGAGAAGACCGTCCAGCGGTTCAACGTCGACAGCATCCCGGAGCGGCTGGCGACGATGGTCTACCTCGAGGACGACGCGACGAAGGGCCGGCACGTGCTCGACGCCAAGAACGAGCGGCAGAACACGGTCGACATGCTGATCAAGCGGTGGACCGATGCGGGCAAGTCGCGGTGGCAGCTCCTGCGGGAGATTCGGCGGATTCGGAGAGAGCGGCAGTAGCAGCACGACGTGATGACGAGGCAGACGGCCGCCCGAGGGCGGCCGTTTCGTTTGGAGGAACGAGCGATGATCACGTACACGAACGATCTCGACAACCTGTTCACCTATCACCCTCCGACGCCGGAGCAGGCGGAGCGGTACCACAAGCTCCGGCGGTCGGCGAAGGCCTTCGCCGAGCTGATCGTCGAGTGCACGCCGCCGGGCCCGGACCAGTCAGCGGCGATTCGCAAGGTCCGCGAAGCGGTCATGACGGCCAACGCGGCGATCGCGTGCGGCGAGGTAGGTTGACGTGGCTCCGTTCAACCACGACCGCAACCCGGAGTGCATCGAGGAGCTGAAGGAGCACGAAGTCCGGCTCGAGGTCCTCGGGCGGCAGCTCGAGGTGCTCCCGGAGCTGGCTCTACGACTCGCGAAGGTCGAGGAGTGGGTGTCGCAACAGAACGGTACGCTGAAACGGGTGGCTGAGCGAGTTGAACAGATTCTCCAGGATCTCGCGGGCCTGCGGCAGCACTCGGCCGACTTCGAGAAAGGCCTCGAGGACTATCGGGTGCTGCGGGAGCAGCGAGAGCAGCCTGCAGACGAACCGGGCAAGATCGGCCTAATCAAGACGGTCTGCACCCGGTATCCACTTGGGACGGGCATCCTGCTGGGTCTGCTCCTTGGGGCGGTCCTGGTGCTCGGTTCTGACTGGTTGCGAGGATCCCTGGACCACGGCGTGCAGCATCTGCCACTGCCGAAAACACTGGTGTACCCAACTCCGACGCCTGGGGGGCACTGATGATTGCGTTCAATTCTCCTCCTCGTTTCATCGTGGTCCACTGCTCGGACACCGAGGACGGCCCGGGACTGTCCTGGGAGGCGATCCGGCAGTACCACATGAGCTACCGCCACAACGGCCGGACGATTTCCGAGGACGAGGCGCGCGTGCTGATGGCCGGCGGCGCGCACGTCGAGGCACCGTGGGAGGACATCGGCTACAACCTTGGCCTGGAACTCTACGGTACCTCGATCGTGATCGAGCCGGGCCGGCCGCTCCACGTCCAGGGCGCGCACTGCGCGGCGCAGGGCCGCAACCACGACTCCATCGGCGTGTGCATCGTCGGCACGTTCGACGACGAGCCGCCGGCGCCGGCGGTGCTCGACTGTGTGGTGCACGTGTTGGCCTGGCTGTGTCTGCTGCTGCACGTGCCGGCTGAGCGGGTCGTCGGACACCGCGAGATGGATCCCGAAAAGACGTGCCCGGGGGCTCGATTCGACATGGACACGTTGCGCGAGCTGGTGGGTGAGCGCATCAAGCATGGCCTGCTGTTCCTGGGCTGGGTCAACACGTAGGAGGCTGGCATGCACGCAGGAAATCGAGCGCCACGGCTGGCGCTGGCGGCGGTGGTGTGTCTGCTCGTGGTGGTGGCGCAGGACGCCGCGGCGCTGTGCTGCAAGAACACGACCACGGGCGTGATCCAGGATTGGTCGCTGCTGGGGAAGTGCCCAACCGGATGGGTGGAGTGGGCATGCCCTGGGACGGCGCCCACCCCGAGCCCAACACCTATCACGACGCCCGTGGTGACACCTGGACCGACGGCGACTCCGACACGCACGCCCACGCCCGGCGGTCCTACGCCGACCCCAACTGCCACCGTGACGCCCACGCGGACGCCTGCGCCGGGATCGGTGTGCTCGGGTCGCTGGTGGGCGCTGAACCAACTCGCTCAGGCACATGGGCAGCTCCCGCTCTACATCTACGGGTCGTGTGGGGAGTCTCCGTGCTCGGTGCATCGAGAGTGGGGCAGCC
Organism: Thermoanaerobaculaceae bacterium; assembly: GCA_035403265.1. Taxonomy (GTDB): domain Bacteria; phylum Acidobacteriota; class Thermoanaerobaculia; order Thermoanaerobaculales; family Thermoanaerobaculaceae; genus JAAYVZ01. Next base: position 943 of record DAONEV010000201.1, on the reverse strand, counting down.
CAGTTCGGTTTGCCGCCCGGGAGCGATTCATGGTCCCGCTGTGGCAACCGAACTGGACCTGGCCGAGCACCGTGATCCTCGCCGGGTGTGGTGATGCGGTGGTGGTTTTCATCCGGGTGGTGAACGGCGTCGGGACGTTTGAGTCCTGGCACGAGGAGCCGCGACTCGAGCCGTGAGGTCTACGCCCCAGAGGGGGCTGAATGAAAGGGGGACCTATGAAGAAGCGTTCGTTTCGCGTTGTGGTGGGCCTGGCTGTGGTACTGGCGGCGCTGGCAGTGCCGACGTGGGCGCAGGACACGATGGCGGGCGGTGGCGTCTGCTGCAAGGCGCCGGGAGGCGAGACGGCGCACTACCCGATGCTGGGGAAGTGCCCGCCCGGGACGACGCAGGTAGGGCTGGCCGAGTGCCGCCTCGTCGAGCCGACGCCCATCCCGACCGTGGCGCCGGATCCAACTCCGGTGCCGACGCCGTGGGAGCCCGGTAAAGAGACCCATGTGCCGTCGTGGTTGCTCTGGCTGCTCGGGCTGGCGGCCAACAAGTTTACGCTGCCGGTGGCGTTCGGAGCGGTGGTAATCGCGGTCGTCGCCGGCGCGCGCCAGCTTCTGGCCCTGTTCGGCGCGAAGCTCGGACAGAAGGCGACCTATCTCGCGGCACTGCTGGTGTCGTTTCTGACCGCCGCCGGCGACGCGGTGGCCGACGGCGTGATCGCCGGGCAGGAGTGGGTGGTGCTGCTGACGACCCTCGCGACGTTCGTCGCGGCGGTGGCCGGGTACAAGCTGCTGTTTTCGGCCGCGGCCCGCGCCAGGATTGGCAAGTAGTGCCGCGCGACAACCCGTTCCGCCCCTGGGAGCCTCCCTGCCTGCCGACGCCTCAGCCGCACGGCTGGGGCGAGTGGTTGGCGGTGATCCTGCGGGCGGTCAAGGCGTGGCTGCGAAGTGAACTG
>DAONEV010000200.1:0-7815 GCA_035403265.1 Thermoanaerobaculaceae bacterium | reverse complement strand
CGCCGAGAACAGCACCGTCATGGCCAGACCCAGAACCTGGGACCGGAGCGTGACCTCGGGCACCACGGTGGCGGCAGGGATCAACGGGGCATAGACCTCGCCGGGTGCAAGCTCGCGGTAGGCGTTGTCGGGGAGTCCTGGGATGGGCTGGGGGGTGCTCTCGTCGCTCATGGTGCGGGATTGTAGCGCTCCCGACCTGCGCGTGGGCGGCTCAGGCGAGAGGATCGAGGGACGACGGGTCCGGCGCTGCCGCCGGCGGGATGGACACCCGGCGGGCGGCGGCGGCGACGTCCTTGAGGCCCGTGCCGGTCACCAACAGGACCGCCCGCTCGTGCCGCCCGACCAGACCTTCCTCGAGGGCGACGAGGAGGCCTGCGAGGGCAGCCGCGGCCGCAGGCTCGGCGAACACCCCGGTCGAACGGGCGAGATGACCTATCGCCTCGAGGATCGCCTCGTCGGCGACCAGTACGCCGGTTCCACCACTGGCGCGGACCTCCTGCAGCGCCAGGATGGCGTTGCGGGGGGCGCCCACGACGAGAGAGTCGGCGACGCTCGCCGCACCGGGCTCGGCGGTGATCGAGGCCGCCCCGGAGCGCAGGGCGCGGGCGATGGCGCCCGATCCCTCTGGCTGCACCGACAGCAAGCGTGGCCGGCGGGGGATCAGGCCGGCGCGTTCGAGGTCCCGGAACCCCTTGGCGACGCCCGAGATGATGACACCGTCGCCGGTCGGCACGAGGACGACGTCGGGCACCTCGGGAGAGAGCTGGTGAGCGATCTCGAGGGCGGTCGTCTTCTTGCCCTCGATGGTGAAGGGGTTGTACGCGGTATTGCGGTTGTACCAGCCGAAGCGGGCGGACGCGAGCAGCGACAGCTCGAATGCCTGGTCGTAAGTGCCGTCTACCGGCATCAACCGGGCGCCGTAGCTGGCCATCTGCACGAGCTTGGCGGGGGGTGCCGAGGCGGGGACGAAGACCACTGCTCGCAGTCCCGCCGCGGCCGCCAGACACGACAGGGCAGTGGCGGCGTTCCCGGTCGAGGCGGCGACGACGGTGCCGCAACCGTACTCCGCCGCCTTGGCGACGACGAGCTGGCTGGCCCGGTCCTTGGTGGAGCCGGACGGGTTGCGCGTGTCATCCTTGACCCATAGGCGCGGCATCCCGAGCTCGGCCCGCAGTCGTGGCACGGCCAGCAAGGGCGTGCCGCCCACCGGCACGGGAGGCAAGTGGTCCGGCGAATCGATGGGCAGCCATCGAGCCAGCGCCTCCGGCGAGTGCATCGGGCCTTCCGGCCACCGGGACGGCAGGTCCTCGAGCACGACCTGCAGCACGCCGCGCGTCGGTCCGCCAGGCTCCTGCAGGCTCGCGCACGCCGGGCACACGTACCGCACGTCGCGCTCGGCGTGGCGCGCGCCGCACTCACAGCAGGTCAGGTGAAAGGCAACCATGCGATCGGGCTCTGTGGCCCGCGGCCCGAAAGCTCTCGACGGCAGCTCGGGTCACGGGTCACGGGTTACCAACGACGCTCGTCACATCGTCAAGGCCATGAGGGCCTTCTGTACGTGCAGCCGGTTCTCGGCCTCGTCGTAGACCACCGACTGAGGACCGTCGATGACCTCGTCAGTGACCTCGCGGCCGCGATCGGCGGGCAGCGGGTGCATGTAGATGCAGCGCTTCTTGCCGAGCGCCATGTGCTTCTGCTCGCAGCGCCAGGTCGGGTACTTCTCGATCAGCGCGAGGCCTTCCTTCTTGTCCGTGGTGTGCATGAGGGGTCCCCAGGACTTTGGGATGACGATGTCGGCGTCCTGGAACGCCGCCTCGAAGTCGTTCACGATCTCGAGCTTGGCCCCGGACTGGGCGGCGTTGGCGCGGGCCTGCTCCTCGATCTCGGGCATGAGGCGGAACTCGGGCGGGTAGGCCAGGGTCACGTCGAGGCCGAAGCGCGGCATCATGAGGATGAGCGACTGGGGCACCGAGAGCGGCCGGATGTAGTTGGGGGCCGAGGTCCAGGCCACGCCGATCTTGAGCCCGCGGGTGTTGGCGCCGAACTTCTCGCGAATCGTCATGTAGTCGGCAAGGATCTGACAGGGGTGGTAGATGTCGCACTGCATGTTGAGCACCGGAATGCTCGCCCACCGCGCCACCTCGCGCAGGTAGGGGTTGCCCTCGCGGAAGGCGCAGTGGCGGATCGCGATGGCGTCGCCGTAGCGCGACAGCACCGAGGCCGTGTCCTTGGCATTCTCCCCGTGGCTGATCTGCATCTTGTCAGGCGAGAGGAAGATACCGTGCCCGCCGAGCTGCGTGATGCCGGTCTCGAACGAGTTGCGGGTGCGCGTCGAGGAGTCGAAGAAGATCATGTACAGCGTCTTGTCGTCGAGCAGCCGCATCGGCCGGCCCGCCGCCTTGGCGATCTTCAGGTCGCGGGCCAGCTCGAATATGGTCTCCAGCTCGCCGGTGGTCCACTCCTGGGTGGTGATGAAGTGCTTGCCCTTCAGCTTTGTCTGCATGGTCTCACCTCTTGCGATCAGAATCGCACGCGCTCGGGAATGAGCGAGTAGACGGCCGCGGCCTGGATCAGGTCAGTCACCGCCACCCACTCGTCGGTGGTGTGGGAAAGCTCCTCGCGCCCCGGGGCGAACCCCACGGTGGGGATGCCCAGGCGGCCGGCCGTGGCGACGCCGTTGGTCGAGAACGTCCACCGGGAGATCGCCGGGCGTCGCCCCAGCACCGCCTCGGCGGCCGCCGCCACACCCTGTACGAGAGGGTGGGGCTCGGGCAGCACCCAGGTGGGGTAGGTCTTGTCCTGGGCGGCGCGGAGACCGCGCCAGGAGGTCGCGTCGTAGGGCAGGACCCGCACCGTGGCGTCGCCGATCGAAGGCAAGGCGCGGATCTCCGCCAGGGCGCTGTCCGGGGTCTCGCCGACGGTGAGCCGACGATCCAGCACGATGCGGCACTCATCGGGCACGGCGTTGAGGGACGGCGTCTTGCAGTCGATGAAGCTCACCGTGACGGTGCCCTTGCCCAGGAAGGCGTCATGCTTCAACCGCGGGTTGAGTGCCTCGATGTCCTTGACGACGGGCGACATCTTGTAGATGGCGTTGACGCCGCGTTCGCAGTGAGCGCCGTGGGCCGAGCGGCCCTTGGTGACCACCTCGATCTCCATGCGCCCGCGGTGGCCGCGGTAGACGTCGAGGTTGGTGGGCTCGCCCAGCACCACCATGTCGGGGCGGATGCCCTCCTTCTCGATGAGGTGCATGAGCGGCAGGCCGTCGCAGTCTTCCTCCATCACGGAGGCCACCAGCACGACTTTCAGGCCGGCCGGCCACCCACGGTCCTTGAGGATCTTGGTGCCGTATGCCGCGCAGACGATGCCTGGCAGCTCGTCCACGGCGCCGCGGCCCCAGACCTTGCCGTCCTCGAGCTTGCCCTTGAAGGGGTCGTGGGCCCAGGCCGCCGGGTCGCCGACGCCGACGCAGTCGATGTGACCGTCCAGCATGACCGTGAAGGGCCCGTCACCATGGACCGCCACGACCGAGCCGAGAGTGTCAAAGAAGACGCGGTCGAAGCCGAGCTTCTCGTACTCTGCCTTGACCCGCTCGCAGCGTGCCTGCTCCTTGCCGCTTTCGGCCGGGATGGCGATGAGGTCGCGCAGGAAGCGGACGATCTCCGCCTCGCATCCCCGTGCCGCCGCCAGCGCCTGCCGTCCGTCGACGCCGCTCATGCTCCGACTCCTTCCCGGACCCCGACCTCCGCGTTGAACGCCTCGATCTGCCGGTCCCACTCGGGCAGTTGCGCCTGCAGGTCGGTCCAGAAGGCGGGGCTCCACAGCGCGTTGAGCTCCTCCACGGAGCGTCCCTGCTGCTCGACCCAGGTGAAGTACTTGAGGTTGTGCAGCGCCTTGCGATCCACGAACGAGAGCTCGCGCAGGTGGTCGGTGGTGGCGCCCCAGAGGTAGCGTTCGGCGTCTCGCGCCGCGGCCAGCTCGCCGTAGGTGCCGTAAGCCGCGGTGAGCTCCTCGAGGCGGCTCGCGTACATGGCCGCGGAGTCGGTGAAGCAGGTCAGCACCAGGTCGTCGCCGTCGAGCTCATAGTAGCGTGCCATCTTGATCGCCGAGAGCATGTTGCAGACCGAGGAGATGCCCAGTAGCGGAAGCTGCGCGACGACCGCCGCGGGGATGCTCTGGCGCACCAGCCACTGATGGCCTGCCGGCTCGCAGAAGAGCCGGAACACCCGCATCGCAGCCTCGTCGTCGATGGCGGTCACGAGGTCGGAGTTGCGGACGTTGTGGATCCACGGCACGTGCTTGTCGCCGATGCCCTCGATGCGGTGGGCTCCGAAACCGTTGCGCAGCAAGGTGGGGCACTGCAGCGCCTCGGAGACCGTGATATGGCACCCCGGGAAGCGCTGCTTGAGGTAGTCGCCGGCGGCGAGGGTGCCGGCCGAGCCAGTGGCGCCCACCCAGCCGGCGAAACGATCCCCAGGGCCAGCCAGACGGCGGAAGACCTCTTCGGCGGCCGGGGCGGTGACCCCGAGGTGCCAGAGGTAGTTCCCGTACTCCTCAAACTGATTGAAGATCACCGACTGGGGCTGGGTATGGCGAATCTCCCAGCAGGCGTCGAAGATCTCCTTGACGTTGGACTCGCATCCCGGGGTGGCGATGATCTCGGCGCCGATCGACTCGAGCCACCGGAAGCGCTCCTGACTCATTTCCTTGGGCAGGATCGCCACCGCCTGACAGCCCAGCAGCGCCGAGTCGAAGGCGCCGCCGCGGCAGTAGTTGCCGGTTGAGGGCCAGACCGCCTTCTGGGTCGTGGGGTCGAACTCGCCGCTCACCAGGCGGGGCACCAGGCACCCGAAGGCCGCGCCGACCTTGTGCGCCCCGGTGGGGAAGTGCTTGCCGACCAGCCCGATGATGCGGGCAGGCACGCCGGTGAGGCTCGACGGCAGCTCGAGCGCGGACACCGGGCCGAACCCGCCGGTGGCGGGATCGTTGTGCCAGGTGATGCGGAAGAGGTTGATGGGGTCGGGCGCTTGCATGTCGACGCCTGGCAACGCACTTCGGATCGCCGCCGGGATCAGGCCGGGATCTCGCTGCTGGGCAAGGGTGGGAATGACGATGTGCCGCTCCCGGCAGCGGGCGAGGGCATTTTGTCGCTTCTGGAGGTTGGGGGTCACGGGTCATCCTCTCTCAAGTGGCGGATGCTACACCAACCGGAGCGTTTCGGGGTGCCTGGTGCCGCCTGAGGCGGCGGGATCGCGGTTCAGCTCGAAGACGGAGCCTCGGGAGCCGCGACCGGGCCAGCGCCCGAGCGGCGGCGCCGGCGGCGGCGCTTGCGAGCCGGTTTTTGCTCGCCCTCGGTGTTGGCGGGCTGGACCGGTGCCGGCTCGGTCGGGGGTGGCGCCGGTGAAGCCTCCGCGCGCCGGGGCCCGCGCTCGCGGCGCGCCGGTGTCCGCCGGCCGCGCTCGGGCGCGTCTCCGCGCGGCCTTGGCTTCACCTTCACGAAGAGAGCGTCATCGGGGTGCGCCACCGGGATCGAGAAGCCGAGGAGCTTCTCGATGGCCGGCAGAGAGTAGACGAAATTCTCACAGGCCAGTGAGATGGCCTTGCCTTCCTGGCCCACCCGGGCGGTCCGGCCGACCCGGTGGACGTAGTCCTCGGCGTCGAACGGCAGGTCATAGTTGATGACGTGACTCACGCCCTCGATGTGCAACCCGCGCGAGGCCACGTCGGTGGCCACGAGCAGGGGCAGGTTGCCGTCCTTGAAGTCCTGGAGGACCTTGAGGCGGCTGCGCTGGATCACCGAGCCGGTGAGACCCCTGGCGACGTAGCCGTGGCGCTCGAGACGCTCGACGAGCCGGCGCGCTTCCTCGCGGGTGTTGACGAAGAGCATGGTGCGCGCACACCCTTCCCGCTCCAGCAAGCCCAACAACAGCGAGAACTTCTCGTGACCGCCGACGTGGTACAGGACCTGCTCGAGGCGGTCGGGCGTGAGCTCCTCGGGATTGATGACGATCTCGGCCGGATCGCGCATCTCGCTGTAGCCGAGGCCGAGCACCCGGGTCGAGAGCGTCGCCGTGAAGAACATCGTCTGGCGCCGACCGGGAGAAGGCAGGCGGCGGGTGATGCGACGCAGGTCGTCGATGAACCCCATGTCGAACATGCGGTCGGCCTCGTCGACGACGAAGGCCTGGACGTGTCGGAGGGAGGTGACGCCCTGCTCGAGGTAGTCGAGGAGCCGTCCGGGTGTGCCGACCAGGATGTCGACCCCGGCCCGCAGCTCCTCCCGCTGCGACCGATAGTCCATCCCCCCGAACACCGCTTCGGTGTGCAGGCCGGTGTGCGCGCCAAGCTTGTCGGCGTCGGCGGCCACCTGCACGACCAGCTCGCGAGTGGGGGCGATGATGAGCGCGCGCGGCTGGCAGGGCTCCGGGCGGGGCGAGGCGAGGAGCTGGTTGAAGATGGTCACCAGGTACGCGGCTGTCTTGCCGGTGCCGGTCTGGGCCTGGGCTGCCACGTCCCGCCCCGCGAGGGTGAGGGGCAGCACGTCGGCCTGCACCAGGGTGCACTGGGAGAAGCCAGCGTCCCGAAGGCCGGCGCGCACCGATTCCGGCAGCTCGAACTCGTCAAAGGTGTGCTGTGAGAAGAGAGTCGACGGAGTGTCCGCAGATGGGCTGTTCACGGGTGGAGTATACGCGTACCTGACGGTCGAGCGTTCGGTGATAAAATGCGCCGCTTCGGCATAGGCCGGGTGAGCACGGAGGATGAGTGGAAGCTGGAGAGCTGCTGCGGGCAAACCGACGCGCCAAGCTGGAGGCGTTGCGGAGCCGGGGCGTCGACCCGTTCCCGGCACGGTTCGACGTCGACGGGCGCGTCAGTGAGGTCGTGGCGCGCTTCGAAGGCGCCGACGCGGCGTCTCTCGAAGCCACGGCGCAGCGGGTGCGCCTGGGCGGCCGCGTCACGGCGGTGCGGGGCCACGGCAAGGCGGCGTTCATCGACCTCTCCGATGGGGACGGCCGATTACAGGTACACCTGCGCCGGGACGTCCTGGGGGAAGAGACCTTTTCACTGCTCGACCATCTGGACCTGGGCGACTTCTGGGGCGTCGAAGGGGTGCTCTTCCGAACCCGGACCAGCGAGCTGACGGTGAGGGCCGAGCGATTGGTCGTGCTGGCCAAGGCGCTAGCCCCCTGGCCGGAAAAGTGGCACGGCCTGGTGGATCGCGAGCAGCGGGCCCGGCAGCGCTACCTCGACCTCGCCACCAACCCGGAGTCACGGCGGGTCTTCCTGGCCCGGGCCGCGGCCGTGCGAGAGATCCGTACCTTCCTGGAAGCACGTGGCTTCGTCGAGGTCGAGACACCCATGATGCAACCCATCCCGGGTGGCGCCACGGCAAGGCCCTTCATCACCCATCACAACACCCTCGACCTCGACCTCTACCTCCGCATCGCTCCTGAGCTCTACCTCAAGCGCCTGGTGGTGGGTGGGATCGACCGGGTCTTCGAGATCAATCGGAGCTTCCGCAACGAGGGGATCTCGACGCACCACAACCCCGAGTTCACGATGCTGGAGTTTTACTGGGCCTACGCTGACTACCGGCACCTCATGGATCTCACCGAGGAGATGCTCTGCCACGTCGCCTCGAAGGTCGCCGGGACCGAGGTGTTGCCGTGGGGCGACGAGCACATCAACCTGACGCGCCCCTGGCGACGACTGAGCATGCGCGAGGCGGTCCTGGCGACCTCCGACCTCAAGCCCGACGACCTGGGCGAACGGGCAGCGCTCGAGGCGGCGGCGCGCCGATTTGGCATTGCCGACGTC
>DAONEV010000199.1:0-7825 GCA_035403265.1 Thermoanaerobaculaceae bacterium | reverse complement strand
GGGTTGTGACATGAGGCGCACTGCATCCCCGCCTTGCCCGTACCATCCACGCTCTCGTGCATGGGATGGACGTAGGGCTTTCGGAAGGCGCCCTGCACGGCCGGGTGGCAGGACACGCACAGGGTGCTGCCCTCGGATCGCAGGAGTGATTCCGCGTGCTTGGCCGCGCTGTGGATCGAGTGGCAGGAGTCGCACTGCACGCCGCGCGTGGCGTGCATGCCCTTGGGTTCGATGTCGCTGCTCTTCTTGCCGCCGTGGCAGGACAGGCACACCACGGTGCCCGCCGCCCCGAGCGGCTTCGAGATGAGGGTCTTGTCCCCGCTCGCTTCGGCGTGGGCAGCGCCGCCGGTATGGCACGAGGCGCAAACCGCCCCATCCGCGGCGTCGCGACCGAGCGCCCGGGCGTGCGGGCTGAGTGCGAACTGGGCCGCCACCGTGTCATGGCAATCGGCGCACGGAACGACCTCCGCAGCCTTTTCCTCGCCCGCCGCCAGAGCCACGGCCGGCAGGACGAGAGCCAGGACACCCAGGGTGGCTAGCGTCTTTGCGAAACAACTCATCGCATCCACCTTTCCTGGTCGGTCCGTCCCGTGCTAGCGGGCGTGAACCTTGGTGACCGAGAACTCGCGATCCTCCCCGTGGCAGGACGCGCAGGACTCACCGAAAGGCGCCGTGTTGACGTAGGCATGCGCGGCGGCGTCGACGGTGTCGTGGCACGACACGCAGGATGCCGATGCCGGCTGCCACAGGGTCACGTAGTCACGCGGCGTCGTCGTGGGAAGCACATCGTCCGGCAACGGGACACCGTAGGTTCCGGTCTTGTGGCAGGCCTCGCAGTTGCGACGGTCGCCCGGGTAGAGGACCTCGTGGAAGCTGGTGTCGCCGATGACGTAGTCGCGGTCGAGAGATTCACCCGTGTGAATGCGGTGGATCATCCACTTCAGAGAGATATTCTCGTTGGCCCCTCCCGCGGCGACCGACGCCGTCGCGGTCGGGTTGTGGCAGATGTTGCACTCGGCGATCTTGGTCCGCGAGCCGCCGTGGAACGCCAGGACGTCGTGGCACTTGTTGCACCTGGCGAGCTCGACTGCCTCACGGCGGGGCATCACCTGGGCATCGGTGACGGCGAACGGGAAGATCGGGTTCGGGGCCGCCTCACGAGTCGTCCCGGTCGGGCCGGGGTTGAGCGTGATGTTGCGGTAGACGTCGGCAGCGAGCGTCCACGAGCCCGTGGCGTCGGCTGGGATCGCCGTGTTGAAGGTGTAGATCCAGCTATCGCCGCTGGCGGTGGTGTTGGCGGCCGTCAGGTTCTCGCGGAAGTACTTGCTGTAGTCGGAGTTCGGCCCGCCGACGATGAAGCCGACGCGGGCGAGCTTGGTCGGGTCGACGATGGTACCGTCACCGTTCGTCACCTTGAAGGTCACGACCGGCTTCTGGCCCGGCGCGGTGTTGGTGATGCCTTTGACCTCGAACTTCAGTCCCTTGAGCTGCGTGGACTTGGTCGGGATGGTGTGAGCACCCTTGACCGAGGCGTCGAACTCGAACTCGCCCTCGGGCTGGTGGCAGTCGGCGCACGCCGAGTCGTCGGCCTGCGGTCCACCGTCGTGGTTCGCACCGGTCTCCCAGGTGATCGAGTCGTGGCAGGAACCACACGCCTGGCGACTCGGATTGGAGTACCAGATGTGGCCCTCGGCGGCGTCCGACTTGTGGCAGGTCGTGCAGTTGCGAATGTCCTGTGGGTAGGTCGTGTGCGAGAAGTCATTCACGGACTGCTGGTTGCCGATGATCGTATAGCCCTTGTCGAGGTTTGGCCCGTCGTGGATCTTGTGGATCATCTCGGCCATCTGGACGCTGTTGCCCGTGTCCGGGTCGAGGGACTGGGTCTTGTTGTGGCACAGGACGCAGAGCTTGACCTCGCGCCGCGAGCCGCCGTGCAGCGCGAGCGGGTCGTGGCAGGCGTTGCAGGTGGCGGTCTTGAAGGCGTCCCAGACCTCTGTGACCTGCGCGCCGTCCGGCCGGAAGTCTTTCAGGACGTTGGAGTAGTAGGTTTTCCCGATGATCGTGGTGAGGTTGCGGGCGCCATAGATGCCGACCGTGTGAGTCCTGGTCTTGTCGAACCCGGCTGGCAGCGCGGTCTTGAACTTGTAGGTGTAGGTGCCGAGCTCCACCATCGTCCATTGCCCGCCCGAGTCGGCCGCTCCCTGGGTGGCGGAAACCTGCGTGATCGGGCTCTTCTGGACCCGGGTCGTGTAGGCCACGTAGTCCCGGTGGGCGGCGTCGTACCACGCCAGGATGAACGACGCCGAGCAGGCGCCTGGCGTGATCTTGCCGTCCCGGTCGAGCGGCTCGTCCATGTCGTCGGTGAGCTTCACCGTGGCGACCGGCTTGCCGTCGGCCGGGATGTCGAAGCCGACCAGCGTGATCTTGTACCCAGGCCGGATGTACTCGACCTGTTCCGTGGTCAGGTACGACTCGATCTGGCTGGTGGTGTACGTCACTGCCGGCCGCGGTTGCAGAACCCTGCGCAATCCCTGCGACGGGACGTGGGACGGCACGGTCATCGCCGTGGCCGCCGACAACAGCAGAACTGCCCCATTGAGCAACATCATGGCCTCCACTCCTTTCCTCGCGGTTCCGACTACCTCGGCGCCGCGGCCCCCAAGCGTGTAGCCAAACGTCGGTGAGGACTGGAGATCAGCATCACCCGCCCCGGCGGGTGTCAAGCTTGGTGATCGGCCAGTCCAAACGAACGTTTCACAGAGGGTACGCTAACCTTCAACCCTCGCGCTGTCAAGCACCCGCGCGAGCAGCGAACTCGTCGAATTCGAAGGATTTTTGGAGGAAACGGAGGCTCGGTCGCGTTGGGAGGGTGCCGCCCGGTCAGGTGAGGTGAGGACCGCCGGCGGTGTCTCCACAATCCCCGTCAGCTCGGCACCCCTGCAGTCGTCCGGCGGACGCCGTTCGAGGTGCGAGCGAAGTGAGCCTCCGGGACGGTTCAGGCGCGTGCGAAGTCGATGAAGCCGGCCTCCACGTTGGTGCCCGCGAGGCGAACAGTGACGCGGTCACCGACATCCATCCCATGCTCTCCCTCGACCACCCGGCCTTCCACCGGTGGATCGAAGACGCGCACCCACGTGCCCTTGTCGGAGGCGCCGGTGACCAATCCCTCGAAACGCCGCCCGCGCTGGCCCTCGAGGAGCAGTGCGGCCGCTGACTTGCGGACCTGGCGCTCGACCTTGTTGGCGTCGTCCTCACGCTGGGTGCACAGCCGCGCCACCTCGGTGAGCTCGGCCATGGAGTAGCTGGAGGGTTGGCCGGCCATCGCGGCCTTGAGCAAGCGCTGGGTCACGATGTCGGGGTAGCGGCGGTTGGGTGCCGTGGAATGCCCGTAGTCGCGGACGGCGAGGCCGAAGTGCCCCGGAGGGTCCTCCCCGGGCGGGTCGGCCATGTACTCGCCAGCGCCCAGGAGCTTGACCACGGCGAGGGAGAGGTCGGGGAAGCGCTGCGGGTCAGCGGCGCGGCGCTCGCCGAGGAAGTCCTGCAGTGCCTTGGAGTCCGGGGTTCCCGGCAGGCGTGTCCCGAGGCCGGCGGCGAGCTGCACGATGCGATCCCAACGCCTCGGCTCCCGCACCACGCGCCGCAGGGACGGCAGCCCCACGGCTTCCAGGTAGCGGGCGACGACGCCGTTGGCGGCAATCATGAAGTTCTCGATGATGTCCTTGGCGCGGTTGTCGTCGTCCACCTCCAGACGGCGGACGCTGTCGCCTTCGAACACCGCCCTCGTCTCCAGCGTCTGCAGGTCGAGGGCGCCATGACTGAAGCGCTGGGTACGCAGCGCCTGCGCGGCCCTGTCCTGCAGGCGCAGGTTGTCGTCGAGTCCCGGCACGGCCATCAGCGCCGGCGGCGCCGCCGCCTCGCCCTCCAGCCACGCCGCCACCGATCGGTAGGCCAGCTTGGCGCGATTGCGTACCAGCGCGCGGGTCACGGTGCTGGCCGCGACCTCGCCGTTGGCCTGGACCGTCACGTCCACGACGACGGCCAGCCGGTCCTTGCCCTGGTTGAGCGAAGTCAGATCGGTCGAGAGCTCCTCCGGCAGCATGGGGAAGATGAGAGCCGGTGTGTAGACGGTTGTCGTGTTGTGGTGGGCGTGCGCGTCGATCGCGTCATCGCGGCTGACGCGGGCGGTGACATCGGCCACCGCCACCATCACGCGAACCTGTCCGGCTCCGAGGTCCTCGGCGACGGTGAGCTGGTCGAGGTCCCTCGAGTCGTCGTTGTCGATCGAGCACCACGTCAACCCCCGGAGGTCGCGCGCCCCGTCCGACGCCAGGCGGCTACCTTGCTGGATGGCGACCTCCCCGCGCACCTCCGAGGAGAAGTCGATGAGCAGACCGCGCTCGGACATGGCCCGGCGGGCGATCTGCTGGAGGATCTGACGGTGGCGGCCATCGGAGTCGTTCATGGCGACAATGTACCGCACCAGAAGCTCCGGTAGACTGGCGGGCGAGAGGAGCCATGCAATGGCCAATCCGACCGCTGTTTTCGAAACCTCACTCGGGACCTTCAAGGCGGAGATCCTGCTTGCCGAGATGCCAATCACTGCCGGCAACTTCATTGCGCTCGCCAGGAGCGGCTTCTACGACGGGCTGCACTTTCATCGGGTCATCAGGAACTTCATGATCCAGTTCGGTTGCCCGTTCAGCCGTGACCCCGGCAGCCCGCGCGCGGGTACCGGCGGTCCGCCCCACGGCACGATCGCCGACGAGCACCTCGGGACGGCGAAGCTCTCCAACGAGCCGGGCACGCTGTCGATGGCCAACACCGGGCGCCCCAACTCCGGCGGCTCGCAGTTCTTCATCAACACCGTGCACAACGCCTTTCTCGACTGGTTCACACCGGGGCAGTCGAAGCACCCGGTGTTCGGGCGCGTGACCGAGGGGATGGAGGTCGTGCGAGCCATCGAGGCGACACCCACCGGCCCCGGCGACCGGCCAAAGACCCCGGTGCAGGTCCTGAAGGTGACCATCCAGGCCTGACAGTCGCGCCGGCCTGCGCGCCCGGGAACGGCATCTCCTCGCCCTCTTGCGATGGACCTCCGCTTAGTCGGCTTCCGTGAAGGAAACGGTCACACGGCTGCCGCCCTCGCGGCCGAAGGTGACGTGGCCGCGGAGCTGTCCGGCCAGGATGCTGACGATCTGCAGCCCCAGGGTTCCGGCATGCTCGATGTCGAGCGCTTCCGGGAAGCCAACGCCGTCGTCACGCACCGAGAACACGAGCTGTCGGCTCCCGTTCCTCGCCAGGCTCACGGTCACGTGGCCTTCGCGCCCTCCCGGGAAGGCGTGCTTGATGGCGTTGGAGATGAGCTCGTTGAGGATCAGCGCCAGGGGGATGGCGGAACCGATCGCGAGCGGCACGTCCTCGATGTCGAACGCCAGCGTGACATTCCCCGCCTGGAGCCCGCGCAGCATCGCGGTGCACAGCTCGGTCGCGTACTGCCGGAATGGAATGCGGGAGAAGTCATTGGAGCCATAGAGCTTCTCGTGGATGAGCGCGAGTGTCCGCACCCGCTGCTGGCTCTCGATCAGGAGCTCCCTGTCCGTTTCGTCGCGGATCGAGTCCATCTGCAGGTTCAGGAGACTGGCGATGATCTGCAGATTGTTCTTCACCCGGTGGTGGATCTCCTTGAGGAGAACCTCCTTCTCGCGGAGAGACGCCCGCAGCGCCTCGTCGGTGCGCTTGCGCCCGGTGATGTCCCGGCTGAAGGCCGCGATGCTGATCACGTCCCCCGCGGCGTTAAGGACCGGATAGAAGGAATGGTGGAAGGAGATGCTATTGCGCTCATCCTCGAACTCGACCGGCTGCCCGGTGTCGACCGTCTCCTGAAGCCGAGCCAGGCGTGACTCCGCCACCTCGCTGGGGATGAGCTCGGCGAAGGCCTTTCCGATGACCTCCCCGGCCGGTTTCCCGACGCGGGAGGCCGCGATCTGGTTGGCCATCAGAATGAGGCCGTCGGGGCTGAACAACCAGACGGACTCCTTGGTCGCATCGAGGATCGCCCTCAGGGTCGCCTCATTTCGCCGCAACGTCTCGTCCAACTGCTTGCGCGCGGTGATGTCGAGCCCGTAGAGGTTGGCGTAGCCTTCGGCGGGAAACGGCGTCACGGACACGGCGTAGGCTTTCTCCTCCAGGGCGACGTCACGATTGAGCTCTCGGCCGTTCTCGTCCATGGCCTCGCGAACGAGCTCCGCGAGCTCGGGGGCCAGAGGCTGGCCGACCCCGCAGCTCCAACCAGGAAGCCTGGCGGCGGTTGGGTTGCGGTAAAGGACGGTCCCGTCGGCGGAGGCCCGGATAACCGGCCTCGGGTTCTCCTCGGGGAAGCGCGCCATCCAGGCGGCCCGGTCATGGGCCTCGCGCAGCGCCGTGGCCAGGCGGATGCGCTCGCTGATGTCGCGGAACAGGATCGTCATGTTGTCGGGTCCGGGGTAGACGTGGAACTCCAGCACCTTGTCCGAAAGGATCGATTGGGCCTCGAACTGGACTGGCTGGCCGCTGGCAAGGGCCCGGCGGTACTCGGATTCGACGAACCCGCCTCGGGCCGACGGAAAAACGTCAAAGATCAACTGGCCCAGCATCTCGTCACGGGTCTTGCCGAAGTGGCGCAGCGCCGCGTCGTTGATGTGGGTGACACGCAGCTCCGGGTCAAAGGCGAAGAATCCGTCGGCGATGCTGTCCACAATCAGCGCGAGTCGTCGCTTCGACTCGGCCAGTGCCTCTTCCATGCGCTTGCGATCGGTGATGTCGACGTTGGATTCCAGCAACTCCGCGATGGCGCCTCTGGCGTCCCTCTGGGCCAGCCATCGGCTCTGCACCACGAGCAGGCGGCCATCCTTCGCCCGATGAACGAGCTCCCCGGACCAGCTCCCGGTCGCTTCGACCTGCCGCTCGATCTCGGGGAGGGGCTGGGGAAACCGAGTGCTCAGGAGCGCGTGCGTGGTCTGCCCGACTGCCTCGGCTTTCGAGAACCCGTACAGCACCTCCGCGCCATGGCCCCACAGCGTGATCGTGCCATCCATCCGGCGCACCATGATGCCGTCGGGGGACAGGTCGATGAGGGTAGCCTGACGCTGCGTCTCGACGTGGAGACGAGCGTTCTCCAGGGCCCGGGAGCACTCGGCCGCGAGCCACTGCATGATGCGGAACTGATCGGCCGACCAGCGTTGCGGCGCCCGGCTGTACGCAGCGAGAGCCCCGACCACCTCGCCGCGGAGGCGCACTGGCGACGCCATCACCGAGCGGAACGGCGCGTCCCCCTTCGAGTCGAGTAGCCTCAGATCCGGACGTAGCGTCACGTCATCCAGGGCGGCCGTCTTGCCGTGGGTCATGACCAGCTCGGCGAACGAGTCCATTGCCAGCGAACGGCCTTCGGGGAGGTCACAAGTTCCTCCCCGCCTGGCCCGTGCGCGCACGAGGAGGTTGTCCTCCTGGCGCTCGACAATCGCGACAAGCCCAGCCTGCCCCACCATTTCCAGGCCCGATGCGCAGATGCCTTCGAGGACTCGTGACTCCGATGCGACTGGACCGATCGCCTTGAGCATGCGCTGAACGGTGATCCATTCCTTCTCGCTAAGAACGATCTTGCCGGGGTTTTCTTCCACGAAAGCGCCAAACGCCTTGCCGCGGCGATCGCCCGAATAGAAGGTGTAGGTCTTCTCGTACGCGTAGCCCGCGCTCAGCGCTTTGTGCACGGCGACGACGGTGCGCACCGGACCGGCGGCGAGCACGTCGCAGCGCTCGACCGTACCCGACTCGTCGGTCCAGCCGGTCT
>DAONEV010000198.1:0-7830 GCA_035403265.1 Thermoanaerobaculaceae bacterium | reverse complement strand
GTTTCCTGGACCCGATGGAGGTCGACATCCGCCCCAAGCCCGGCTCCCACAACTACTACTTCTGCCAGCTCAAGGGCGGGCAGGTCATCTTCTGCATCACCCCCGACCCGCCGCTCGTCGGCTCCGACCGCCGCGAAACCTCGGCGTTCCTGCCGATGGTCGCCCGCCGCATGGTGGAGCTCATGCCGCGCCTGGCCAACCTGAAGGTCCGGCGCACCTGGCGGGGCCTTTACCCGATGACCCCGGACGGCTCCCCGGTCGTGGGGCGCTCGCACGTCCTGGAGGGCTATGTGCACGCCGAGGGGATGTGCGGGCAGGGGTTCATGCTGGGGCCAGGGGTCGGCGCCCTGGTCGCGCGTGTGGTGACCCGCCAGCTCGAGCCTGCCGACGAGGCGGTGCTGGTCGAGCTGTCCCCCTCCCGCGTCTTCGGCGGCACCGAAGCGTTGAAGTAGACCGACCTTCCGGCTGGGAGATCAGGAAATCAGAGGACCAGGCCGTCAGCTCCACCACCCACCCGATCTCTGCCGTGGGCGTGGGTGATATTCTCGCCGAATGATCTGTCTGGACCGTGGTGTGCGGCTGGGTGTGGTGCTGGGAGCCTGTCTCTGGACGGGGGCGGTGACGGGCCAGCCGGTGGCGAGGCCCCGTTTCGACCCGGCCGCCTTCGAGGCCCATGCCAGGTTCCTTTCCTCGGACCTCCTCGAGGGCCGCGGCATCGCGACGCGTGGCGGTCAGCTCGCCGCGTCCTACATCGAGGCCGTGTTCCGCGCCGCCGGGCTCCAGCCGGGGTTCGACGGCGGCTTCCGGCAGCCTCTCGCCATGACCGCCTTCCGCGGCGACCCGGAGGCGCACATCGGGGTCGAGATCGGCATGCTGCGCCAACACCTGCTGCTCGGCGAGGAGATCGTCGCCATCAACTACGGGCTGCCGGACGATCGCCTCACGTCCGACGTTTTCTTCGTCGGCTACGGCATCCACGCGCCAACCGAGCGCTGGGACGACTACGAGGGCGTCGATGTGCGCGGGCGACTCCTGCTGGCGTTCGTCAACGAGCCGGGCCGGGACGACCCCACGCGCTTTCGCGGCCCGGCGCTCACCATCCACGGCCGGTGGACCACGAAGCTCGAGGAAGCCGCCCGCCGCGGCGCTGCCGGGATGCTCCTCATTCACACCGAGGAGGATGCGGGATACGGCTGGCAGGTGACCTTCAACTCGCTTTCACGGGAGAAGTTCCGTCTTGCTGACGACCCCTGGAGGCTGCCGTTCTCCGGATGGATCGCCGAGCCCGCCCTTCGCCGTCTCCTGGGAGCAGCCGGGCTGCAGCTCGAGCAGCTCCGCGCCGAGGCTGAGAAGCCAGGGTTCCGGCCTCGGCCCCTGCCCATTCGCATGACCGTCGAGGCCCGCCGCTCGGTCCGGTCGGTGCAGGGGGAGAATGTCGTCGGCGTGCTGCCCGGCGAGAGGCCAGGAGTCGTCGTGCTGTCGTCCCACTTCGACCACCTCGGTATCGGCCCCGAGGTGGCCGGCGACAACATCTACAACGGCGCCGTCGACAACGGCTCGGCCCTCGCGATGCTGCTGGCGCTCGCCCAGGGGCTGCCGGCCATGCCCGCGGCGCAGCGCCCGACCCTCGTCTTCGCCGCCGTCGACGCCGAGGAGGAGGGGCTGCTCGGCTCGACCTACTACACCCGCCACCCGGCGCGGCCGCTGGCCGGCACCCTGGCCAACATCAACTTCGAGATGACCAACCCATGGGGACCGACCCGCGACCTGCTGGGAATCGGGGCCGAGCACTCGGAGCTCGAGGCCATGCTCGGCCGGGTCGCGGCGCGGCGCGGGCTCCGGGTGAGCGCCGACGTGGCGCGCGAGCAGGGCTTCTTCTTTCGATCGGACCAGCTCGCGTTTGCGCAGGCCGGGGTGCCCGCCCTCTGGCTCGACGGCGGCACGGACTACGAGGGCCACGCTCCGGAATGGGGCGCGCAACGCCGCGCCGCCTACCGGGACGCGACCTACCACCGTCCCAGCGACGTGGTCGGAGCTGATTGGGACTGGCGCGGCCTACAGCAGCTCGCCGAGGTCGCCGTGGACCTCATCGGGGAGATCACCGCCGCCGGTACGGTGCACTGGCTCCCCGGCAGCGAGTTCGCCTCCCCCGCACCTTCCGCCCAGCCTGTCAGGTAGTCGGCGAATCAGCTCTTCAGCAACGACAATTCACTGCTGCTTTGCTGACTACCTGATTCGCTGGTCCGCTGATCCGCACTCCACAGCGGTAGACTGCGGGCTGTACGGCGCGGTGTGCCGGGAGGATCGGTGTCCCAGATCGAGATCGTGATCAACGGCGAGCCACGCCAACTGGAGTGTGCCGAGGAGGAGACGCTCCTGCAGGTGCTGCGCGAGCAGTTGGGGCTGACCGCGGCCAAGGTCGGGTGCTCCCAGGGATACTGCGGCGCCTGCACGGTGCTCCTCGACGGATCGCCGGCCCTCGCCTGCATGCTCCCGGCGGCAAGACTGGGCGGCAAGCAGGTGACGACGCTCGAGGGGCTTCCCGAGGCATCGCGGCGGTTGCTGGCCCGGGCCTTCGTTCAGGAAGGGGCGGTGCAGTGCGGTTACTGCACCCCCGGGCTCGTGATGCGCAGCCACTGGCTGCTCGAGAAGGGGCGGGCGGGCGACCGGGCCGCGGTCGCCAGGGCACTCGGCAGCCACCTGTGCCGGTGCACCGGCTGGGTGCGGATCTTCGACGCCATCGAGACGGCGGGGGAGACCCGCGCACGGGGAAGCTTCGTGTCCGGCCAGGCCCGGCGGCAGCCTCGGATGGGAACCCCCCATCACGCAGGCTGCTGCGGGGAGCATGGCGTGGGCGCGTCGGCACCCCGCTACCGGGGCGAGGACCTCGCCCTGGGCGAAAAGCCGTTCATCGGCGACATGAAGGCCCCCGGCATGCTCCACGCGGCGGTGGTGCTCTCCGCCCACCCGCGGGCCCGGGTGCTGGGAATCGACCCCTCCTCCGCCCTGGCGATGCCGGGCGTCGTGCGGGTGCTTACGGCGGCCGACGTTCCAGGTCAGCGCTTCGTCGGGACGATCGTCAGGGACTGGCCGGTCTTCGTCGCCCAGGGCGAGACGACCCGGTGCGTCGGCGACGTGTTGGCCCTTGTCGTGGCCGGCTCCCAGCGTCTCGCCCGCACTGCGGCGAGCGCCGTGCAGGTCACCTACGAGGTGCTGGACCCGATCACGACCCCCGAACAAGCCCTGGACGCCAGCGCCCCGACCATGCACGGGCGCGGCAACCTCCTGGAGGTGTGCGCGTTCCATCGCGGCGACGTCGATGCCGCCCTGACCGCCTCGGCCCACGTGGTGTCAGCGCGGTTCGCCACCCAGCGCATCGAGCACGCCTTTCTCGAGCCCGAGGCCTGTCTCGCACTGCCCCAGGGCAAGGGGCTCAAGGTCTACTCCCAGGGACAGGGCGTCCACGAGGACAAGGCGCAGATCGCGGCGCTGCTCGACCTCCCGCCAGCGGCTGTCGACATCGAGCTGGTCTCCACCGGCGGCGCCTTCGGCGGCAAGGAAGACCTCTGTGTCCAGGGGCAGACGGCGCTCGCCGCCTATCTCCTGCAGCACCCCGTGCGCTGTGTCCTGACCCGCCAGCAGTCGATCCTCATGCACCCCAAGCGCCATCCCCTCACCCTCGACTACACAGCCGGCTGCGATGCCGAGGGGCGCCTCACCGCGGTGCGGGCACGCATCGTCGGCGACACCGGCGCCTATGCGTCGGTGGGTGCCGAGGTGCTGGAGCGCGCCGCCGGCCACTCCTGTGGACCGTACCGGGTGCCGAACGTCGACGTGGAGGCCAGGACCGTCTACACCAACAACCCGCCATCCGGCGCGATGCGCGGCTTCGGGGCCAACCAGGCCGCCTTCGCCATCGAGGGCATCATGGACAGGCTGGCCGAACGCGTCGGCCTCGACCGCTACGACATCCGCGAGCGCAATGTCCTGCTCCCGGGCGACCGCTTCGCGACCGGCCAGATCATGACCGACTCATGCGGCGCCCTGCCGGCGCTGCAGGCGGTCAGGGAGGTCTTCAAGTCGGCCCCGGTCGCCGGCCTCGCCTGTGGCATCAAGAACACCGGCCTCGGCAACGGCATGCACGACACCGGACGGGTGGCGATCCGGGTGCAGCCGGATGGACGCCTGCTCGTGCTCACCGGGTACACCGAGATGGGGCAGGGCCTGCACTCCATCCTCCGGCAGGTGGTGGCCGAGGAGACCGACCTCGCGATCATGGAGGTCATGACCCGCTCCGAGCCCGAGGTGGAGTGCGGCATGACCACCGCCTCGCGGGCCACGGCACTGGCCACCATGGCCGCGCAACGCGCTGCCATCAAGCTGGCCGAGGCCTTGCGGTTGCTCTCGCTGCGCGAGCTCGCCGGCCGGGAGTTCTGTGGCGAGTACATCTGCGACATCACGGTGAAGCCCGGGACGCCAACCGACAACCCGATCACCCACATGACCTTCAGCTACGCCGCCCAGGTCGTGATCGTGGACGGCGAGGGGCGAATCGCGAAGGTCGTGGCGGCCCACGATGTCGGCCGCGCCATCAACCCGGTGGGGTGCGCCCAGCAGGTCGAGGGCGCGATCCACATGGGCCTCGGCTACGCCCTCTCCGAGGATCTGCCCTGTGTGGAGGGACGCCCCGTGAGCACGAGGATGCGGGACCTCGGGATCCTTCCGGCTGCCGCCATGCCGGAGGTCGAGGTGATCCTCCTCGAGGTGCCGGATCCCGTGGGCGGCTACGGCTCCAAGGGGGTAGGCGAGATCGGCCTGGTGCCGACGGCCGGGGCGGTCGCTTCGGCGCTCTGGGCGTTCGACGGCATCCGCCGCACGACCCTGCCGATGCGCGACGCCCCGGCGGCGCGCCGCTGAGCCTCCACGCGGCCCGGCGAGGTGCTACGCTTGCCGGATATGGGTGTCGAGCGAGCCAGCGCTCAGTGTTCCAGCTACCTGCTCTCCCTCACCAGTGGCGACGTCCTGGGGAGCCTGAGCCGGCGGGATGCCGAGCTGGCATTCGGGCTCATCAACGGCCGGGAAGTGGCCGAGGTGAGCTGGAGCGGCCAGGCCGTGGAAGGGACCACGCTTTACCCGCTTGCCCGCGTCCTTGTGGAGTCCCCGGCGCCACACACGGTCAAGGCCTCCTGCTCGCGCTGCGTGGACCAGGGTGCCGATCTGTGCGTGCATGCCGCCGCCGTGCTCTTCCAGTGGGTCAAGCTGCGCCCCAGCCTGGTCGCCAAGGGCTCCGGCACGATCTGGCGCGAGCGCGCCCTGCAGCCGTTTCTGGTGCCGACCGGAGCGGGGGTCCACGAGGTCGACCTCACCCACGTGCAGTACCTCGACGAGCTCGAGATGGCGCTCAGGTTCCAGCTCTCCCAGCACCGGGGCGGCCCCATCGGCGCCGTTCTCCACGAGGACCGGTTGCAGTTCCACACCGTGCTCAAGTCCGGGCAGGCGCGCGTCGTGCTGGTGGCCAAGGCGGCCGTGCCATATCTGCTGGCGGAGCTGCCCAAGCTCGGCGACATCGTACCCCAGGGCGAGCTCGCCACTCTCAAGCCGGGCGCCGGGCGGGTGCATGCCGTGCTGCGGGCCAGCCTGCACGGCGACGACGAGGTCCTGCTCGAGCCAGGCCTCGTTGTTCCGGATCGCGCCTTCGTCCCCCTGGACGAGCTGCCGGCGCGCAGCTTCGGCCGCTTCTTCCGCCACGGCGACCTGCTCCTGCCAACCCCCGAGGTGCCGCCGACCCTCCTCCCCTACTTCCAGCGTGGGCGCCACCTGTTGCGCCAGCATGCGGCCATCAACTTCATCATGCACGACCACTTCCTCCACAAGAATGAGCGTTGGTACGAGCCCCAGGGGGAGCTCGCGACCACCCCCCGTCCGCTCCAGCCCACCCTCTGTGGCATCGAGGTGGACGAGGACGAGAAGGGTGGGGTGCTGCTCCGCCCGCAGTACCGCACGGCGGAGGGCGACCTCAAGTGGTCGGAGGTGCGGGAACTCCTGCGCCACCGCTTCGTGCGCCGCGGTGGGGCGCTGGTTCGCACCCCCGACGCGGGGGCGCTGCTGGCGGCCGGCCTCAAGCTCAAGTCCAAGGGGCTGGCCGGCGACAGGTTAGCACTGGTCCGCGCCCTGGCCGACATGAGGGTGCCGACCAGCGTGCGCCAGGCAAGCCTACAGGGGGTCGTCGACGCAATCCTGACCGCCCTCGCGCCGATCCCGGACCCCCCCGGTCTGCGCTCGCAGCTCCGTCCTTACCAGCGCCAGGGAGCTGCCTGGTTGTTGCGTCTGTACCGCACCGGCCTGGGAGCGCTCCTGGCCGACGACATGGGTCTTGGCAAGACCCACCAGGCGATGGCGCTGTTGTGCTTGATCCGGGCCGAGAAGCCGTCAGCCCATCACCTGGTGGTGTGTCCCCGCGGCGTCCTCGACCACTGGCGGCACCTGCTCGCGACCTTCGCCCCCGAGCTGCCGGTGGTCGTCTACCACGGGGCCCAGCGTCGTCTGGCCGACCTGCCACCCGGCGCTGTGGTCCTCACGACCTACGAGATCGCTCTGCGCTCCCTCCCCGAGCTGCGAGAGCCGGCCTGGGAGGTGATCGTCTTCGACGAAGCGCAGCGCGCGAAGAACCCCCGCACGAAGGGTTCCCGGGCCATCCGCACCTTGCCGGCCGTCTTCCGGCTCGCTCTCACCGGCACGCCGATCGAGAACCGGCTGGGCGAGCTGTGGTCGATCATGGATCTGGTCGTCCCGGGATACCTCGGGAGCGAGCGCTCGTTCCGCTCCGCCTACAAGTCGCCCTCCTCGACGGACCTGCTGCGGCTGCGCAAGCTCGTGACCCCGTTTACCCTCCGCCGGGTCAAGGAAGCCGTGCTCGCGGACCTGCCTCCCAAGCACGAGGAGCTGGCCTATTGCCGGCTGAGCCCCCGCCAGGCCGAGCTGTACGCCCGCATCCACGCCGCGGGTGCGCCGCCACTCGTCGAGCGGCTGCGCCAGGAGGGCGCCGAGATCCCCTACATGCACATCTTCGCCCTGCTCACCCGGCTCAAGCAGGTGTGCGACCATCCGGGGTTGGTGGACCCGCACCTCCGCCATGCGGTCCCCGGCAAGCTGGAGCTTCTCGACGAGATCCTTGACGAGGCGCTGGCAGCCGACAACCGCGTCGTCGTCTTCTCGCAGTACGTCCAGATGATCGAGCTGCTCGCCGCCCACCTGCAGCGACGCGAGGTCCCACACGTTGTGATGACCGGTCAGACCCGCGACCGCGCTTCCATCGTCCAGCGGTTCAACGCGGCGCGGCACGAGCCGGTGCTCCTGGCCAGCCTGCTCGCCACCGGCGTCGGCATCGACCTCACGGCCGCCTCGGTGGTCGTCCACTACGACCGGTGGTGGAACCCGGCCAGGGAGAACCAGGCCACCGACCGGGTCCATCGCATCGGCCAGAACCGCCTCGTGCAGGTCTTCAAGCTCATGACCGAGGGCACGATCGAGGAGCGCATCGACGCCATCATCCTGCGCAAGCTGGAGCTGGCCAGGGAGGTGGTGGCGCCGAGCGAGGACGTGCTGCGCCGCCTGACCCGTGAGGAGCTGGCCGACCTGCTGGGGCTTCCCGCCAGGGGATAGCCCGGCAGCCTACTCCGCTTGCGGCTCAACCCGATTGCGCCCGAGGCTCTTCGCCCGCAGCAGGTTGGCGTCGGCCTGGGCGATCAGCGCCGTCGCCGCGTCCTCCTGGCGTGCCATGGCGGGGTCCAGGGCAGCCACCCCGAGCGACATCGTGAGCTCGACGTGGAC
>DAONEV010000197.1:0-7878 GCA_035403265.1 Thermoanaerobaculaceae bacterium | reverse complement strand
CCCGGTGGTTGGCACTCTCACCGCCAGCCGACCATTCCCGCCGCTCCGGGCGAGGAGCTGGCGGAGCGACGGCCAGAGCCGATCTGCCGCGGGTCCGTAGAGGGCGCTGGCGAAGTCCGCCTCGCTGCGGTCCTCCAGCTCTCCGCGGAGGTTGGAAAGCACGTCCTCGCTGTCCGAGACGGCTCCGCAGAGTGTGAGCTCCCGCGCCCGGTCGTAGAGTGCCTCGACGCCAGTGGCGCCCGCCAGGGCCTGGTCAGCGGCGAGCAACGCGGACAGGGACTGCCCGAGGAAGTGCAACAGGGAGAGGGTGCGCCCGGCTCCCTTTCCCGCCGGCTGGGTGACGAAGAGGGAAAGCGGGAAGCGACGCAGTCCGCCAGCGTCGTGGCTGCCGCGCAAGCGGCCCAGCACCACGCCTTCCGCGCCCGGCAGGTAGAGCAGGAAGCCGTGTGGCAACAGGTCGACGTCGCGGCAGGCGTCGTCCGCCTCCCAGAAGCGCGAGAACCCACGGTCGAGCCAGGCACGGAGCGCAGTGGCCTCTGTGCCGGTCACGTTGACACGGAGAAAGTCCTTGTAAACAGGGAGCTTGCCGTAGAGCGAAAGAGGCAGCTCGACCTTCCTGGGACCTCCCAGGAGCGTCTGCAACAACCTGCCGGTTGGCGGGTTGAACCTAGCCACCCGCTCCACCCTCCGGGAAGACCGCGGGCAGCGGTCGGTCGAAGGTCAGCTCGAACAGGCCCTCGGGACGCAGGTCCGGGCGCTCGAAGTCCGGGATCTCGACGCGGATCGTCCACATGCGGTCGTCCTGGCGCGGTCGCCCCTCGGCCGCCAGGAGCACGAAGTAGACGAGCTTGAGCGGCCCACCGCGCAGGTCGAGGCGTCCGGTCCAGCCGTTGCGATCCTCGTTGACCCCGATGACAGCGAGGGGGCGGTCCTCGAAGAGCAACGGCATGGCTGGAGTGGCGATGGCCGGGTTGGATGGACGAATGGTGTTTGGTCCGAAGAGGTCCACGCGGCCGACCCGTTCCCCGATGAAGGTCCGATCGGCAGCCCGGCCACGCTCGACGAGCCGGATGCTGACCTCGGGCTTCTTCCCGCGCTCGGCCGTGTCCTCGGGGTAGAGGAACGTCTGCCAGCGGCGCATGGCTCGCAGGCGCTCCTTGTCCTCGCCGACGAAGTCAACGCTTCTCTCCTCGCCCTCGACGATCGGCACCAGGCCGAACTCGGTGAACAGGCGGTCGAAGGTCTCGTCCTCGTAGAGCAACTGGTCGAGGGCTTCGCGGGTCGCGGTCTCGAGGGTGAGCGTGACGGTCGCCTCGCGGCGCGTCGTGTCGAGGGCGATCGGGCTCCAGAGGTCGTTGCCGGCGGTCCGCTGCGGGCCGCTGGCGTAGAGGCCGCGCAGCTTGCGGAGGTTGCGCTCGGAGATGAATGGGAAGCGGTCGGCGCAGCAGCGGTCGACACGTTTCCAGAGCTCCTTCGACCGATCCTGGTAGTCGGGGCGGATTTCCTTGACGAGCAGCTCCGCGGCCTTCGCCTCCACGGGCCGCAAGCGCTCGGCCTCGGCAACACCACGCAGACGCGGATTGGCGGACAGGCCGTGGAAGTCGACGAGGAGCGCCTTCTCGGCCACGAGCTGCTTCCATGCCTTCAGCGCCGTCTCATCGAGCCCCGAGACGCAGCGCTGGAACGCCTGGACGCTGCGCACCAGCTCCTCGGGCGGGCCTGCAGACGATCCGCGGTGACCGCCTCCAGCCTCGCGCAGCAGGGGTCGCAGGGCGTCGTTGTCGCGGACGTACTCCTGGATGTCGTCGACCGTCAGGCCACCTCCGCCACCGGAGGAGCTGCCCCCCTCGCTCATCACCCGCCAGTTGCGCATCTCCCGCACGAACTCGCCCCAAGCGTAGGCTCGCATGGCGCGATCCGGGAGGTTGATGGAGGGACCGCCGCCCCCGCCGCCGGTGCGGCCGAGCATGGAGCGCAGGTAGTCGTAGAGCGCGGAGTCAACCGCATCGACGGCCCGCGACACCAGCTCCTGGCCGCGGATCGGCTCGAATATGCGGCGCGCCCAGTTGACGAACTTGTTGGCGGCCGGGACGTTGTTGGAAGCGTAGTACTTGCTGTAGCAGTCGCTGCAGCCGCGGAACACCTGATCGGAGAAGTACGATGCCACCGGTGGCAAGGTGCGGGCAGCCAGGGTGAGGGCGGCCAGCTCACGGGTCCGGCGGGCGGTCCGCACCGAGTCGAACTGGGTGGGCGGATTGGCCGCATCCCAGGCCGAGATCGCGTCTGCAGGTGCGAGGACCAGCTTCTCCTGGTCCTTGTAATACCGCCCCACCTCGTCGAGGCGCTCGCTCGCCGAGCCGAGACCGGAGAGGATGCTGCCGAGCTTGGTGGTGGTGACCTTGATCTCCGCACTGTCGGCGAGCTTCGCGAGATCGGAGAGGGCGGCCTTGAGCTTGCCGGCATTCTCGGACCAGTTGACCCCTGCGCCCTGCCCGGGTGTCTCGATGTAGAGGTGGCGGTAGTCCTCTCGGCGGCCCACGAGCCCCTCCCACTCGGTCGGGATGCCGGCGCAGCGGCCTGCCTCGACGCCGGCCCGGGAGGAGATGGAGGTGAGGGCGGCATGGTCGTCGCGGCAGTTGACGACCCAGTCGGTCACCGTGAGCCCCGGTCGCCTGGCAGCCGTTTCGGGACGCTCGCCCTTCATGATCGAGGCGCCATCGTCGTAGTTCGCGGCGAAGCGGTGGGCCGTTTCGGCGAAGCTGCCGAGCGTCCCCTCCGCACCGCCTGATGAAGCGTCAAGACGGAGGATATCGCCTTGCAGGTCCGCGTAGGTCTTGAAGTAGAGGGTCGGCTCCCAGTGCCCCAGGTTGCGGGCCGTCCAGTACTCCCGGAAGGCGCGCCGACATCCGGCCGGCTCGGGGGCCGGGACCGACGCCACAGCGGGCCGCGCCGCGACGGCCGCCCGGAAGATGGCGTCGACATCGGCGCTGTTGACGGGGCCGGCAAGCCAGTCGTCGATGTCCTTGCCGCGTGACGACTGGTCGAGGCCGCGAGTCCGCAGACAGATGGAGAGGATCGGCTCCAGCCGCAGATCGCGGCGCAGCTCGGACAGCCTCTCCGGCTGGGTGGCGGCACGATGCTCGGTCATGCGCAGGATCGTCTCGAACCCTCCCAGGAACGAAAGGTAGTCCTCGTAGTGCTCACCCCAGCGCAGACTCTGGGCGCGGGCATCGAAGGAGGCGAGCAGCGGCGGCAGCACCCCGTTGGCCAGGAGTTGCCCCTGCACGGCGGGGATGAGCTGCTCGGTGATCTCGTTGCGAGCTCCGCCGCGCAGCATCAGGCGCATGAGCCAGCGGGACTCCGTGAGATGCCGCTTCTGCATCTCCAGTCGGTCCACCAGATCCCAGCTTTCCTTGAGGGTGCAGGGACGGCTCGCATCGAGGCAGCGCCGGGCGTCGGCCACCGCCTTGTCGATGGGCCGCAGACGTGTGTAGAGGTTGAACGCAGCGGTGCCGAGGGCGAACACGAGCAGAGGGATGACCACCGCGGCCAGCCCGTACAGGATGTACCGGTTGACTCGGTCCCGCTTCTGAGCCGCGCGGGTGCGGGCGATCAGCCCCTGCTCCTGGAACGCCTTCTTCTCGTAGAAGTCGCGAATGAAGAAGGCACGGGCCTTGGTGAAGACCTGCTCCAGGTTCTCGAGCACACCCTGGGGGTCGCCAGCCGAGACGCGCAGAAGGTCGCGGCAGGCGCGGGCGATGGGCCGCCCTTGCTGGACGCCGGAGGTAATGTAGAAGCCGCGGAAGATGAACGGTTCCTCGAAGCGACTGCCCGAGAAGATGGAATGGAAGTACCCGAAAAGCGGCTCCTGGATGGCCTCCAGCTCCTCGGGGAAGACGAACATCTTGTCGACCTGAGAGAGGTTGGGCTCGTCCTGCATGAGCCGCAGCCGCAGCTTGTGGACACGGTTGACGATGTTCGCGAACACCTCGCCGAAGCTCTTGGGGTCCCACGCCTTCTCGATCGGGTCGGGGTTCGACCAGCCGAAGAGCTGGCGCTGGTCGATGGGGTCGAGCCGGGTGAAGAACTCGGTGAACCCGAGGATGCGGTCGGCCTTGGTGACGAGCACGAAGACGGGGACGCGGATCTCCAGCATCTTCTGCACGTTCATGAGCTTGGCGCGGATGTTCTTGGCCTTGCGCTCCTGCTCCTCCGGAGCGTCCTCGACCAGACTGGTGGCCGGGATGACCACCACGATGCCATTGATGGGACACTGCTTGCGGTTCCGCACCAGGAGCTTGAGGAACGCCTCCCACTCGTGGGCGTCGGGTGCGCTCTCCTCCTGGAAGGTGAACCGTCCTGCCGTGTCGAGGATTACCGCCTCATTGGAGAACCACCAGTCGCAGTTGCGGGTGCCGCCAGCCCCCGACAGGGCTTCCTGCCCGACCGGGAACTCGAGCCCCGAGTTCTTGAGAGTGGTGCTCTTGCCGGACTGCGGCTCGCCGATCAGCAGGTACCACGGGAGGTCGTAGATCGACATCCCGGCCTCGCGGAGCTGCCGTACGGCCAGTTGCCACTTCTCGGAGAGCTCGGCGAGGGCCTCGCGAATCTCCTCCTTGCCAACCCCTGCCTGGCGGGAGTGGGCGCCCAACGTGCCCTCGAAGGTGCGCGCCTTGCGGCGCTGACCGGCCTTCAGGAGGGCGTTGAAGCCCATGAAAAGCAGGATGATGACGAAGACGCCGAGGACGAACAGGCCGGCCATCTTGTTGTTGAGGCCGAGGGCGCGGGCCGCCACGAAGCTGACGGGCAGGAAGATGACGAACGGCGCCAGGACCTTGATGGGACGAGGGAAGGCTTGCAGGACGCGGAGCAGCTCGATCATCTCCCCCTCCTAACCGAGTCCTGCGACGACGCCGCGCAGATCGGAAACCAGGCCAGCCCAGAGCCCTCGCGAGATCAGGAAGTAGAGGACGACAATGCCCACGGCGACGATGGCCACCCGGGCGAGGGTGACGGCGGGCGAGACCTTGACGGCCTTGCGGGCGCTCACGTGGTACGCCTCCGGGGTGATCTGCTTTTGGACCTCCGCCAGGTACTCGGAGAGCTGCCGGTAGAGCTTGGCCTTGATCTCGGCCAGTTTCTCCGGCTTCCGGTGGTAGGTCCCACGCGCCCCAAGGCAGATGGCGGTGTAGAGGATCGAGGCCATCTCCACGTCGTCGTAGCGCAGCTCGGAAGCGATCTGGAAGAGCTTGTCGCCGCCGATGTTGGACTGGAAGTACGCCTGCTCAAGGAGGTGCTGGCGCTGCCAGGTCTCGGCGTGCTGCCACTCGCAGGAGAGGAGCACCTCGTCGGCCAGGACCACCAGCGGGTATTTCGCCCGGGCGTACAGGGCGTCGAGACGCGGGTCCTGGCGGGCCTCCCGCTCCATGCGCGCGAAGATCTCCTCCAGCTCGCTCTTGACCATCGTGTCGCTGACCGGAAAGCCCTTGGTGACCTTCCGCCGCAACGACACCAGGAACAGGAACAGCGGTGTCGCCAGGCGGAAGAGCTGGGTCGTGTAGTCGCGGATCATCTCCATGCTGCACCTCACTCGCGGCTGGGACCGCCTTGCTGCCGCACGACGATGTAGACCACGAACCGCAGGCGGGCGTCGAGCCCTCCCGCCACTGCAAGCTCCCGCGCCCGCTCCACGGCGGCCCAGTAGGGGCCCTCGCGGGAGATCGAGAAGTAGTGGAAGTCCTCGCGCGCCGGGAGCCCGCCCGGCGTGCGGCGGAGCAGCTCGATGTCGAGGCCGAAGAGCCGCCGCTGGACGAGGAGCGGGATGTCGCCGGGCGCCCCGATCTTGGCGGTCTCGATGCGGCTCATGAGCGCCCGGTCGTCGAGATCCGACTCGATGCACAGGTAGATCTCGTTGTCGGCCGCCAGCCACTCCTCGCGGAAGGCGCCAGTCAAGAGCTCGCCCTTGGGCTCCAGCTCGAGCCGGATGAAGCGGCCGGAGAGCATTTTCTCGAGCAGTTTCTCGAGGGTGTAGACGAGCTGGTGGAAGCACTCGCCGAGCTTGTCGTGGTCGTAGGCCGGGATGGCCACCGACTCGACGCCACCCTCCTCGAAGATGGCAAGCTGGCCGGCCAGGCGCGCCAACTCGAGATAGGCATTCCAGGGGTGCAGGTGGGGCACTGCCGCGAGCTGCCTGGCCACCGGCAGGAATCCGCCGAGGATCTGCAGCTTGAGCACGCCCTGCCAGCCCGTGGGGTTCGTCGCGTCGAGGACGAGACGTCCCTCGCTCACCTCCGCTCGCAGGAACCGCAACTTGGCTTCGGCGCGGTGGAGGACCGACTCCGCCAGCTCGGCGAGCGGCGGCCAGGCGGCCATGGCAGTGACAGGTGGGACGAACTCGCGGACCAGGGAGGGCTTGTTGCTCCCGGCTCCACCTCGCTGGATCATCGCGACGGGCAGGGACTCGTAGCCCTCCCGGCTCTCGGTTCCCAGGAAGAAACGGCCGGCCAGCCTCCGCACGATCACCGGGAGCCCGGGGATGCCGCTGTTTTCGTCCGGCACCTCCTGGCTCTCGACCACCCAGCGACGGTCCTGGCCCGCGAGCCCCAGGGCCGGGTCAACGGTGTTGGCCTCGCCCTCGTGCGTCAGTGGAACGCCCAGCCAGACGGGCAGGCGGCCGTCACTGACCGCAAGGGCGTCTTTCATCTCGCGGGGAGAGAGCCGGAGGTTCGAGGCGAGCTGGAGGAAGGTGCCGTCCTTGAGCACAGCGGTGGCGCGCCGAAGGCCAAAGGTGAAGCCCTCCAGCAGGTCGTCGGCGATCTCCAGCTCCTCGAAGCCCCACAGGAAGGGATTGGCGAGGCGGGCGGCATCGACAGCCCGGCCGCTCAGGTTGCGAGCGGCGACCTGGAGATGCTGCGGCCGTAACAACATCCCTTCCGACCAGTGGATGTCGGGGTGTACGCGCACGCTTCCTCCCCCTGGCCCTAGCGGGCTTCCTGCACCGTCAGGTAGGCGCCCCGGACGAGCACGTCGAGGGCCTTGCCCTGCCACTCCTTGCGGGTCCGGAACTGCATCAGGCCCTCGACCCGGTCAGAGGGAGCGGTGCGGTAGTCGGCGACGATGGCCAGGATGTCATAGCCCTTCTGTGGCTTCAGACTCTCGCTTTGCGAGCATCCACCCTTGACCGCCAGGGTGCGAGTCCGCAGGGCGAGCTGCTGGCGCAAGGGCGAGTAGAACCAGCGCGCGCCCTCCTGGCGGATCTGCGCGGCCTCAGCCTCGTTGACCTGCACCAGGTCGATCGTCAGGAGCAGGCCTTCGTTGACGACGGCGTCACAGCGGAACGCCATGGTGGTGGAATGAGAGCAGCCCGCCAGGGCGACTGCCGCCAGGCCCAGGACCAGCCAACCTTGAGCTCGGGACTGTCCACGCAGGCTCATGTCTCGTCCTTCCTTTCCTTTAACCGTTCGAACTGCTCGAAGGCCCGTTTTCCGGTCACCAGCAGCACCTCGTCCACCAGTTGCTGGATCACCGGAAAGGTGTGTACGCCGGGGCGTGTGGTGCGCAGGCCATCCGCGATGGTGGCGGGCGAGGCAATCTCAATCCGTTCGCCCGCGCGCAGCGACAGCCAGTAGTCGTTGGCCAGCTCCGGCTCCACGCCGTACACGCGGATGTGCGGGTTGATGGCCTTGGCCGCAATGGCGCAGCCGGAGAGCAGGCCGCCGCCGCCCAGCGGAACCAGCAGCGCGTCCAGATCGGGCGCCTGTTCAAGGAATTCGAGCGTGCACGTGCCCGCGCCGGCAATGATCCACGGATGATCGAAGGGGGGCACCAGCGTGGCGCCGGTTTCGTCGGCCATGCGCTTGCCGATGGCTTCACGCGAAT
>DAONEV010000196.1:0-7884 GCA_035403265.1 Thermoanaerobaculaceae bacterium | reverse complement strand
CTGCACAGCTCGAAGTAGAGCTGGTCGCTGTTGGCTTTGATGCCGTTGACCTTCTTGTCGAAGCTGAAGAAGACGACATCGGAGAGGATCGACCAACGCGCCTGCTTCATCGCGAAGGAGACTCCCCCACCGGTGTTGAGGTCGGAGTTGAGGTCCGAGAAATAGACCTTCTGGCGGTTGGGAGCATACGGCGCCAGTAGGTAGCCCTCCATGCCGGCTCCGATCCCGAAGACCCCCAGGCTGTAGTGCGTCTCCCAGTCCTCCTGGGCCACGGCGGGAACCGCTACCGCCAGCAGGACGACCGCCGCCGTGATCGTCACCACCGTCCGCATTCCGAGCGCGCTCTTCATCGTCTACCCCTCCTGTGCTGGCGCAATTCTGAGCCAACCGGGGTGGGAAATGCAATCCCGGGCATCTGCGGGGATCAGAAAGCCAGGGTGTAGCCGATTCCACCCACGAGCCGGCCGCTGCTTTCGGTCTCGAAGCCCGGCGTTCGGATGTCCGCGTCGGTGAAGTTGGTGTACTGGAGGTTGAGCTTGAGGGTACCGGGCCCGAGCTTGACCGGGAGGTCCAGGCGCGCGAGATAGTCCGTGACCGTGTCGACGGTGACGTCCGGGTAGTAGCCACGCACGTAGTCGCCGGTCCCGCGCCCGACGCTCAGGGTCAGAGTGAGGCCCTCGGAGACCGACGGGTCGAGCAGCTCGAAGGATGGCGCCACGGAGAACGTGTAGTACCAACCCTCGATCAAGTCGATGTCGCGGACGGCCGTAAAGGTCGGGGAGAGGGCCGTTTTCAGCGCCACGCTCGCCCACAGCTCCTGGGTCTTGACCGTGGTGGTGTGGGGGAAGGTGTACTCATACCAGGTGAGCGTGAAGTCGAAGTGCTTGAATTCCGAGGTGTAGGCCACGGAGTAGTCCACCTCGTTGTGCTCCCAGCGGTGGCCCGAATCGTCGGTGAGGTCGACGTTGAACCAGACGCTTGCCGACAATAGCCCCTGGCTGAGGTTGATCGAGGGCTGGAACACCGGCTTGTCGTTGAGGATCATGCCGCGCCAGATGTACTGCGACTGTGCCGACAGATCGAGGGTCCCCTCGATCGCCAGCGCCGCCGGTGCCACCAGGACAAGGCCGACCAGAGCCACCACTACCACCATCGTCGTCTTCATGCTCATGCTCTCCGCCGAGAGGATAGGCCATCCCGGTAGGTGCGCGCCACCGGGATGGCCCGTGTCGAGGGACTCAGTCCTGCATGTAGGCTTCTTCGCCGTGGAGCGAGGCGTCCAGGCCCAGTAGCTCCTCTT
Source organism: Thermoanaerobaculaceae bacterium (assembly GCA_035403265.1). Classification (GTDB taxonomy): domain Bacteria; phylum Acidobacteriota; class Thermoanaerobaculia; order Thermoanaerobaculales; family Thermoanaerobaculaceae; genus JAAYVZ01. Next base: position 6,584 of record DAONEV010000196.1, on the reverse strand, counting down.
CCGCGCCGACGCGCACCGGGGAGATCCTGTTGATGACGGCCAGGGCGAGGTATGAGAAGACGAAAGCGTAGGCACTGGCGATCGACACGGCCACGAGCTGCTTGAAGAAGAACAGCGGATTGCCGTGGAAGAGCCCATCGGCACCGGCCGCGTTGACGGCGGTGGTGGCGAAGAGGCCGAGCATCAGGACCCCGAGGATTCCCCCGACCCCGTGGACGCCCCAGACATCGAGCGCATCGTCCCATTCGAGGCGGTTCTTGAGGGTGATGGCGCCGTAGCACACGACCCCGGCGACGACTCCGATCAGGACTGCAACAGGAAGAGTGACGTAGCCGGCGGCGGGGGTGATGGTGGCAAGGCCGGCGATGGAGCCGGTGAGCAGCCCCAGAAACTTGGGCTTCTTCTCGAAGATCCAGGCCATGATCAGCCAGGTGATGGCTGCGAAGGAAGCGGCCGTATCTGTGTTCAGAAAGGCCAGCGCCGTGACGTGGTCGACCCGCAGCTCGCTTCCGGCATTGAAGCCGTACCAGCCGAACCACAGCAGGCCGGTGCCGAGGGCGACGAGCGGGATGCTGTGGGGTCCCTTCTCGGCGACCTTCCTGCGGCCAACGTAGAAGACCGACGCGAGGGCCGCCATGCCGGCGATGGCATGGACCACGATCCCACCGGCGAAGTCGAGCACTCCCCAGCGCTGCAGGACGCCGCCCCCCCACACCATGTGAACGAACGGGAAGTAGACGAACAGCAGCCAGACCGTGAGGAAGATCAGGTAGGGGACGAATCTCACCCGGTTGGTGAAGGCGCCGGTGATGAGTGCCGGGGTGATGATGGCGAACATCATCTGGTAGGCCACGAAGACGTAGAGGGGGATGTTGTTGGTGGGCGACAGCACCGCGCTGGGCGAGACGCCGATCATAAAGGCGTTGTGGAGGTTGCCGATGATGCCGCCGACGTCACCGGAGAAGCACAGGGAGTAGCCGCAGACGAACCACAGGACCGAGGTCCAGCCCATCGAGACGAAGCTCTGGAGCATGATGGCCAGGACGTTCTTGCGGCCGACCAGCCCACCGTAGAAGAAGGCCAGACCCGGTGTCATCAGCATCACGAGGCTGGTGGCCACCAGCATGAACCCGGTGTTTCCAGTGTCGAACATGCACATCCTCCTCGAGGTCGCGCGGGTGGGGAACCCACGGCCTGTCGGAGCGTAGGCGAGGGTGGCGCCGGACGGCATCGGGGGTTCCCTGGGAACGGCGAACGATTTCCCCGGGCGGCGAGAGGGACGATCCTGGTCGTCACATCCGGACGATGCCGCGGCGCTGGTCCCCGGAACCTGGTCGGATGGGTTGTAGGGGAGGGGAGTCAGAGGCTCGTCAGCCCCTCCCGGATCGCGTACTTGGTCAGCTCCGCAACGCTGTGGAGGTCGAGCTTCTCCATGATCTGCTGGCGGTAGGTCTCGACCGTCTTGACACTCAGGAGAAGGCGCGCTGCGATTGCCTTGGTGGGAAGCCCCTCGGCCAACAACTGCAGCACTTCCCTTTCGCGCGGGGTGAGCACGCCGAACGCCGAACGCTCCTCCCCGGGTAGGCTGGCGATGTACTCCTTGACCACCATGTCCGTGATGGCAGGGCTCAGGTAGGCCGCGCGCGCCATGACGCTCTCGATGGCGTGGATGAGCTCGTCGAAGGCGCCATCCTTGAGGAGGTAGCCGGAGGCGCCGGCTTTCAGCATCTCGATGACGAAGCGCCGGTCGGAGTGCATCGAGAGCGCCAGGACCCGGACGGAAGGACACACGGCCACGATCTGGCGTGTGGCCTCGATGCCGTTGAGCTTCGGCATCGAGACGTCGAGGATGACGATGTCGGGCGCCAGCTCGTGGGCCAATCGGACCGCGGCCTCGCCATCGGCCGCCTCGCCCACGACCTTGAGGTCGGTGCGGCGCTCAAGGAGGTCCCGCAACCCCTCCCGGACGATCCGGTGATCGTCAGCGAGAACGATGCGTACTGGCATCCGGTCGCTCCCTTCCTGCGCCTGCCCGGGCCGGCAAGGTCACCACGAACCGTGCGCCTCGACCCGGGGAGGACTCGATCTGCAGGCTGCCGCCCAGGTAGGCGCAGCGCTCCCTCACGTGGAAGAGGCCGAAGGCGTCGGACGACAATCCAACGCCCTCGATGAGCGTCGGGTCGAACCCGACGCCGTCGTCGCGATAGTCGGCCACGATCTCCCGGGTGTCCAGGCGGACACGGAGCTCGACCTGGGTGGCGCCGGCATGCTTGACCGTGTTGGCGAACAGCTCCCGGATCACCTTGAAGAGCGTGAGCTGCACGACGCCGTCCGCCGCCTCGGCGCTTCCCTCCGCTGTCACCTCGACCCGGAGGGAGTGCTTGCGCTGGAACTGCTCGCCGAGCCAGCCGAGCGCCGGGACCAGGCCGAGCTCGTAAAGCACAGGCGGACTGATCTCCACGGTCAGCGATCGGGTCGTGCGGATCGTCTGGTCGAGCAGCGTGCGCATTTCCTCGAGAGTGTGCTCGAAGCCGCAGAAGGCGGCGTTGCGCTGGATTTCCAGTAGCTTGAGCTTGAGCACGGCCAGTGCCTGGCCGATGTGGTCATGGAGATCCGAGGCGATGGCCCGCCGCTCGGCCTCCTCCGTGAGGGATAGCTGCGCCGCCAGGGACCGCAGGCGCTCCTGGTACACCCGAATCTGCTCCTCGTGCCGGGTGCGCTCGTCGATCTCCCGCTGCAGCACCTGGTTGACGCGCACGAGCTCGGCGGTGCGCTCGGCCACCCGTCGCTCCAGCTCGGCGTGGGCTTCGTGCAGCGCCGTCGCGGCCTCCCGGCGCTCCAGGAACGAGCGCAGCATCTCTCCCAGCGAGCTGATGAGGTTGCGCTCCTCAGCCAGGAACGGTCCCTCGTCAGCCGGGGGCGCGTTCGAGGTGTAGAAGACCTCGATGGAGCCCCACTTGCCGGTGCTGGTTCCAAAGCTGGCTTCTTGCCGCAGGCCGGACTCCCGAAAGCCCGAGGAGCGCACCTCGTCACCGTCGAAGGTGATGCGCGCGCAGGTGATCTCGGGGTACTGCCAGGCCGGGGGCACCAGTGCCACCACCGCGGACAAAAGCTCGGCCGCGGGCCGGTGATCGTCCTGCAGCAGCCTGGCCGTGGAGTGCAGTGCCGTCAGCTCCTTGACCCGCTCCTCGAGGTCGTGGAGGACATCCCCGCACGGTGGTCGTGAGGTCCTGCCCTGGCCAGCCATTCTTCTCCCGCCCGCCGCCTGTGCAACCTGGCGAAGGTGGGCGATCATACCGCGCGCCCTTGGCAAACCACCCGTACCCCTGCTGCGTACCAGGGTTGGATGCGTGCTTTCCCTTGGCTCCGAGTGAATGTCACAATCCGCTGTCACCAGGGAGGTCCCATGTCGAGCTGGTTTCGTATCGTCGCTCTCGTCTTGCTGACCGTCGCTGCGGCTCCCGGGTACTCCGCGGAGCTTCCGGCCTACACGCCCGACGCCAACGCACCGCGCTCGTCCATCCCGGGAGTGTACAAGTGGGACCTGACACCGCTCTTCACCTCGGACCAGGCGTTCGAGCAAGCGCGGGTGAAGCTCCTCGCGGATGTCCCGGGGCTTGCCAGGTACGAGGGCAAGCTCGGGGACCCGACGGCACTGGCGGCCTGCCTGGAGCTGTACTTCCGCCTCCACCGGGACGCCAACTTCCTGACCCTCTACGCCAACCTGCGACAGAGCACGGCGCAGGCGGACGACGCGGCTGCGGCGATGGGACAGCGGAGTCTCGCGGCGATGGACGAGGTCATGCGCGCGGCCGGGTTTCTGCGGCGCGAGCTGCTGGCCCTGCCGGCCGCGAGCCTCGAGACCGCCTACGCCAGCCGCCCGGCCCTCGCGACGTACCGCGCCTACATCGACAACCTTCGCCGCCGCGCCAGCCGGGTGCTCTCGCCGGACGCGGAGCGTGCCCTCGGCCTGCTCGGGGACAATCTCTGGGCCGAGATCGACCTCAACGAGCTGCCCTCGGGCTACGAGGACGCCTACTCGGCGCTGATGTCGGACATCGAGTGGCCGAGGATCAAGGACGAGAAGGGCGACGAGGTCCAGCTCACGCTCGCCAACTACGGCCGCTACCGTGCCTCGCCGGTCCGCGAGGTGCGCCGCCAAACCGTGGCCGCGCTCATGGGCACCCTGCGGCAGTATCAGCACGCCGTCGCCGCGACGCTGGCCGGGCAGCTCAGGCTCGACATCGCCTACGCCCGCGCCCGCGGCTACGACACGGCGCTGTCGGCCTACCTCGACAAGGATGCCGTCAGCCCGGCGGTGGTCGACAACCTGCTGCGCACCGTGGGTGCCAACACGCCGCTTCTCCACCGCTACGTCGAGCTGCGCAAGAAGGTGCTGGGCCTGCCCGAGGTCCACCTCTACGACCTCTACATCCCTCTGGTGCCAGGGGTCGAGAAGGACATTCCCTTCGCCGAGGCGCAGAAGACGATCCTGGAGGCGCTCAAGCCGCTCGGTCACGAGTACGGCAAGGTCCTCGCCGACGGGCTGGATCCTCGGAACGGCTGGCTCGACCTCTACCCCCACAAGGACAAGGACAGCGGTGCCTTCTCCTCCAGCGTCTACGGCCCCCATCCGTGGGTCTTCATGACCTACCAGGACTCCCTCAATGACATGTCGACCCTGGCCCACGAGTTCGGCCACGCCCTGCACAGCCACCTGGCGATGCAGGCCCAGCCCTACCCCAACTTCCGCTACACCACCCTGCTTGCCGAGATCGCCTCGACCTGCAACGAGGCGCTGCTGTCCGACTATCTGGTGGCGCACACCGGCGATCCGGCGGTGAAGGCCTACCTGCTGGTGGCGCGGCTGGAGAGCATCCGCACGACGATCCTCCGCCAGACGATGTTCGCCGAATTCGAGCGGACCGCTCATGAGCTGGCGGAGGCGGGGACGCCGATCACCGCCACGCTACTCGACCAGAAGTACCGCGAGCTGGTACGCAAGTACTACGGTCCCGGCTACACCATCGACGACAACGACGGCATGGAATGGGCCTACATCGCGCACTTCTACTACAAGTACTACGTCTACTCCTACGCCACCGGCCTGGCCTCGGGGATTGCCATCGCCGACCGCGTGCGCGAGCAGGGCGAGCCCGCCGTGCAGGCATACCTGGGAATGCTCCAGGGTGGGTGCTCGAAGCCTCCACTGGAGCTGCTCCGAGGAGCCGGTGTCGACCTCGAGAAGCCAGACGCGATCGAGGCCGCGATGAGGACGTTTGGGCGCACTCTCGACCAGGTTGAGGAGCTGCTCGCCAGGTAGGATCCGACCGCGCGCGACGTTGTACCATGGCCGACCTTGGCGGGACCGGATTTGCGTTCTGCCGACTTGGAGGCATGTCTCATGGGAAACGCCCGCAGTCATCTCTCGGTGCTGGACTGCATCGGCCACACACCGCTGGTGCGCCTGAACCGGATGTTCACCGACAGCCCGGCGGAGGTCTTCGCCAAGCTCGAGTTCATGAACCCCTCCGGCAGCATCAAGGATCGCATCGCGAGGTACATGATCGAGCGGGCCGAGCAGGATGGCCGCCTCAAGCCCGGCGACCTCATCCTCGAAAACTCGTCTGGCAACACCGCCCTGTCCCTGGCCATGGTCGGGCTCCAGAAGGGCTACCGGGTCAAGGTGGTGGTCCGCGACCGCGTCAGCCGGGAGAAGCTCGACCAGCTCCACGCCCTTGGTGTCGAGGTCGTGATGGCCGACTCCAGCCTCCCGCCCGAGCATCCCGACTCGTACAACAACATCACTCCACGGCTGGCGGCACAGACCCCCAACTGCTACTTCCCCGACCAGCACGGCAACCGCGAGAACAACGACGCCCACTACGCCACCACCGGTCCGGAGATCTGGGAACAGATGGAGGGCCGCATCGACTACTTCCTGGCCGGTGTGGGGACCGGCGGCACTCTGGGCGGTGTGGCGCGCTATCTCAAGGAGCGGGACCCCCGGATCAAGGTCATCGCCATCGACGGTCAGGGCTCGGTCTACCATGAGTACTTTCACCACAAGCGGATGGTGCAGCCCGGCCCCGGGTTGGTGGAGGGCCTGGGCGACGAGTTCATTCTGCCGACCATGGACTTTGACCTCATCGACGACATGTACCAGGTGCCCGATCGCGAGGCGTTCGGGGCGGCGCGGGAGATGGCGCGGACCGAGGGGATCCTGGTCGGGGTGTCAAGCGGCGGCTGCATCTGGGGCGTCAAGCGCCTGCTCGCCCAGATCGAGGGACCGGCCCGCGTCGTCACGATCTTCTCCGATGGCGCGGCCCGCTACCTCACCAAGATCTTCAACGAGGAGTGGCTGCGCGAGCGCGACCTGCTCTGAGGTCATGTCTCGGCTTGTCGTCCAGGTGACGGGTCAGAACCGCGCGGGCTGGGTTACGATGCAGGAGCGCATGGGGTGGCAGGGGAGGAGGAGGGCACGGTGGCGAGGCGGGTCTTGGTGGTCGAGGACGAGCCGACGCTGAGCGACCAGCTTGTTCAGGCCATAGCGAAAAATCGCATGCGTGTGGCCACCGCAGATT
>DAONEV010000195.1:0-7902 GCA_035403265.1 Thermoanaerobaculaceae bacterium | reverse complement strand
CCGCGGAGACTCCTGCAGTCCTGTCGCCTCACGGGCTGGATCCGTCGTCTCGGCCTGAGCTCCGAGCTCCTCGGTGGACCCGGCTGCCGCTTGGCCGTCGCGTCCCTTGTGACGCCGACCTCCCCGCCGGCGACGACGCTTCCTCTCGGCGGCCTGCTCATCGGTTTCCTCGGCCGGCTCCTCGAGGCGGGGCGTGGGGGTGGTTTCGACAGGCTCTGGTAGAGCCTCGCCGGCTCGCCCACGGCGCCGCCGGCGGCTGGCTGGAGGCGTCGGAGGTGGCAGCGCCATCTCCGCAGCCGAGGCTACCGGCTCGCGCGTCGCGGCATGCGGCAACACCGCGTGCTCCCGGTGCAGCCACTCGACTCGCTCCTCCGAGCGGTGGAAGCCTGCGGCGGCGATGATCTCCACCTTGAGATCGAACTCGCGCTCGAGAGCGGCGATCTCCTGGCGACGGCCGTTCTGCAGGGCATCGGCCAGCTCGGGGTGCAGCTCGATGTGGACGCCGCGCAGCCGGCCGCTCGCTGCTTCCGCCTCGACCCGACGCAGCAGACCGAGACCCACCGCCTCGGGGCTCGCGATGGAGCCGGCGCCGCCGCAGGTCGGGCACGGCCGCCGGGTGCGCAGCCCGAGACTCTGCTTGATGCGCTGCCGGTTGATCTCGAGCAGGCCGTTGGGGCTGATCTTGCCCACCGAGCAGCGGGCGCGATCCGGCTTGAGCGCGTCGCGCAGGGTCTTCTCGACCTCTCGCTGATGGCGTCCCGTCCGCATGTCGATGAAGTCCACCACGACGAGCCCGCCGATGTCGCGCAGTCGGAGCTGCCGCGCCACCTCGCGCGCCGCCTCCTTGTTGACCTGGAAGATCGCCTCGTCCTGACTCGTGCTCCTCGCCCGCCCGGAGTTGACGTCGATGGCGGTCAGCGCCTCGGTCGAGTCAATGACAATCGAGCCACCCCCGGGAAGCGCCACGGTGCGCTGCAGGATGCTCTCGATCTGCGGCTCGAGGTCGAAGCGCGCAAACAAGGGCATCCGCTCCGTGTAGCGCAGCAGCCTGGTCTTCGAGCGCGGCATGAAGGCCTTCATGTAGCCCTCGGCCTTCTCGAACGCCCCGTCGTCGTCGACCAGCACCTCGGCGATGTTGGAGTCCAGGAAGTCGCGCAACGCCTGGACCACGAGGTCCTGGTCGGAGTACAGCAGGCGAGGGCCCTTGCCCTCCTTCACCCCGGCCTGCACCTTCTTCCACATCCTCTCCAGTGCGGTGAGGTCCCGGGTCAGGGCCGTCTTGGTCTGCCCGAGCGCATTGGTGCGCACGATGACGCCCGCGCCGGCCGGGAGGTCCAGGCCCGCGGCCTGGTCCTTGAGCTCCCGGCGGGTATCCTCGTCCTCCACTTTCCGCGACACGCCGCGCATGTCCTCGAACGGCGTGAACACCAGGTAGCGGCCGGCGATGCTGATGTTGGTGGTGAGTGCCGCGCCCTTCTGCCCACCCGGGTCCTTGGTGACCTGAACGAGGATCGGCTTGCCCCGCTCCAGCACCTCGTCGAGGCGGTGGGGGCGGGCTCCAGAGGGAACCTTGCGATGGTAGGCCTCGGGCACGATGTCGTGGAAGGCCAGGAAACCGTCCTTGTCCGCCCCGAAGTCGATGAAGGCGGCGTTGAGGGTCGACTGGAGATTGACCACCACCCCACGGTAGATGTTGCCGCGGTGCAGGTCGGCTTCCGCGAGCGCCGTCTGGAAGAGCTCGAGACGGTCGTCGACGACGATGGCGACCCGTAGCTCCTCGGGACGCTGGGCGTTGATGAGCATGCGCGCAGTCATGGCGTCGGCTCCGTGTCTGCCCCGAGCCGGGCGGGTCGTTGGGCCACGGAATGGGGGGGTCTCACGCCGTGCTTCTCACACCAGCTCGCTGGCGGCGAAGAAGAATGCCAGCTCGATGGCGGCGTTCTCGGGCGAGTCGGAGCCGTGGATGGCGTTGCGCTCGATGGAGGTTGCGAAGTCGGCGCGGATGGTGCCCGGCGCCGCCTTGGTCGGGTCGGTGGCTCCCATGACCGTCCGCAGGTGCGCCACCGCGTCCTCGCGGGTCAGCGCCATGACCCACACCGGCCCCTCGGTCATGAACTTCACGAGACTCCCGAAGAAGGGCCGCTCGCGGTGCACGGCGTAGAACGCCTCGGCCTGGGCCGGCTCGAGATGCAGCCGCTTCACGCCCAGGATGGCGAACCCCTCCCGCTCGAGCCGGTCGATGATGCCGCCGCACCGGTGGGCGGCGACGGTATCAGGCTTCAGGATGGTCAAGGTCCTCTGCATGATCTCTCCTCAATGGTGTACTGGCGGCGCATCTGGCGCGCCGAGGCGCTCAGGCACGCCCGAGCACCTTCGCCATGGTAACCCCGATCTCCGCCGGGGTGGCGACGACGTGGATCCCGGCAGCGGTCAGAGCTTCCATCTTCTCACGCGCCGTGCCCTTGCCACCGGCGATGATCGCACCCGCGTGGCCCATCCGGCGTCCCGGCGGGGCGGTCTGCCCGGCGATGAACGCCACCACCGGCTTGCCGAACCCGGCCGCCACCAGATCGGCAGCATCCTCTTCGGCACTCCCGCCGATCTCGCCGATCATTACCACGCCCTCGGTGGCCGGATCGTCCCGGAAGGCGCGGAGCACGTCCACGAAGCTGGTGCCACTGACGGGGTCGCCGCCGATGCCCACGCCGGTGGACTGTCCAAGACCCAGCTTGGTGAGCTGGTCCACCGCCTCATAGGTCAGCGTTCCGGAGCGCGACACGACGCCGATCGTGCCCTCGCGGTGGATGTGCGCTGGCATGATGCCGAGCTTGGCCTTGCCCGGAGAGATGATTCCGGGGCAGTTGGGGCCTATCAGCCTCGACTCCGTCCCGGCCAGGACCCGCTTGACGGCGATCATATCCCGCACCGGGATACCCTCGGTGATGCAGACAATGAGCTCGATGCCGGCGTCGGCCGCCTCCATGATGGCGTCGGCCGCCATCGGTGGCGGCACGAAGATGAGGGAGGCGTTGCAGCCTGTGGCCTGCCTCGCCTCGGCCACGGTGTTGAAGACCGGGGTGCCGTCGACGCTGGACCCACCCTTGCCCGGCGTCATCCCGGCCACGATCTTCGTCCCGTACTCGCGGCAGCGGGCGGCATGGAATTGCCCTTCCTTGCCGGTCAGGCCCTGCACCACGACGCGTGTGCGCTCGTCGACCCAGATCGCCATCTCCCCCTCCTTACCGCGCCGCCGCGACGACCTTGGAAGCCGCCTCGGCCATGGTGTCGGCCGTCAGCAGCGCCAGCCCCGACTCGGCCAGGATGCGCTTGCCTTCCTCCACGTTGGTGCCCTGCAGCCGCACGACGATGGGCACCTGCACGTGCAGGTTTCGCGCCGCCGCGACGACGCCGGCGGCGATCATGTCGCACCGCACGATGCCCCCGAAGATGTTGATCAAGACCGCCTTCACCTCGGGATCCGAGAGCAGGATGCGGAAGGCGTTCTCGACCCGCTGCTGGCTCGCCCCGCCCCCCACGTCCAGGAAGTTGGCCGGCGCCCCTCCGTGGTGCTTGATGATGTCCATGGTGCCCATCGCCAGCCCGGCGCCGTTGACCATGCAACCGATCGAGCCGTCCAGCTTGATGTAGTTGAGGTCGAACTTCGAGGCTTCCACCTCGTACGGGTCCTCCTCGTCCAGGTCCCGCATCTCGACGATCTCAGGGTGCCGGAAAAGGGCGTTGTCGTCAAAGGTCATCTTGGCGTCCAGCGCCAGCACGTCGCCGTCAGGGGTGACCAGCAGCGGGTTGATCTCGGCCAGTGACGCATCGGCTTCGGCGCAGGCCCGCGCCAGCGCTGACGCGAGGCGCATGAACCCCATGAACGTCCTGCCGGTCAGACCGAGCCCGAATGCGAGCTTGCGAGCCTGGAAGGCCTGCAGCCCCGCCTGAGGGTCGAAGTGCTCCTTGAGGATCGCCTCGGGATGCTCTGCCGCGACCTCCTCGATCTCCATGCCGCCGAACGCCGAGGCCATCATCACAGGGAGCCCGACGTTGCGGTCCAGGACGACCCCGAGGTAGAGCTCGCGGGCGATCGCCAACGCCTCCTCGACCAGAACCCTCCGCACGAGTCGACCCTGAGGACCGGTCTGCTTCGAGATGAGCCGCATCCCGAGGATGCGCGACGCGGCTTCCACCGCCTCGTCCGGGTCGGAGGCGAGCTTGACTCCCCCCGCCTTGCCACGCCCCCCGGCATGGACCTGGGCCTTGACGACGACCTTGCCGTCGAGCCGTTCGGCCACGGCGCGGGCCTGCGGTGCCTCGGTGATCAGCTCGCCCCGCGGCACCGCGACCCCGAAGCGGGCCAGGATCTGCTTCGCCTGGTACTCGTGAATCTTCATCCAGACCTCCCGGAAGAACGCATCCGACGTGCTCGTGCGGCATTCTGCACGGCCGCCGCACACCATGCAACCAAACCCCCATGCAATCGATTCTTCCCAGGCTGGCGAGCGTCAGGAGGTGGGGCCGGCCGCGACGGCCCCACCCATGCCACGGCGTGCCACACCCGCACCACCGGGCCCCAGCCCGAAGGTCAAGGTAGCGAGCTCTGTGAAGGGCAAGCCGGTGCGACCCTCCGGGGCGCGTCATCGCCTCCAGACGCAACAGAAGGCCCAACGAGGGGTTGCAGCGGAGCCCGGGCGTGAGCGGAGTGCGCCTGCCGCCGAGTGGTATCCTCCCGTCGATGAGCGGGCTCGGTCCGTCGACATGGTACGAGGGTTCTCGGGCGGGCTCTTCGTGGCAACAATGAAGTGCGGAAGCGGCCGACGCTCCTGCGTCCCGGAACGCCACACCCACGACGCCATCGACGTGTTGCAGCGGTCCCATGTCCTGCGCACCGAGGGCTTCGGCGATCGATGCCCCTGGACCTCACGGGGCGGTATCGACGCGCCCCTGGAGTGGCTGGACGGAGTGTCATGCCCCACGCCGGGTCCTCCCCCACTGCGCCTGGCCATCGCCGGTGAGCCCTCACCTTGACCGGAGCCGAGACCCATCGCGCAACTGACCTGGACCGCCGGCTCAGGTCACTCCGACCGCTGCCCCACGAAGGCGTGGTGCTTGTGTTCACGGTGGTCGCGATTGCGACCCTCGAGCTCCTGCCAGTGACCTACCCACGAAGTGCGATCCTGCTGGCCTGGGCACGGCCCATGGCGGCAATGCTCACCGTGGGCCTGGCGATCGCGATGTGCACGAGGTCGCTCTTTCGCCGGTGGTTTCCCACACAGCTTAGTCTGTTCTCGGAGCTGATCCTGATGTGCCGGCTCGCGGCCTCGTTGCTGATTACGATGTCGCTGCACTTTCTACTCAAGAGCTTCATCTTCCTCATCAACCCGAGAGTCTGGGACCGCGAGCTGGGCCGCCTGGACAAGGTCGTGCACCTCGGCATCGACCCTCCGGGTCTTCTGGCGATCCTGTTTGGAAACCGCATCCTGTTGCACCTTGTCGACGTCACCTACTCAAGCCTCTACCTCGTCATGATCGTGGTCTACACCTCAGTCTTCCTTGGGGTCCTCCCGCCCAGGCGGCGGGTTGCGTTCGTGGCGGCGTTCTGCTTCGTCTGGATCCTCGGCATTCTCTTCTATGTGATTCTGCCGACATGGGGGCCGGTCTTTGTCGTTCCGGAGAAGTACGCCGCTACCCTCCAGTTCATGCCGACCACGGTGGCGGTGCAGCACGTGCTCTATCGGGAGATCTCGTCCCTGGTCCGCGACCCCCTTGGTCCTCGCGTCGTGGTCTTCGGATGCGTCGCCGCTTTTCCCAGTCTGCACGTCGCCATCGTCGCGCTGTTCACCCTCGTCAGCCGCACGATCTGGGGCCGCTGGTTCCAGGTCAATGTCGGCTTCCTCGCCGTCATGATCGTGGGCTCGGTGATCAGCGGCTACCACTATCTCATCGACGCGTACGCGGGGCTGGGGCTTGCAGGATTCGCCTGGTGGGCTGGTCGGGCGCTCTTCGACCAGAGCCTGCCCACACCTCCCCGCGGCTCGCCCACGGCCGACTGCGTCGGCGCCGTCGCCCCAGGTCAGCGGAGGCTCGGGGTAGAATCGGCCGATGGCAGTTCGCATCGACCTCGATGCCAGGACGGTCCGCTGCTCCGTCCATGACCTCCTGCCGGAGGCGGCGCCGGGACGCGGCTGGCGGGAAGGACCCAACCGTCTCGGGGTAGGTGCGGAGCTGCACCGCATCGTCCAGGGGCAGCGTCGGAGCGAGGATGCCGCGTACCTTCCGGAGGTTCCGGTCGACGCCACCCTCGAGGTCGATGGCTGGCAGCTTCGCATCATCGGCCGCGTCGACGGCCTGTACCGACCGGATGCGGGGCAGCCGCTCGTCGAGGAAATCAAGACCCTCCACTTCCGCTCGGAGCTGCATCATCTCTTCGCCCAGGAAAAACTCGAACGCCACCGGTGGCAGGCTCGCATCTACGCATACTGCCTCTTCCCGGACGGCCAGGCCGCCGCCCGGTTGCTGTTCGTGGACCTGGGTGGCGCCGAGCATCGGGTCGAGGACGTGCAGTGGTCCCCGTCCCAGGTCCACGCCTTCCTGCGCACCCGCCTCCACGCCCTCGTGGCCGCCGAACGCGAGCGCCAGAAGACCCTGGCCCGGTGGCGCGAAGCGGCCGGCCGGCTGGAGTTCCCCTTCCCCGAGCCGCGGCCGGTTCAGACCGCGGCCATGGAGGCGATCGAGGAGAGCCTCGCAACCGGGCGACACCTGCTCCTCGCAGCCCCCACTGGCGTTGGCAAGACCGCCGCGGCGCTCTATCCCGCCCTGCGACTGGCACTGACGAACGGCCGGCGCCTGGTCTTCGTCACGGCCAAGACCCTGCAGCAGCACCTCGCGGTCGAGACGCTCCAGGCAATGCAGGACGGGAGCTGGCACTCGCTGCAACTGCGCGCCAAGGCCCGCATGTGCGCGCACCGTGAGGTCATCTGCCACGAGGAGTTCTGCCCGTTCCTCGCCGACATGTGGCTGCGTTCCGAGGAGCGGGGTGTGTTGCCGACCCTGCTCTCGTTCGACCCCCACCTCGACCCCGACCGCATCTTCGAGGTCGCCCGCGCCGCCGAGGTCTGCCCGTTCGAGACCTCGCTCTCCCTGATCGGCCAGGCGTCCGCCGTGGTGTGCGACTACAACTATGTCTTCGACCCCACGATCGGGCTGTTCGGGACGGCCGCCGACGGCGGGCTGGAGGACACCTACCTGGTAATCGACGAGGCCCACAACCTGGTCGACCGCGCTCGTGAGTACTACTCGCCACGCCTCGCGCGCTCCACCGTGCAGGCGGCGCGCCAGCTTGTCGAGGGATACCGCCACAAGGTCTGCCGGGACCTGGAAGAGGTGCTCGCCGACCTCGAGCAGCTCGTCACCTCCCGGGTGCAGCGCTCGCTCGGCCGCGCCATCGGCGTGCGCCCCACCGAGCTCGACGCCCAGTCACTCATCGAGGTCCGGCTCGGTCTCGACGCCCTCCTCGTGCCGTACTTCACCTTCAAGCGCAACGTCGAGCTGTGGCTGGCCAAGGACCCGGTCATGGAGGTCTCTCTCACCCTGTCCCGGCTCGTCGGGCTGCTTGGGGACGGCGGCAAGGAGCTGGTGCCGCTTGCCGAGCGGGCCGGTGACCCACAGGCTGACGAGGCGGTGCGCATCTTCTGCCTCGACGCCGGTCGCTTCACAGGGCAGTTGCTCGCCTCCTCCGCAGGCACCGTGGCGATGTCCGCGACACTTCAGCCATTCGAGTTCTATCGGGACCTGCTGGGGTTCGACCCGGACCGCACCGACGCCGTCGCCCTGCCGTCGCCGTTCCCGCGCGAGCACCGCATGATCGTCACCGTCGACGAAGTGGACACCTCCTACACC
>DAONEV010000194.1:4601-7930 GCA_035403265.1 Thermoanaerobaculaceae bacterium | reverse complement strand
ACCACCAACAAGGCGCTCGTCGCCATCACCGACCCGGGCAGCCGAAAGCAGGTCTTGGCGGCGATCGCAAGCTACGTCAGTCCGTCGGCGATCCGGGTCGTGGCGGACCTCGACGGCATGTTCGCGGTCCTGGGTGAGCGATGGCCGGACCTCGTGCTCGTCGACGCCTCACTGCCTGGATTCCTCCCCAGCACCCTAGAGAGGTTGCGCCGGGTGCCTGGCCTCGAGGGGTTGTGCGTGGTGCTCCTGGCGGGGGCCGATCGGCTGCCCGACCTGCTGGCACGGGCCGAGCACTGCGCCGACGACCTCCTGGTCACGCCCTTGCAACGCGATGAGCTGCAGGCGCGGCTGCGCATGGCCTTTGGCCGCGTCCAGGCCCGTCACGAGCGGCGTTCCCAGGCCAGCCAGCTCGAGGACCTGACGCGTCGGCAGCGCGAGTTCCTTTCCGTGGTGTCGCACGAGATCCGCACGCCCCTGTCCGCCATCATGTCGTCGGCCAACATCCTGAGACGGTACGGCCGGCAGCGCCCCGATTCCGTCGAGAAGTTCTCGGCCGTCATCCAGGAAGAGGGGCGCCGGCTCACCCGCCTCATCAACAACCTCCTGGATCTGGCCAAGATCGAAGCCGGAGAGGTGGAGTGGACGGTGGTCCCCACCCCCCTCGGCGAGATGCTGGACCTCATCCGCGACTCCTTCGCAGCCCTGGTCGGTGAGCGGCGGCTGGAGCTGGCGGTGGAGGCTCCGGTCACCCTGCCGGAGGTCGTCCTGGACCGGGACAAGATCATCCAGGTGCTCACGAACCTGCTCTCCAACGCGGTCAAACACTCCCCGGAAGGCTCCACCGTGACCCTGCGCTGCTTGCCGCGGGAGAACGGGGGGGTGGGGTTCGAGGTCGAGGACCAGGGCACGGGCATCCCGGCCGGTGACGAGGAGCGTATCTTCGAGCGCTTTCAGCAGCTCGACGGGGTCGAGGACCGCAATGGCACGGGGCTCGGTCTGACCATCTCGCGGGAGATCGTGGACCGGCACGGGGGCCGGATATCTGTCGCGTCTGGGCGTTCCCGCGGCGCGCTCTTCGTCGTCGAGCTTCCGGGTACCGAGCTGGCGGGAGTGGGCCATGGTCCAGTTTGACAACCTGTACCGCCAGGTCAAGCTCAAGGTCGTCTACTACGGCCCGGGCCTGTGCGGCAAGACGAGCTGTCTGCAGTACATCCATCGGGTGACCGATCCCCAGCGTCGGACCAAGCTGTACGCCCTCAACACCGCATCCGACCGCACGCTGTTCTTCGACCTGCTCTCCCTGGACCTCGGGCGGGTCCGTGGCTACCGCGTCACCTTGCAGCTCTACACCGTGCCGGGCCAGGTGCAGTACAACGCGACGCGGCGCGCGGTGCTGGCTGGCGCCGACGGGGTCGTGTTCGTGGTCGACTCCCAACGCAGCAAGCAGAAGGAGAACCAGGACAGCTTTACGAACCTGGCCGAGAACCTGCGGGCCAACGGCCTCGACCCCGAGACCCTCCCGATCGTGCTGCACTACAACAAGCGGGACCTCCCGGACGTGATGTCGCGGTCGGAGCTGGACCAGCTCATCAACCGGCCGGGCCTTCGAGCCTTCGAGACCATTGCCACCCAGGGCGCGGGGGTAATCGAGGGCTTTGCTTCGATCACCGAGTCCACGGTGCTCTCGGTTGCCGACCGGCTCGGGCTCTCCGGGCAGCACGAGACGCTCCAGCGGCTGGTGGGCAACGTACGGACGGCGCTGCAACCGCTGCTGCCGCGAGCCGCCCAGCCGGTGGTGGAAGGGCCGGTCATCATCCGGCCCACCGGTCAGGTCGATGCGCTCACGCCGGACGAGCTGGTGGCGGACGCGGTGCGGGCCAACGTCGCCATGGGCGAGCTCTCGACGAGGCTCGACGGCCTCTCGAGCGAGCTCACGCGACGCGTCGATAACCTCCATTCAATCAATGAGTTCGGCCACCTCATGTCGCTCGCACGGGAGCCCGAGGAGGTGACCGGCAGCTTCTTCGAGCGCCTCTTGCGCGAGTTGGGGGTGAGCTGCGGCGCCCTCATGGTGGTGCGCGACGGAGGCGAGCTCTTCGAGGTCATGCGCAAGGGCCTGGCCTCCGACCCGATGAGTGAGCCCGACGCGCGCGGAGCGGTGCCGGCCCAGACGGTGATTGCCTCCCGCCAGCCATTCGTGGCGCAGCTCGAGGAGCTCGAGCCCGCCCAGGTGCTGGCCTCGCCGTGGCTCGACGGGCTGCGAGGCCTCGGCTTCGTCTCGGTGCTGGCGGTACCGCTGATTGCGCAGGACCGCGCGGTCGGGCTGGTCACGGCCTATGCCGACAAGGCCCGCGGTCCTTTCGAGGACGAGGAGCTGGAGCTCGCCACGGTGATGTCCTCGACGGCCGCGGTGGCGCTGGCCAACGCTCGCGCCTGGCGCTCGATCGAGCAGATCAACCGCACCCTCGAAGGAGCGGTGGCGGATCGGACCCGCGACCTGCAGCAGGCGTTGGAGCGCGTTCAGGCGCTGGCGACGCAGGTGGAGGACCGGAACCTGGATCTGGAGGCGGCCAACCGCCAGTTGCGGGACCTGGAGCGCCTCAAGGGTGACCTCCTCAGCCGCATCGCCCACGAGCTCAACACCCCGGTGACGGCCATCTTGACCTCCGCCCGGATTCTCGGCCGCTACGGCGATGTGCCAACCGACAAGGCCGCCAAGTTCGTGGAGATCATCGCCCAGGAGGCTGGCCGGCTGGCCGACCTCATCGCTTCGGCCCTGCAGGCGGCGGTGCTCGGCATCCCCGAAGGCCGGCCGCACGCCCAGAGTGTCCCTCTCGCCGACCTCCTCAAGCGCGTCCTGGCGCCTCTGCGGTCGGAGATCGCCGAGCGCAAGCTCACCTTGCAGGTCAAGATCGCGGCGGGACTCGAGCACCTGTGGGGCGACGGCGAGCAGCTCGAAGCGGCGATCCGGGCCATCGTCAAGAACGCCGTCGAGTTCAACAAGGAAGGCGGCAGCGTGCAGATCATCGCCCGGCCGGTGCGGCGCGGCGGGGCGGCGCTGGTCGAGCTGCGGACCGAGGACACCGGCGGCGGAATCCCGGCCGACGAGCTTCCTCACGCCACGGAAGTCTTCTGGCAGGGCGGCAACGTCCTGACGAGCAAGCCCCGGGGCCTTGGGCTCGGTCTGGCGGTCGCCCAGCGCGTGGCGGAGAACCACCGCGGGGCCCTGGAGGTCGGCTCGGAGGTCGGCGTGGGCACGGTAGTCAGCCTTCTCATTCCCGCCCGGGAGGCCTGAGGTGGCCCCAGCGTGAGCACCCCGCCACCGCTGG
>DAONEV010000194.1:0-4591 GCA_035403265.1 Thermoanaerobaculaceae bacterium | reverse complement strand
CCGAACATCCGGGAGACGCTCTCGTTCATGCTGGAGATGGAGGGGTTTGCCGTCGCCGAGGCCGAGGATGGCCGGCAGGGGTTGGAGATGGCGCAGCGCCTGCGGCCCCCTGTGATGCTGCTTGACGCCATGCTGCCGCTCCTCGACGGATTCTCGGTGTGCCGGCAACTCAAGGGCGAGCCGACGACCGCCTCGACCCGCATCATCATGCTCACGGCCCTCGGCCAGCGGGCTGACCGCGAGCGCGCCATGGAAGCGGGCGCTGACCACTACCTTTCCAAGCCATTCGACGAGGACGAGCTGCTCGCCCTGCTGCACGGGCTCACCGCGACATGAAGGGTCAGGACCAGGGATGCGACTCGCTGTCCTGACCGCCAAACCAGACCTCGAGATCCACCGGGAGCTCGAGACCGCCGCGTCCGCGGGTGGGCACACTCTCGTCATCCTGGACGCCCTGGCGACCGTCGCCCAGTCCCACCCGCTGGCCCTCTGGCAAGGTGGCCAGCAGTGGCCGACGGGAGACCTGGCGGCCGTGCTTCCCCGGGTCGGCAACTGGCGGCCGGACTCGGTGCTGGCCGTGCTGTCCTCGCTGCTGGCCGCGGGCGTGCCGAGCCTCAACGGCCCTTCCGCGATCCGGCGGGGCAGGGATCACTGGCGCACTGGTCGCGCCCTGGCCATGGCAGGGGTGCCCCACCCGGAGACGCTGGCGGGCTCCGAGCCCGAGGCATTGGCGGCGACTGCCGAGGCCGCCCTGGGCTTTCCGTGTGTGGTCAAGCAGCGCCGTTCGCGGCAGGGCATCGGTGTCATCCGCTGTGGTAGCCGCGCCGAGCTCGAGGCCGTGCTGGACTCCTTGTGGCGGGTCGGAGACGAGGTGGTGGTGCAGCGGTTCTGCCTGCCGGGTGGCATCAGCCGCCGGGTCCTGGTCCTGGACGGCGAGGTCCTGGGCGCCACCGAGCACATCGCGCCGGCCGGGGAGTTTCGGGCCAACGCCGCCCGCGGCGCCGAGGTGACCGCCGTCGACCTGCCTGCCCACCAGGCGGAATTGGCCCGGGTGGCGGCCGCGGCGGTGGGGCTGTCCTTCGCAGGCGTCGACCTCCTGCCCGACGGTGATCGCTGGGTGGTCGGGGAGGTCAACCCGACGCCGGGCTGGCGGCACTTCGCGGCCGCCACCGGGGTGCGGGTAGCCGATCGGTTGGTCGCGGCGCTGGCCCGACGGGGATGGACATCCTGAGCGACCCGTTCGCCGTGGCCGGCCGGGTGCGCCTGCATCCCGGGCGCGAGCGCTCGTTGGTGCGCCGCCATCCGTGGCTGTACCGCGGTGCCCTGGCCGGGCCGTTGCCCCAGGACCCGGGACCCGTGGAGGTCTGCGACAGCCGGGGGGTTCCCCAGGGGATCGCCCTGGTGGGTGGGTCGGGCGGCTCGCTGGCACTCCGAATGCTGACCTTTGGCGATCGCCGCTGGGACCAGGATGAGCTGTGGGCGCGGCTGCGAAACGCCCTCGGCTTGCGCCGGCGGCTGGGGATCGACAGCGACGCCTGGCGACTGGTCCATGCCGAGGGCGACGGCTTGCCCGGGCTGGTCATCGACCGATACGGCACGGTTGCGGTGGTGGAGCCGTTCGAGCCGGCCTGGGACGCCTATGCCGAGGCGATCAGTGCCTTCCTCACTTCCGAGGCCGGGATCGAGACCGTTCTCCGGCGTGCCGGCAGGGCGCGCCGCAGCCCGGTCGAGGCGACGGTCGGGAAGGTGCCGGGCGCCCCGGTGGTGATTCGCGAGGGCCAGGCGCGCTTCCCTGTAGACCTCGCCGGGGGCCAGAAGACCGGGTTCTTCCTCGACCAACGTGACAACCGCCGGCGTCTTGGCGAGCTGGCGCGGGCGCGAACCGTGCTCAACCTCTTCTCGTACAGTGGCGCCTTCGCGGTCACCGCGCTGGTGGCCGGAGCGCGCCTGGCCGTGAACGTCGACGAATCGGCCGGAGCCCTGCTTCTGGCTCGCGAAGCCTACCGACTCAACGGCCTCGACATCCCCGAGGAGGGCTTCCAGGCGGCCGATGCCTTCGCGGCCACGCGCCGGATGATTGCCCTCGGGATGCGGTTTGACGTCGTCGTCGTCGACCCTCCCGCCTTCGTCAAGCGGCGCTCGGAGCTCCTGGCCGGGCTGCGCGGCTATCGCGACATCAACCTCCAGGCGTTGCGCCTGGTCGCCGAGGGTGGCTTGCTCCTGACCTGCTCGTGCTCCGCCCTGGTGGACGAGCCGACGTTCCTGGAGACGCTCCAGGGCGCGTCTCTCGAGGCCCGCCGCCGGGTCCGGGTCCTGGAGCGGCGCGGCGCGGCGCCGGATCACCCGCTCTCGATACACTGCCTGGAGAGCCGCCACCTGCAGGCATGGCTGTGTGCGGTAGAATGAGGCCGTCGCAATCTGGAGGAGCGGGATGAGCCGGTGGCGGGCCTGCACGGCGAGATGGGTGCCTGGTGGCGCCGGGGTCGCGATCGGCTGTTCCCATTTGTCGCAGTTTTCCTGGATTGACTTCGTGGAGGTGAACATGCAGACCGTTCGGGCGGGTCCAACTGCGAGCGCTCTTGAGGTTACCCGGGCTGGCATGGGGGTTGCTCTATCTCGACGCGTGGCACGCACGCCTGCTGCTGAGGTTTCGAAAGGGCGACGAGGTTTCTCGCTGGTCGAGCTCCTCGTCGTCGTGGCGCTCCTTGGCCTCATCGCCACACTCGTGGTGCTGCCGGTCAACGCCTACTACCAGCGGGCGCGCATCGAGGGTGTGGCCAACGAGGTCCGCAACTTCATGATGGGCGCACAGACCCTCGCCCTCAACACCAACAGCCGCGTCACCGTCACCCTCAAGCAGACCGCAGGCCAGTGGGCCCTCACCCTGGCGCCAGCGGTGCCGCCGGCTCCCGGGACGGCCGCCTCCGCGTGGTCCCGACGGCTGGTGCTTCCCGGGTACGTCGCGGTCAACGGCATGTGGCTCGGTGACGCCTGCGACTGGCCGCAGAACCCCGCCGGCTCGGGAACCTACCAGGTGGTCTGCGATTCGATCTCCCGGACGCTCAACCCGATCACCGCCGAGCAACTCACGGCCTTCGTGACGCTACGCCTGACGCACGTCTCGACCGCCGAGGGGCGCTTGCAGCCGCCCCAGCTCTGGGAGCTGCGTCTCGCCCCGCTGTGGGGCGTGAGGGCCATGAAGGTGAGCCAATAGCCATGCGAATTCCGACTCTTCGCCTCGGCTCCCGGCGCGGTCAGCGCGGCCTCTCGTTGATCGAGGTGCTGGTCGCCTTCTTCATCCTCTTCGTCGTCACCCTGGCCATCCTCGAGATGTTCTCGATGGCATTCCTGGTCAACAAGAACGCCGAGATGCGCTCCGAGCTGTCGTTCAAGGCGGAGCAGGTCATGGAGCAGGTGCGCCTGCAAGTTGCACTTCAGACGCCCAACGCCTGCTGCCCGACCACCATCGGCACCACCTTCGAGGTCACAGACCAGTCCGGCACGTGCTTCAACTCCTACTGGGGAGCCGCCGGCGCCAACATCGTCGAGACCAATCCCCGCTACGAGCTGCGCTACAACATCACCGCCGGCACCAGCGGTCGTAACGTGTTGACGGTGGAAGCGTTGCCGACCCCGGGCGGGGGTTTCCGCTACGTCAGCCTGCAGGGCAACACGCCGGCAGGAAAGGTGGTGCGCTATGTCGCACAGCTCTAGGTCCGGGCGCGGCGCAGCCGGCTTCTCCCTGATCGAGATGCTGGTCGTGGTGGCGTGCCTGGGGATGATCTTCTGGATCTCCGCGCAACTGCTCTTCCCGATGCGCACCGCCGCCGAGCGGCAGCGGCTGCAGGTGGAGGCGCGCCAGACGGCGCGCAGCGCGGCCGACTACATGACCTATATCCTGCGGGGCGCGACGGACGGGCTCCCGCCACCCCGGACGCCTGGCTCGGCGCCCCTCAGCCCCCTCGCGCTGGTGATCTGGGTCCTCGACAAGGATGCCGGGTCCGGTGCGGACAACGGCGGCTGTCCGGGCACCGACTGCGTGCAGCTCTCCTACAACAACGTCACCGCGGCCGGCCAACTCGGCGACCCGGGCACCGACATCATCACCGTCGGGCAGTTCGAGGAGCCCGTGATCTCCCGCGCCGCGCTCTGGCCGGGCTACGCCTCGGGGGCGGACGCCTACTGGTTCTTCGAGATGGGTTGCGGTGCCTACGAGCCCCCGGACCTGCCGGGGGGAGACGACACCGACAATTTCGACCGGTTCGAGGACGTGACCGGGGCCGGCAGCGTCGTCGGGCCTGGCGGCCAACAGTGGAGCAAGCCCCTGATCGTGTACGACGACGCCAGCAACTGGAGCTTCTACCAGATCGTCGACTACCACGAGGCCCAGAACGACAAGACCTGCACGAACCCGGACGCCACCCGGTGCCTCCTCTCGGGTGATCGCCGGCCGTGCCTGTGGGTGAACGCCAGTCCCGGCCCCAGCGCGATCAGCTCTCCCGGGGGCCATCGCACCATCAACGAGCCGGTGTACATGTCGACGGCGGTTCGCTTCCTGAGCTTCCGGGTGTGCAACGGCTGGTTGCAGCAG
>DAONEV010000193.1:3053-8042 GCA_035403265.1 Thermoanaerobaculaceae bacterium | reverse complement strand
GGGGGTGGGGGGGGCGGGGGATCAGCGCCCGTTGGCGGTGCGCTGGATGCCCGAGAGGAACTCCTGGTTGGTGGGGAACTGCTTGAGCTTGGAGAGCAGCAGCAGCATCGCTTCGTGGGGCGACAGGGAGGCCAGCGCCCGTCGCAGCAGGAAGATCTTCTCGACCTCGGCGGCCGGGTAGAGCTTCTCCTCCTTGCGGGTGCCGGACTGGGCGATGTGCATGCACGGGAAGATCCGTCGCTCGAACAGGTCGCGGGTGAGGACGATCTCCATGTTCCCGGTGCCCTTGAACTCCTGGAAGATCACCTCGTCCATGCGCGAGCCCGTGTCCACGAGGCAGGTCGCAATGATGGTCAGGGAGCCGCCATGCTCGATGTTGCGCGCCGAGCCGAAGAAGCGGCGGGGCTTCTCCATCGTGCGGGCGTCGATGCCGCCCGACATGATCCGTCCCGAACTCTTCTGATTGTTGTTGTAAGCACGTGACATGCGCGTCAGCGAGTCCATGAAGACGACGACATCCTCGCCGAGCTCGGCGAGTCGCCGGGAGCGTTCGATGACCATCTCGGCGACCTCGATGTGGCTCTGCATCGACTCGTCGGAGGATGAGGCGAAGACCTCTCCCTTGAGAATGTTGCGCTTCCAGTCCGTGACCTCCTCGGGCCGCTCGTCGACGAGCAGCACGAAGATCCGGGTCTCCGGCTGGTTGACCGCGATGGCGTGGGTGAGCTGCTGCAAGAGCGTCGTCTTGCCGGCCTTCGGAGGGGCGACGATGAGGCAGCGCTGACCCTTTCCGATGGGCGCCAGCATATCGATCACGCGCGGCTCGAGGATCTCGGGGTTGGTCTCCAGCCGCAGCCGCTCGGTCGGGTCGATCGACGTCAGCTCGGCGAACGGGATGGCTTTCTGGCGGTACTCCTCCGGCGAGAGGTCCTCGATGGTCTGGAGCTCCACGACGACGGGGCGCTGGCCGCCCGAGGGAGAGGTCACGGTCGCACCGATCGAGAGACCCATTTCGAGGTGCCATCGGTCGATGATGGATTGCTCGACAAGCGGGTCGGTGGGCGCAGGGTGGAACCGGTTCTTCGCCGAGACGAGAAGGTACTTGCCATCCTCCCGGCGGGCGAGGTAGCCAGCGTGGGGGACGGCAGGGGAAGGGCTTCCGCCCTTCTTCCCACGCCTCCGCCAACCGCGCCTTCGACGGTTTCCTGTGGGCTTTTCGCCGTGCCCCTCAGGTCGATCCTGAGGGGGGGCCTCTATGGTTCCAGCCATTCAACGGGCTCCCAGACCCTGCGAGCAACGTCCAACAGCACTCCGCGATTCCGCTGCTTCTCAGGGGCTCCTGGCTGTGGGGAACAGCCGCAGGTGGGCCCTTGGGCCCGCCAGCCGAGGAGAGTCTAGACCACTTTTGTGGTTCTGCCAAGGGGCCTAACAACTGTCGTGCGCGCGCTCAGCGCCTGTGTTGGGCCGTTGAGGTCAGAAGCGAGGCCAGGGCCTCGACAATCTCGCCATCCCACCAGCCATGGCTTGCCTCGTTGCGCAGGACGTCGAGGCCAGCCCCGAGGGAGAGCGCCCGGCGATAGGGCCGGTCGTTGGTCAGGGCATCGTAGACGTCGACGACCTGGAAGACCCTGGCGAGGAGAGGGACAGCCTTGCCGTTGAGGCCGTCGGGATAGCCGCTCCCGTCCTGGCGCTCGTGATGGTGGCGGATGATCGGGATGACGGCTCGCAGTGTCCTCAGCGGCGAGCAGATGTCGACGCCGATCCTGACGTGGGAACGCATGACGACCCACTCCTCGTCGGTCAGACGCCCCGGCTTGAGCAGGACCGCGTCAGGGATGCCGATCTTGCCGATGTCGTGAAGGTAGCCCGCCCGCCTCAGCGCCTTGACGGAATCCTTGTCCAGCCCCATCGAGGTGCCCAGCTCCGCGGCGAGCTCGGCGAGGCGGCCGCAGTGATCTCCGGTCTGCTCGTCCCTGGCTTCGACGGCGCGGGCCACGGCGAACAGCATCTTCTCGGCCTCGTCGAGATCCTGGGTGAGGTGGCGGAAGCTGACCAGGCTGCGGACCCGGACCTCGAGCTCAACGAGGTCGAACGGCTTCGACAGGAAGTCGGTGGCACCGACCTCGAGACCCTTCAGCCTGGCTTGGCGCGAGTCGAGGCCGGTGAGAAAGACGACGGGGATGAGACGGGTATCCTCGTCAGCCTTGAGCGACTGGCAGACCTGATAGCCGTCCAGTCCGGGCATCATGACGTCGAGGAGGATGACGTCCGGGAGTCGTTCCCGGGCGAGCCGGAGTCCTTCCGTGCCGCTCGCCACTGGCCAAACGTCGTATCCCAGCGGTCTCAGCGCCTCCACCATCGCATCGCGGCTGGAGGCCTGATCATCGACCACGAGCACGGTCCCTGCAGCGTCCATACAGGTATGTAATCTTACACGGAGACGCGCGGAAATGGTGAAGCCGCCTCGCGGCGGCTTCACACGGCCAGGACCTGCTCCGTCCTGGTGACGACCCTGGTTTCCCCTAGGGGACGCGAAGGAACACGAAGTCCTGCTGCTCGAGGCGGGGGCGGAAGACGTAGAGCCGCACCAGTTGGCCGGATTTCGGAGTCCCGAGCGCCTTCCGGAAGGCCGCCACCGAGTTCACGTCATTGCCGTTCACCTGGAGAATGACGTCGCCCTCGCGCAGGCCCTTGTCGTCGGCTGGGGAGAGGTCGGTGACTCCGGTGATCACCACGCCTCCGATCTCGGGAGCGATGCTGAAGGTGCGGCGGACCTGCGGCGTCAGCTCCTGGACCTGCATGCCGAGCTTGCCGGCAGGGGTGGTCTCCCTCGTTTCCTCGGCGCTCTCGGCGTCGGCCTCGGCTCCGGGCCGTTCCCCGAGGGTCACGGTGAGGGTCTTTGGCGTGCCGTCGCGCACGACCTCGATCTCGACCTTCGAGCCGGGCGCCATCGCCGAGACGGTGTCGATCACGTCGCGGGTCTCCTTCACCGGCTTACTATTGACGGAGACGACGACATCGCCCTTCTGGAGGCCGGCCTTCTCGGCCGGGCCATCCTCGCGCACCCGGGCCACGAAGGCGCCGTTTCGCCCCGAGAGACTGAACGCTTCCCGGGTCTCGTCGTCGATGTTGCGGATGTCGACACCCATGTAGCCCCGCACCACCTTGCCCTTCTTGAGCTGGTCGAGGATGCCTTTGGCAGTGTTGATGGGGACCGCGAAGCCGATGTTCTGCCCGGCCGCGTCGATGGCCGAGTTGATGCCCACGACCTCACCGCGGAGGTTGACGAGAGGCCCGCCGGAGTTGCCGAGGTTGATGGCGGCATCGGTCTGGATGAAGTTCTCAAAGGATGCGTCGGCGGTCAGGCCGATCGTACGACCCTTGGCCGAAACGACACCCACGGTGATGGTGTGGCTCATCCGGCGGGGGTTCCCCGCGGCCATCACCCATTCGCCGACCCGCAGGCTGTTCGAGTCGCCCAACGGAAGCCAGGCGAAGGACTTCTTCCCCTCCACCTTGAGGAGCGCCAGGTCGGTGGCCGGATCCCGCCCGATGACCTTGGCGTCCAGCTCGGTCTCGTCGGTGAGGCGAACCTTGATCTTGTCCGCTCCCTCGATCACGTGGTTGTTGGTCATCGCCAGGCCATCCGCCGAGATGAAGAACGCGCTGCCAGCGCCGAGGTTGCGCGGGGTGCGGCCGCGGTCGGGCTGGCCCTGGGGAGGAAGGCCGAAAAAGAACTCGAAAGGGTCCATCTGGTTGCGGTTGCGGCCGCGCTCGCCGGGCTTCATGACCTCCTCGGTGTAGACGGAGATCACCGAGGGCAGCACCCGGTCGGCGAGGCTCGCGAAGTCTGGGTAGCCTGCCGGCGGCACCGGCGCTGGCGCCGCGACGGCCGCGGGGGCGGCGCTCTCGGCCCGGCCCTGAGGCGTCACGGCCAGCCCGCCGGCCAGGACCAGGCCCAGCACCACTCCACCCACGGCCACAGTGCCGAGGGGAATCAGCTTGCGAAGAGATCGTGCGTACATTGCGTTGCCTCCTGGGACCGGCAACTCGTGCCGGTCGTCAAACATGCCCAGCAAGGCCCGTGCCACCGTCGGTCCTTCTCCCCGAAAGCGTCACCAACCCAAGGCGCAGCGCAAGGCCGATGGCGTCGTCCTTGGAGTCACCGAAGTAGGCCCGAGCGCACCGCGGGCGCTCCGGGGGATGTCAAATTGACGCGGGCTCGGCAGTCAGGACGAGGTTCTTGCCCGCCGCCTTGGCCGCGTACATGGCCTGATCCGAGGCGCGCAGGAGCTGGTTGCGTCGGTGGTCGGAGGAGCCCTCCCGGGGGACGTTGTCCGGGTAAACCGCGACTCCGATGGAGCAGGTGAGGGGTCCGGCGAAGTTCACCGGGCCGTCGGCCCAGGAGAACCGGCCGCGCAGGTAGCTCTCCCGACTGATGGTCTGGCGCACCTCCTCGGCGACCCGGCGTGCGGCCGGGAGGTCGAAGCCAGGGATGATGACGACGAACTCATCCCCGCCGTAGCGGGCCAGGGTCGCCCCCGGCACGCGGACGACGCGGCGCAGCACGTAGCCGATTTCCTTGAGGACCTGGCTACCCGCGAGATGGCCATGGGTGTCGTTGACGCGCTTGAAGTCATCCAGATCCATGAAGAGCAGGGCCACACGTCCGCCCGAGGAGTCGGCGTGCTCGAGCGCCGCGGCGAGCCGGCGATGGAAGAACCGGTCGTTGCCGAGCCCCGTGAGGTCATCGCTGCGGGCGGCCTCGCCCGCCCTCTTGGCGTCCAGGAGAGTCTGCATGGCCAGTGAGGTGTAGGCCGCGAAAATCTCGAGCAGGTCCTGGTCGCGCTCGTTGAAGGGGCGTTCCTCCCGGCGGTTCACCAGCTCCAGCACACCGCACACCGTGCTCTGCAGTCGGATCGGGACCGCCAGGAGACTGCGGGTCCGGAACGCGAGGGTCTCGTCGAAGTGCTGCAGAACATGCGGGTC
>DAONEV010000193.1:0-3043 GCA_035403265.1 Thermoanaerobaculaceae bacterium | reverse complement strand
ATTCGGTGACGAGGTGTGCGACCCCCGAGCGATAGACATGGCCGACGACCCCGAGATTGGTAGGGATGCTGGCGCCCAGCAGAGAACGCCCTGCCGGCCCGAAAGTGGCGATGAAGTAGAGCGAGTGGTTCGTGGGGTCGGCGGCCCGCTCGAATGGGTTGTCGAGCAGGACCGAGCCGGCCTCCGATGGAACGAAGGCGTTGGCGCGGCGCAGCACCTCGCCGATGAAGCGGCAGGGGTCGGTGGCCTCGGGGACGCCGCTGTCCAGCCGGTAGCGCTCGAGAAACGGCTCGAGGTGCGCCGGTGGAAGGACGAATACCTCGGGTCCAGTGGCCTCCACGATCCAAGTCTATCAGGGAAGCGGGCGGGTCCTGTCTGCCGCGGTGCTGGCCCTGGGCCCGGGGTGGCCTCCCTGGATGGGTCAGCGGCGGTCGATCGCCGCGTGGGAGGCCACGCCCTCCGGTCGCGTGTGTTTGCACCACCCTTCGCCGAGGTGTAAGGTACCAGCAGGGAGCGAGCTAGGCCCGGCCGTCCAGGGCAGGTGCAGATTCAGGCGAGGTGATGCCTGATCGGCAGCCGAGCTCCACCGGGCGCCACACCGTTTGTTCCCATCGCGCGGGGGGATGGCAGGATGTCGGAAGAACTCAGGCAGGCAGTCGCGAACAGTGACCTGCACGGCATGAAAAGGCTCATTGACCTGGGAGCCGATCCTTCAGCGGCGGATGCCTCCGGCGTCACGCCGTTGATGATGGCCGTCAAGCAGGGTCATGCCGGGGCGATTAGGTTGCTCCTCGACGCCCGCGCCAATCCGGACTCGCGGGATAGGGCGGGGATGAGCGTCCTGATGTTGGCTGCAGCCACCAAGCAGCCGGACGTCGTCACCCTCCTGACGCAGCGCGGTGCGCAGCTCAACGCTGCCAACGAGGAGGGCAACAACGCCCTGATGATCGCGGCACGCGCCGGTCATGCACCGGTGATCCAGGCCCTCATCGAGGCCGGTGCCGACGTCAACGCCTCCAATCGCGACGGCGTGACCCCTCTCATGCAGGCGGCGCGCCTCCAGCAGGCGGGGATCCTGAAGCTGCTCATCGATGCCGGGGCCGATCCCAGAGCCCTCGACAAGTACGGCCGGCGGGCCCTCGTCTACGCTGGAGAGAAGGGGCCGCCTCCAGCGGTCATCGTTCGCCTGCTGGGTGGCAAGTCGACGGAAACCGTCAAGCCGGCGCCTGACAAGCCGTGGTGGAGGGTCTGGTAGCTTCCCGCCCACGCGCCAGCCCGGCTCAGGGCCGCAGGATCGGGACGCAGGCCCCACCGCGCCAACTGCTTGTGGAACTACTCGGCAAGTCGTCGAGGCAGCGGACACCAAGTGGCGCCCGAAATGGCCCTTGTGGATTCTGCCTGCGAGCCCTTGGAGCTCTCGACGCGGCCGGCTCACGGGTTGCCAAAGGTACAATGACGCGCCGCCACCGGCGGCGGGAGGGCCAGCGTGGAGCAGGCAGAATCGCATCGGTTCCCGGGAGTGTTCTGGACCGCGAACGTAGTGGAGCTGTTCGAGCGCGCGGCCTACTACTCGATGGCGAGCTTCGTGGTGATCTACCTGGGGCAGCTCGGTCTCGGCGCGTACTGGCCGTCCAACCTCAACAGCTTGCTCTGGACGCTGGTCTACTTCCTGCCGATCCTCTCCGGCACGATCGCCGACCAGGTCGGCTTTCGGAGGTCCCTGCTCGTGGCGTTCGTCCTGCTGGCGATCGGCTACTCGATGATGGGCTTTCCGGTCTGGTTCGGGGGTAGCTCCCTTTCGGCGGTCGTGCACAAGGAATTCACGGCCTCTCCCCAGCTCCTGGCTGTGATCGTCGCCTCCATCCTCCTCATCGGGTTGGGAGGATCGGTCATCAAGCCGTGCATTTCCGGCACCGTGCAGAAGACGTCCGGGACGCTGGCCACGCTCGGGTTTGCCATCTTCTACATGGTCATCAACATCGGCTCGCTGTTCGGGCGCGGGACGGCGTTTGTCGTGAGGACCAGGTCGAGCGCGGTCCTGGTGCTGCTGGTGGTTGCGGTCTGCGCCCTGGTCGCCACCGCCCTGATCCTGCTCGTCCGCTGGAGCGTTAGCCACCGCGAGGACCGGGGGAACATCGCCAGGACGACCCTGGGCTCCGTTGCCCTTGTGACACTGGCCGGACTACTCATCACCTGGATTCTCCACCTCCCGATGGGCCAGCCGGTCGCCAACTCCTCTTCGAGCCTGTCGTACATCTTCGGCGTCGCCGCGGCGTCGTCGGTGGTCGCATTCTTTGTCGTGCTGCTGTTCTACAAGGAGCCCCCGATGGCAGTCGCGGCGCCGGGGAAGCCACGGCGGTCCGTGGGGCGGATCCTGCTTGACATGGTGTTGGTCCTCCGCAGCGGTCGTTTCACCCTGTTCTTGATCGTGATCTCGGGCTTCTTCTTCCTCTACAACCAGGTCTACAATGTGCTCCCGCTCTACATCAAGCGCGTCGTCGAGGTGGGCCCGGCGATGGATCTGTACACGGCTGCCAACCCGTTCGTCATTGTCTGCTTCCAGCTCCTGGTGACACGATTCTTCGGCAAGATGAAGCCGGTCCGCTCGATGATCGTCGGCTGCGTGGTGATCGGCCTGTCCATGGCCATCAACCTGTTCCCGATTTACTCGACGGGAGGGATTCGCACGCTCACCGCCAACTGGCTCCCCATCGCGTCCGTGTTCATCATCCTCACGGTCGGCCTCATCGCCTTCGGCGAGCTCTTCACCTCGCCGCGCATGTACGAGTACATCGGCGCCCTGGCACCCAAGGGCCAGGAGGGCCTGTTCCTGGGCTACGCCAACCTGCCGCTGGCCATCGGTTCGCTTACCGGCGGGCCGGTGGGCGCGTTCATCTTCAACGAGATCATGGCCAAGGGCGCGACCGAGCGTCCGGACGGCCTGCTGGAGCTCAACCCCACCCAGAATGCGATCGGCTGGCTGATCCTCATGGGCGTGTGGTTCCTGTCGATTGCCGTCGCACAATATGTCGCGGGTGTGGTG
>DAONEV010000192.1:5306-8056 GCA_035403265.1 Thermoanaerobaculaceae bacterium | reverse complement strand
CTCGGTTCCGCCTTCCCGGCAAACCTCCGCCCGACCCCGCGAATTTCCCGAGATCGGCATATAAGAAGGCCGCCGGACGGTGCCGGCGGCGCTGAGAAGAACGGGAGGTCGGTCGCTCAAGACGCTTTATGATTGGCCATTAAAGGCAGGAAAGTATTCGATAGGAAAGTTTGGTAGGCTTCGTTTGGCTGGTTTGCAAGAGTGGTGCTTGACCGCCGCCTCCCTCCGAAATTTCCTCTACAGTCATTATAGGGCGTCGCCCCCGCCTTGTCTAGTCCCCTGACCAGAACCGACATCATCAAGCTCGACAACGACTTGCTGTCGCTCGCCCGGACCAACCTCAACCTCCAGCTCACGAGCCGTCTTTCCGGGCGCCATGACCTGGATCTGGTGTTTGCCGGGCGGGACGGCCAGGCCTCGCTGAAGCCGCCGCAGCTCCTCGCCGGTGCCCACCAACTCGCCGTCAAGATAGACGGCGGCGTTGTCCGGAGAGACGCGCAGCTCGAGGGCGGCACGGCGAGGCACGGTCGCTCTTGTCCTCGTGTGCTCCGGCGTATCGACCGGCCGGGACTCGGCTTTGGCGTCACCCCCGACAGTTGCATCGTCTTCGGCCTCATCGTCGGCCTCGTCGCTCGTCTCCTGTCGGAGGGACGGATCGGGCCGGGCCTTCTCGAGGCGTTTCCCGTCGGGGCCCCGCGGCCCGAAGACCCGATACAGCGGCGGCCCCTGCGGATCGTCATACCAGGCTTCCACACGCTCCCCCGGAACGCGCTCGAGCTGAAGGTCGACCGGAACGTGCCGGCCTCCACGAGCCTCGACCTTCAGGGTCGCGGTCTTGTAGCCGGCCAGCTTGAATTCCACCGTATATGAGCCAGGTTCCAGGTAGAGGTAGTCTGGGAACCCGTCGAAGTCGTCGGCAGTGCCGATCAGCTCCCCGTCAAGATAGACACGGGCCCTCTCCGGGTCGACGTCGGTGTCCATTGTCGCCAGGTCCGGACGGACCACGCTCGTCGGCGGGTAGTACGGTCCAGGCCATCCCCACCATGGCCCCCACCCAAGGTGGATTCCGACATGGCCCCGGTGGTGCGCTCCCGCCGGCACCGCAAGGACCCCCATCATCACAACGAATGCCACCAGCAAGAGAGGTTTGCGCATCGTCCGCCTCCGACACCTTCCCTAGCAACGAGCGTGCCCTCGCTGACGTCGCTCCCAGGTCGTCCAGGCGCACCCTGGGTCCTCTCCTGAGGTCATTCTCGTGCGCGGTCCGTCCTCCCGTCGAGAACACGCGACGCACCCAATCTGCCCACCCACCAGCGATCGGTGTGCCACGCGACCGTCCTCGCCGGGAGGACGTGGAAGGCCTCGGCCCTCCGGCAGTTCTCCAACGTCAGGGTTCGCAGCGTCCCGAGCCCTTCCATCACCGCCTCGTACGGTCGGATCGCGAGCTGGCTGTCATAGCACGCCAGTGCTCGTCGCTTCTGTTCCCAGGTCGCGTCACCCTTCACCAGCAGGTTGGGCAGGATTGGTACGCTGACCTCGTAGGCGGCCACCCACAGTGGCAGCCCGCGGCGCCACCCCCACAGGGACCGGCGTCGAAGGGCGCCGCGCAGCGCCCAGGCCACCGACCGATGATCGGGGTGGAGCTCGACCGGGGACGGGACCAGAACGATGTCCGGAGCCACCCGAGCGAGAACGTCGTCGACCCGCCGGCCCAGCTCGCGATCTGCCGCGCCGAGGCCGCGGTCAGGCAACCGCCAGAACTCCGGTGCTGCCAGCCCGAGCTCGCGCGACGCCGCCTCGGCCTCCCGCTCCCGCGCCGGCGCCTCGCCCTGGGCGCCCCCACTGGTGACACACACCGTGGTCAGCTCGCATCCCAGCGCAGCAGCCGCCGCCAGGGTCGCCCCAGCGCCGAGGACCTCGTCGTCCGGGTGTGGGGCCAGTACAAGCCAGCGCGAGCCGGGGAGCTGACCCGGCTTGTACGGGATGATCTCGGCTTCCTGCAAGGTCCCGACCACGGTCCCTCCTACTCTCAGCTTGACAAGCCCCGGCTTGCCCCGTAAGCGCCACCGACCCGGAGTCACGGCTCGGTGGCAGTCTCGGCCGCGGCCCCTACCTTACCTGAGCAGCGGTTCGCGGCGAATCCAGGCTTCCCTCCAGCGAGCACCCAGTTGCAAGCGTGGCGCATGCTCTCCACCATCACCCGCCAGGACCGGGGCCCCCACGCAAACGGGTGCCCTGTCGGCGAGGAGACCGCCCCGGTCTCCGCAGACCGCCGAGCGCCATCAGGAGGCACCCGACGAGTCCGGCGACCGAGAGGGCTCCCCCCAACAAGAGGCCCGGCGGCTGGTACTCCCAGCGGACCCGATGGGCTCCGGCTGGAACCAGCACCGCCATCGCCGCGAGGTTGACGCGTCGAATCGCAGCCTTCCGCCCATCGAGGTACACCCGCCACCCTCTCGCCTCCGGGACATGGAGCACGGCCAGCACCGGCCCGTCCGCCCGCACTTTCGCCTGCCAGCGCCAAGGCCGCTCCTCGGTGACGTCCAGCGTCCCCTGCCCGCCAAGCACAACCCGGTCCTCGCCAACTGCCGTCGAGGCGAAGTCCACCGTCTCCCACGCACCATTCCCGGGGTCGCCGGGAGACGCGACCATCTGCGTCGCCAGCCGCACGACCGGTAAAGCCCGCGAGTTGCGAAAGATGCGGCCACCGGCCTCCGACATCACAGCCGACCACCCTTCGGCGACCTCTC
>DAONEV010000192.1:0-5206 GCA_035403265.1 Thermoanaerobaculaceae bacterium | reverse complement strand
CGCCAGAGCCAGAGATCGTACTGGGTCGCTCCCCCTCAGGTCGGCCAACCCCATGGCCGCCGCCCGGTTGGGGGGAAGAGCCTCGTGGATGCCGACGATGCGTCCCCCCTCCGCGCCCTGCAGCCGCACGAGCTCGGCCAATGCCGAGCCGGACGGAATGGCCGAGGGCCCTGGGGCGGCGGCGATCACCTGCCAGCCGGCAAGCCCCGCCTCGGCCGCCACGAGCACCGGGACCATCGCGCCGCCTCCTGCCAGGCCTACCAGACCCACCAGAGCGGGGACCGACGCCAGAGGCAACAGGTGGCGGCGTGGCACTCCGGCCGGCGCCGTCGCGACGAGCAGCAGGACGACCGCCTGGACCACGACGGTCGCTACCAGGAGCCGCACCCTGCGGGGCCGACGCAAGAGGCCGTCCAGGGCCACCGCCCCCAGGCCGGCCAGGGTGAACCCGACCAGGAAGCCGGCGCGAGGCCATGTCATCACCCCGAGCACCGGAAGGCGGCCGACCAGTCCGGCGACCACCGGAGGCTGCCAGATGAATACCACAGCCCAGGTCCCGAGCGCCGCGAAGCCCAGCCAGACACGCCGGAGTCGCCGGCGCGGTGACCCCGCCCCGATGAGCAGGAACGGCGCGGCCCCGACGCCCAGGACGAGCACGGCTGCCGGGTAGGGCGAGCGCCACGTGCCATCCGAGGGGTGACCATCCCGCCACGGGACGAGAAGGTGACTAGCCAGTTGCGCGCGGACCTCCCGATCCATGATCGGCATTGGATAGTGGGGCGCGACCTGCATGCCTGCCAGCTTGGAGGTGCCCCGGACCGTCAGCGCGGTCGGCACGGCACCGATGCCCGTCACGGCGAGAGCCATGACGAAGGGCGCCGCTAGCCGCCGCAGCCGCCTGACCCTTCCCCAGGCCAGAGTCGCGCCGGTGCTACCGACCGCCAGCCAGAGGAAACCAGCGGTCTCGGGGTGAACGGACCAGCCCGCCATGACTCCCAGCGTCAGGGCAAGAGCCGCAGCGCTCCGCCCATCGCCGCGCAGCGCACCGGTCAGCGACCACATCGACCAGGGCAGCGCGGCCACGACCCATGCGAGGGGAACAACCGTCCACGAGAGCGGGTACACGCCGAACCCGAAGGCGATCGCACCCGTCGCCGCCGCGACGGCCCGCAGTCGCCAGCGCCGGAGCATCAGGAACGCACCCAGGGCCCCAAGCTCCAGCTTCCAGAGGACCATGACATCGGTCCCGCGCTGGGCGCCCAGCAGCCACACGGGAAGATGGAGCGGGAACGGCAGTTGCGTTTGGCCGTTGGCGAGCAGGGGCATGCCACCGCCAAGGCGATCGGAAACCCACGGCGGCTCGCCGGAGGCGACCAGCCGTCGCACCTCCTCCCACCACACGTCGAACTGTAAGGGCACGTCGATCTGCTCCGGGATGCCCGCCACCGTCGCCACGCCGCCCCAGGACGGCCCTCCTGGCGCCCCTGGCCCAAGATGCCAACCGCGCGCCACGAGCCGCCCCGGCAACAGCACCAGCAGGATGTCGACGAGCACCTGGAAGAGCATGAGCTCCCTCCGGCGCCGCTCCGCCAGGTGGACGAGCACGAGGGGCACGAGAATCCAGGCGGCGGTTGTGAGGTCCACGGCAACATGATATCCGCATCGGTCACGGTGACCTCGCGGTCAGGCTGCACCCGCGACAGCGCCGCCACCGCGTGAAGGCGGCGCGTCCCCACGTCGATCAGGATGCCAGGTCGGACCTCCGGTCTGGCGACGGCGCTCCCAGGTCACTCAGGCATCGACCCGCTGGCGACCTCACAGCAGTCCCTCGACGGGATCCAGTGCAGTCAGGCACATGTACCCGCAAGATGCTCGCCGACGTGCAGAAATGGACCTTGTCCCTGGAGGCGAGCGCCATCCTTGGCCTGGCGGCAACTCCACCTGCGGGCCTGGAGCTCCGAACTGAGACCTCCGCCAATGCGGCTTTTCTGGTCACCTCGTCGGGGCATCCGGGTTGGCAGGCACGCGGGATCGTGTGACGGTTCCACTGCCTCGAGGCAGCCGGTGGTTCATCGGCGTCGGAATCCTGCCTCCACGAGGCACGTGGTGCTCGTGTGCTCCCCGTCTGGCTTCTCACCTGCTGCGATCTGGGCGCCATGCCTCTTCCGGTTGTACTGGCGTCCGCAGTCTGGTCGCTCCGGATCCCGACCGTGCGGACTTCGGGTTCTCCCGCCGCGTCACTGGCAGGTTGAGCTTTCCTGTGGCGTCACGGGGCTTAGCTCCGGGGTCAGAGGGTCGAAGCGGAACAGATGGACCTGAACCCCGCTCTCGGAGCAGGGAGGGACGAGAGGGCGCCCCTGATAGCGCTGCAGGTGCTCCGAGTCGACAACCACGTCTCGCCCAGGCATGGCCCTGCGCACCGCTTCCGGGAGATGACCGGCCAGTCTTGTGCCCCGGTAGTAGTCATCGATGCGACCTGCGATCCAGACCTTGTGGCGGCCTGCCGCTCGGGTCACCCGCTCGACTGTCTGCACGATGAGCTGCCGGCGTGCGTCGGCCTGCAGCCACGCGGTCAGGTTGATGAGGCTCGCAGCGGTCCATGCAACCAGCAGCGTCGACGCAGCGAGCCGCCGCCACCTTGACGCCTCCTCAAGCCCCGAGAGGAGCAGCAAGACAACACCAAGGCCGGTGATTGTCACGAGACGGTTGTGCGACCAGGCAAGCTCCGTCCTGTGGAGGTAGGCAATTGGAGGCAACAGACCACCCAGGACGACGGAGAGAGCTCCCGCCAGGACACGCCAGCACCGCGAGCGAGCCGCGGCGACAAGAAGGAAGAGAGCCGACACCAGGCAGGCCCCAGCAATCGCCCTGGAAAGCAGCCCGAACGTCGGGTTGACCGGGACCAGGATGACCCGTACCAGCATCCCGACGAGGCCGCGGAGGCTGTGGAGTGCCGCTTGAATCGAGGTGTCTCGGTAACCACCCATCCCGCCGAGGACGCAGGTGCGCAGGACGGCAGCGGCCAGCGAGCCCGAGACTACCGCTCCGCAACGAAGAACCCGAGCCCGCACCGGTATCGGAGGCAGAAGGCCCAGGAACTCCCAGGCCAACGCGACAAGCGGCAAGGCGAATCCGCTTTCCTTGGCCAGCGGCGTCAGGAAACCCAGTACACCCAGAGCCACTAACCGGGACGCGGAGGGAACCTCCCGCGTCTCCAGGAGAACCAGGAGAGCGGAGCTCAGAAGGACCAAGGCGAGCAGGTCTGGAAGTGCGGCGACCCAGGCGAGAGCTTCGAATCGCGCTGGATAGAGGAGCGAGGCCGCTGCTGCCCAGGCATAGGTCGAGCGACCGGCCAGACGCGAGAGGAGCTTCGCCGCAAGGATCGCTGCCACCAGAAGCAAGCCGAGATTGACGGCATGGAAGAGCTGCGCTCTCACTCCAAAGAGGAGGTACTCGGCTCTGAACAGCAGAATGGCCGCGGGGCGGAAGAACTCGAAGCCAGCCTTGTGTATGTAACCGAGGAGCTGGGAGCCTGGCGCCGACTCGACATAGTCCAGAATCGCATAGTCGTCGTTGAAGAAACCCAGCAACATGACCGGCAAGAGCGGCCCAACGGCCACGAGCCAGCTCCACCGACCCAGCCGTGTCGGGAGAGTTGGGGTTGACTGGTGGCTGAGCTCCTCCCCGCCGATACCGGCCGCCGAAAACACGCGCCCATTATGCCAGAGGCCATGGCCGAAGCACTGACTGCAGATACGGTTCACCCGCAGTCGCGCCCCAGGGGAATCGGCTCTGGTATCGTAGCTGAGTGAGTGGGCGTGCCTTTGTTTTCGCGACCCATCAGCCACCGCCGCCTGCTCCTGGCGTAGCCGGTGATTCAGCGCATTCCAGTCAAGGTCGCCGAGTCTCGGCGTGCCTTTGGGTTGCGACCGCCCTTTTCGGTGTTGCGCTCGGCCTTGTCATGGCCTCCCACGAGATGTGGCGGGACGAGCTGCAGGCATGGCTGCTGGCCCGCGACTCCGGCAGCCTCCTCGATCTCTGGCAGAACACCAGGTACGAGGGGCATCCGCTGCTGTGGCACCTTCTCCTGTTCGTGCAGACGCGCGTCTGGGCAAGTCCTGTGGCGATGCAGGTCCTGAACTGGGTACTCGCCACGGCCGGCGCGACGTTGATCCTTCACCGAGCGCCGTTTCCGTTCTTCCTGAGGTTGGCCGTGGTCTTCAGCTACTTGCCGTTCTACGAGTACGGGGTGATCAGCCGAAACTACGCGGCGACCTTCCTTTGCCTCATGCTCTTCGCGTTTCTTGTTGTGTCGAAACGACCGGGACTCGGTGCCGCGGCCGGTGCACTCGCCGCGAATGCCTCTCCGATGGGCATGGTGCTCGCGCCCGCCCTGGCGCTGGGCCTCTGGGCAACGATGCGCCGCCGCGCGTTCGTTCCCGTGCTCCTGCTAGGGGCCGGCTTCCTCGCGGCCGTCCTCCAGTGCCTGCCGCCGGCCGACTACGAGCACTCGCGAGGCTGGCACACGGCCTGGGAGCCCGAGCGTGTCGGCTACACGGTCCGCAATTTCGCCGCCGCCATGCTTCCGCTGCCCGCCGACCAGCTCCACTTCTGGAACAGCTCGGCGGTCTTCCACACCGGCACGGCTCCGTTCCGATGGAGCGATCCGCGCGACGGGCTGGCCGCCGTGACGGTCCTGGGGTGCGTGGCCGGCATCGCCTGGCTCGTGTGGCGCTGTCGACCCGCGCTTGCCGTCTGGCTGGCGGGGAGCGTCTCGCTCCTCTCGTTTGCGTATCTCAAGTTCCCGGGCGCGCTGCGCCACGCCGGGTTCCTCTGGGTGCTTACCCTGGTCGTGCTCTGGATGGCCGGACCCCAGGCTCGGCTCGGCTCTCTTCTCCTGGCGGGCCTGCTGACCCTGGCCGCTGTCGTGGGTGACCTGGGCACTCTGGTCGCCGTCCGGTGGGAAATGCGGGCAGCGTTCTCCGGAGCGGCATGCGCCGCCGAGAGGCTTCGCACCGAGGCATTCGATCGGCTTCCCATCGTGGCGGGCTGCGACTTCGCGGCTTCGGGGGTGGCGGCGTTCCTTCCCGGCAAGCGAATCCTCTACCCGGCCATCGGTTCTCGGGGGACCTTCGTGGTCTGGAACCTCGCGCGTCTCCGCCAGGATTCGATGAGCGAGCGAGAGCTCGTGACCGCCGCCGCTGCG
>DAONEV010000191.1:0-8058 GCA_035403265.1 Thermoanaerobaculaceae bacterium | reverse complement strand
TGCTGGCGGCCCACCGGGAGGGGTTCATCAACCGGCCGTACGGCCTCGTCGACGCTCTCTGGGGCCGCGGCTACGACCCCCTCCCGCTCTTCCTGGGCCTCGGCGGCGTCGCGGCCGCCGCCCTGGCGCTGCTGCTGGCGTCGCACGGCTCCCACCGCCGTTCGGGACGCGACGCCGTGCTGCTCGTAGTCGTCGTGGCCCTGGCGTTCTTGGCCATCCCGGTGGGCGTCGTCAGGATGATCGAGCCTCCGGCACGAGGCGGGACCGGCGGGAACGAGAGCCGCCAGGGTAGTGACGGACAGGGCAATTCGCAGTCGGGCAGGCAGGACGGCTCAACGTCCTCGTTCGCGGACCAGCAGCAGGAAGGATCGAACGTGCCGGTCGCCGTGGTGCTGCTCCACGACGACTACGACCCGCCATCCGGATACTACTATTTTCGGCAGACCGCGTTCTCCCAGTTCAACGGGCAGCGACTCGTCCAGGACATGACCGGGCAAGCCGACACAGACGTGCCGGCTGGCTTCCCAAGCGGCGAGGAGCGTGTCGTGGGGGAGACCGGCCTCCCGCATCTGCTGCGGCGGCTCGACACGACCGTGGCACTTCTCCAGCCGCATCCCCGCCCCTTCGCCCTGGTCAACCCGGCCTTGCTGGATTCCGCCGCCAACCCCGACCCCGTCCGCTTCGTCCGCGCCTACCGGGTAACCTCTCGCGTCTTGACCCGGTCCCTGCCCGACGCAGCAGGTCTTCGTGTGGGCCTCCCCGGGTGGCGGCCCGAAACGCGCCGCCACTACACCGAGGGGCCGCGTGACCCCCGCTACGCCGATCTGGCTGCCGCCTGCGTCGAGCTGCTGCGGCCGGGGCTGCGCAGCGACCCCTTCGCCCAGGCCGTGGCGATCCAGTACTGGCTTTCGAAGAACGCGATCTACTCGAAGAGCTCGGACCACGAGTCGGCTGCGGATCCCCTGGCTGACTTCCTCTTCGGGAACCGCACCGGGCACTGCGTCTACCTGGCCCACTCGGCATGTCTGCTCTACCGCGCACGGGGCATTCCCTCGCGAGTCGGGGCCGGCTACGCCGTGGACGGGCGCAACCGCGGCAATGGCGGATCCCTTCTACTCCGCGAGAGGGACGCTCACGCCTGGCCGGAGATCTACCTCGACGGCCTGGGGTGGCTCCCCATGGACATCGCCCCCGAGCGCTCCCTCGATCCCCCGGACGAGGGCCCCGACCAGGGCCTGCAGCAGATGCTCGGCGACATGGCGCGCCAGGGAGCGGGAAAGCCGCCGGTGGAGCAGGAACCGGCAGGAGGCGAGAACCTCCAGGAGGCGCTCCGGGCCGCGGCCCGGGTCGCGGCTCGTGCCCTCGCGCTCCTGATGGTCGCTGCCCTGCTGGGGCTCTGGGGCGCCAAGGGATGGCGTCGGCTGGCGCCGCACTGGTGCCGCCCAGCCCGACTCCCCGTGGTGGCCTACCGCGCGGCCCTCGATCGCCTGGCCGACGCCGGCGTGCTGCGGGACTTCGGGCAGACAAGAGAAGACCTCGCGTCGCGCCAGGCCGGATTCTCCCCGGCCTTCGCCGCGATGACCGCGCTACACCTGCGGGCCGGGCTCGGACGACACGCGCCGGTAGCGTCCCAGGACCACTACATCAAGCTCGGCCGCCAGGTCTCGGCCGACATCGTCCGACAACGGCCGCCATGGCGCCGGATGCTCGGGCTGGCAAGTCCGGTTTCATGGCTGTGG
Organism: Thermoanaerobaculaceae bacterium; assembly: GCA_035403265.1. Lineage (GTDB taxonomy): Bacteria > Acidobacteriota > Thermoanaerobaculia > Thermoanaerobaculales > Thermoanaerobaculaceae > JAAYVZ01. The sequence continues at coordinate 6,319 of DAONEV010000191.1, read as the reverse complement.
GTGAGGTGATCGGGAGGATGGACATGGAAGCGATCGACATCGGCACCAGGGGGCAGATGACACGGGCGCAGGACGTCTTCCGGCGCCTCGAGGGGCGCCTCAAGCACGCCGTCAAGGGGCGCGACGACGTCATCGAGCTGCTGCTCATCGCGCTCTTCGCGGATGGCCATGTGCTTCTGGAGGACTACCCCGGGTCCGGGAAGACGACCCTCGCCAAGAGCCTGGGCGAGTCAATCGTCGACGACCTGGAGGACGACCAGATCGCTGCCTTCCGGCGCATCCAGATCACGCCCGACCTGATGCCCTCCGACATCACCGGCGTCTCGGTGTTCGACGCCGAGACCTCCACCTTCTCCTTCCGGCGCGGCCCGATCTTCGCCTACGTGGTGCTGGGCGACGAGATCAACCGCACCTCGCCCAAGGTGCAGTCCGCGATGCTCGAGGCGATGGCCGAGAAACAGGTGACGGTTGACAACGTCTCCTTCCTGCTCAACGACTTCTTCTTCGTGATGGCGACCCAGAACCCCCAGGACCTGGCCGGCACCTATCCCCTACCCGTCGCCCAGCTCGACCGCTTCCTCTTCAAGATTCGCATGGAGTACATCGACCGCGAGTCGGAGATCGAGGTGCTGCGCACGCGCCTCGAGCGCCGGCAGCCGCCGGGCGCCGGCCTCCCCCGGGTGCGCCGGGCCGAGGTCCTGGAGGCCCGCCACATCCTCGAAGACGAGGTCCACGCGGCACCAGAGATCCTGGCCTGCCTGGTGGACATTGCCAGGGAGATCCGGGCCAACCCCCAGGTCGCCCAGGGAATCTCCACCCGCTCCCTGGTGATGGCGGTGCCGGCGCTCAAGGCCCGCGCCCTGGCCCGCGGCCGTGACTTCGTCTCCCCGGAGGACGTCCAGGCCCTCGCGCCCTACATCTTCGCCCATCGCGTGTCGCTCGCCGTGCCCACCGCCAACACCGTGGCAATCGTCCTCGAGGCCCTCAAGCGACCGCTCGAGGCTCTCAGCCGCGCCACCTTGCGGAGGAGCTAGGTGCCTCGGCGCTTCCTCGCGGTCGGGCTGCTTCTCCTGCTGGCCTCTGCCCTCCGGGGCGCGCAGGAGGCGCCCGAGTACCCGATCACGGCCGAGGAGGAGACGGCCTTCAACTTCACTGTCAGCCCGCCCCAGTTCATCAAGGCCCGCGAGGCCGCCGAGGCGATCCTGGCCAGGCAGCCAGACTCCTTCGTCGCCCTCTACGTGCTCGGCTATGTCTACGAGTGGGGTGAGGCGAACCTGCCGCGGGCGAGGTACTTCAGCTCCCGCGCCCGAGCTGTGATCGAGGCGCGCTGGGGCGCGGGGGTCCCGACCGACGGGCCCTGGCGGTGGCACGCCCGGGTGCTGCGGCAGCTCATCTCGATCGCCCGTCAGATGGACCGCGAGGAGGAGGCGCTCCGCCTGCTCGAGCTTCGCGATCGCTATTACAACCCCGAGCTGACCGTGGACTACGGCTGGCCGCTCATGAAGCTGGGCCGCTTCGCCGAGGCCCGCGCCAAGATCGCCAAGGCCCTGGCCTCCAGCGACGTCGAGGATCGGCTTACCGCCCTCAACACCCTGGGCGCCATGGAAGATGAGGCCGGGAACGTCGACGAGTCTTACCGGGTCTTCAGCCAGCTCGTCGGAGAGGTGCGGGCGCACAACCTGCCGATGGAGGTTACCTACCTGCGCAACCTGGGCGAGACCGCGCTCGAGCTCGGCCGCTACGACGAGGCGGAGAGGAACCTCGTGGAGTCCACGAAGTTCTTCGACGGCGAGACCTTCTCGAACCCGTGGGAGGATCTGTCCATCCTCTTCATGCTCGAGGGCCGGTACCCGGAGGCGCTCTCGGCGGTGCGCGAGATGCACGCCTGGAGTCACCGCAACCCGCCGTACCTGGACCAGCAGTCCTGGGCCGATCGCCAGGCGGTAACCGCCGCGCTGCTCGCCGAGGCGGGCCACGGCGAGGCCGCCCTCTCGCTCGCTCGCCGCATTGTCGACCGGCCCGACCGGCGAGGCGGGACGAGCGTCCACCGGGATCAGTCCGAAGCCGGCCAGCTCCTCCTGTTCTGGAGCCTGGCGCGCCTGCAGGCGGCACAGCTCGCCGAGACCCAGACCTGGGCGCCGCCCCTGCAGTGGCTGCGCCTGGCCGGCCAGCGCCTCGCCATCGCTCGAGCGACCTGGGCGGCCGGCCGGAGGGCCGCAGCGCTGACGGTCGGGAGGGGCCGCCTCGGCCCCTCGCTGCAGTTCTTCGCGTCCAAGGGCATCGACGCCCTGCCCTGGCTGTTGCCGGGCCTCGTGGAGCTGGCCGGGCCGGGTGCGGTCGAGGCCGAGTGCGAGCGTCTGCTGCGACGCACCGATGCCTCCGGCCTCCGGGAACGCCCGTTCGTGCTCCTCCTCGCCGGCGAGGCGCAGGTAGCACGGGGCCTGACCGGTCAGGCCAGGCAGAGCCTCGAGGAGGCGCAAGCCACCCTCCCTCGCGCCGAGGTCATGCTGCACGCCCGGATCGCCGCCCTGCTCGGCGAGGTGGCGGCGGCCGACGGCTGGCGGCCGGCGGCGCTGGCGGCCTACCAGGAGGCGCTGCAGCGCCATCCGGGTGTGCTGCGGGCGCTCGACATCGCCCTCCCGGTCATCGTGCAATCGGACGGCAGCGACACCGCGCGCAAGGCGGCCGGGTGGCTGGCCGCCTCGCCCCGATTCGAATCTGGCCGTTGGGGCTTCGGCCTGCGCATTGGCGTGGCCGGCAGCCGGCTCACCGCGACCCTCACCACGCCGGATGGGTCGGTCCTGTCCGAGGCGCGCGTTCCGGTCCAGGCCGATGCGGCCGCAACCGCCCGCGCCCTCTGCGAGGAGCTGCACCAGCGGGCCTTCGCCCTCCCTCTCGACCTCTCCCAGACGGACGTCAACTCCCTGCAGGGCGGCACGTTGTCGGGCGAGTCGCTGCGCCGCCAGCTCTCGGACATCATCGGCAAGCCCTGAGGACCGCCCGCCCACCCAGGAAGGCTCAAGGCTTCAGGCTCAAGGCTCAAGGTTCCCCACCCGCCCTCCCGTGAGCCGGGTGGCGTGTCTGGCGATAGGCGGAGCCACGTCTCACACTCTCCAGCGGCCTCCGAACCACCGACAGCGTGCGCCGAGCTGTTGGCTGCCACCAGAGGGCGAGCGGTCGAGGGGAGTGTGACAGGTGGCACCGAGCCTCCACCCTGGTGCGTTACGCTCTTGGCTTGTCCTTGAGCCTTGAGCTTTGAGCCTGGAGCCTGAAGCCTCTTCCCCGGGCGGCGTACAATTGCCCGCCGGGAGGGCGTCCATGAACGTCCTGGTCTACCTGGTTCTCGCCATTGCTACCTTCGTCCTTGCCTCCCGCTTCTACGCGCGGGCCATCGCCCGCTGGCTCGCGGAGGACCCGTCGCGTCCCACCCCAGCCGTGACCGTCAACGACGGGCGGGACTTCGTCCCCACCAGGCCCTACGTGGTGTTCGCGCACCACTTCTCGGCGATCGCCGGCGCCGGACCGATCCTCGGCCCCACCATGGCGATCCTCTACGGCTTCGTCCCCGCCTGGCTGTGGGTCGTGCTGGGTGGCGTCTTCATCGGCGCCGTGCACGACTTCACGACGCTGTTCATCTCGATGCGCGAGGGTGGCCGCTCGCTCGCCGAGGTCGCCCGCAAGACCCTCGGCAAACAGGGGTTCAACCTGGTCATCAGCTTCACCATCGTGATGATCGTCCTGGTCACCTCGTCGTTCCTGTCGGCGACCTCGATCTCACTCACCTCGATGTGGCCCCTCGACAAGATCGGCGTCAAGGCAGGCGCAACGTTCCTCAAGACCGTCGTCCAGGACGGCGTGGTCATGGGTCGCATCGGCGGCATCGCCTCGACCTCGGTCATCGTCATCACGCTCTGCTCGCCACTGCTCGGCTGGCTCATCTTCAAGCGCGGCATCAACACGATCCTTGCCTATGTCCTGGCGACGGTGATCTGCATCGCCTCAGTGCTGTTCGGGATTGCCTACCCCGTAAGCCTCTCCCCCACCGTCTGGATGGTGATCATCTCGGTCTACGTGCTGTTCGCCGCCGGCGCGCCGGTCTGGCTGATCCTGCAGCCGCGGGACTTCATCAACGTCCAGATCCTCTACGGCGGCCTGCTGCTGATGGTGGTGTCCCTTCTGGCCACCGGAGGTGCCGGCAGCACCGTGACCATGCCCTCGTTCAACCTTGCCGACGGCGTCAGCAAGCTCGGGCTGATCTGGCCGATGATGTTCATCACCATCGCTTGCGGCGCGATCTCGGGGTTCCACTCCCTGGTCGCCGGAGGGACAACTGGAAAGCAGCTCGCCAACGAGTGCCACGCCCGCAAGGTGGGGTTCAACGCCATGCTGCTGGAGTCCGCCCTGGCCGTGTGCGTGCTGCTGGCGCTCGGCTCGGTGATGGCGTTTTCCGACTACCGGTCGATCGTCTGGCCGGACGCCCCGGGTGTCAAGTCCAACCCGATCCTGGGGTTCTCCCTGGCCGCCGGGATGCTGTTCCACAACGGCCTTGGCATCCCGATCGCGCTCGGCACCGTGTTCGGCATCCTGCTGGTGGAAGGCTTCGTGATCACCACCCTGGACGCCGCGGTGCGCCTCAATCGATACCTCTTCGAGGAGCTGTGGGTGATCCTGTTCAAGAGCCCGCCGGCGCTCCTGAAGCACTACTGGTTCAACTCCGGGCTCTCGGTGGCGCTCATGTGGGTGCTCGCCTACTCCAACGCCTTCAACAAGCTGTGGCCGATCTTCGGGACCGCCAACCAGCTCCTGGCGGCGCTCGGGCTGCTGACCGTCTCGGCGTGGCTCCTGCTCAAGGGCAGGCGCTACGCCTTCGCCCTCGTGCCGGCCGTCTTCATGATCGCCACCACCATCGCCTCGCTGATCATCCTGCTTCGCGGCTACATCGCCCAGCAGAACGTCATCCTGGCCGTCACCGCCGTCCTCATGATGGTGCTCGCCGCAGGGGTCGTCGGGCTGGCAGTGAGGACGTTCCTCCGCCGGCAGCCGGCCGCCGCGACAATTGTGCTGGAGCCTTGATCGCCCGCACGACCGGTAGGTGGTGAGGAACCAGGAAATGGCCTGTTGTCCCGCCAGGATGACTGCGGCCTATGGAAGGCCGTGACCCTCCCGTCCACTGCAGAAAGCATCAGGAGTGCCGGACTTGTCGAACCTCCGGCGCAATGATCTGGAGCTTCGGGAAGTAGGTGCGGTATCGGGTCGCGTCGCGGGTCAGCAGTGCGAGGCCGGCCACCGCGGCGTGCGCGCCGATGTAGAAGTCGGGAAGCGGCGAGCGGCCGCCGCCCTTGCTCCGGCGGTAGCGGAGGAAACACTTGCCGGCCAGGAAGGCAGCTTCCCATGGGAGGGGCAGCCGCTCGAAAACCCCCGGCGGCAGGACTTCCTCCAGCTCAGCGATGTCGGCGAATCGGACCGAGACTTCGGCGTAGATGATCGGGTTGATCGCCAGCGTGCTCGAGTCCGCGCAACGGGCGAGCTGCGCCGACGACCACCCGAACCACGTCGGGTCCTCGGTCAGCACGTCAAGCAGGACGTTGCTGTCGACGAGCACTCCGTTCACGGGCGCTCGCCCCGCGTCAGCGCCATGATCTCGTCGGTGCTCATCGCCACGGTGCCGCGACCGCGCAGACGGCGGATCAGTGCCTGGCCGCGGCGGTCGGCACCCCTCGCCTTCCGGATGACGACAGCGTCGCCGACGACCTCGAACTCGACCTCGGTGTCGGGCAGGATGCCGAGCTTCCTCCTGATCTCGATCGGAATGGTCACCTGCCCCTTCTCAGTGACCGTCATGGTTCACCCCCTGGTAGGAATCTAACCGTTCCTACTCCAACTGGCAACCCGTTCAGCGCAGGTGGAGCCGAACCACGCGTGACAGCTTCATGACATGCGTGCTCCCGTCCAGCATCAGCAGCGGCGGGCCTCGAGCCGGCTACAGGTCGATAGCGGTTGCGAGCGCCTGGACCTTGGCAGCGAAGGCCGGGTCCCCCAGCCGGGACAGCGCGCCCCGGCTGACCCAGCGGGACGCGGTCTCGGGGCTCTTGCCGAGCAGGGCCGCCAGAGCCGAGAGCCGGAACCGCAGCCGCTCCGTGCCGACCAGGATCAACGCCTCGCGCGCCTCGGTCGTGGCCCGATCCTGTCGGCAGCCGCACAGAACGTCGGGCGTGACGCCCAGCACCGATGCGGCGGTGCCGAAAAGCCGTGATGTCGAGAGGCGCCTCTATAAGAAATCAAGGGGGGTGGGGCTCGCTGCGTCCCGTCGTCGAGGCCG
>DAONEV010000190.1:0-8177 GCA_035403265.1 Thermoanaerobaculaceae bacterium | reverse complement strand
CCATGTCGGCGAAAGTATTCTGCTCCAGTACGATGGCTTTGGATTGCACGACCGGGCGGGGCCAAACGTTGGGCCGATCGGGTAGAGTAGAGGCATGCGAGGGAAGCTGACTGAGGAGTCCGTCCTCTTCGTGAGCGTGCTGAAGTGGCTGGTCCTGGCCACGGTGACCGGTGTCGTCGTCGGGGTGTCAACAAGCGTGTTTCTCAAGGCTCTTGGCTGGGGTCTTGACCTGACTGGTCAGCACCGGGACTACTTCTTGCTGCTGCCGCTGGCCTTCGTGGTGAGCACGTGGCTCATTCGGACACTGGCACCGGATGCCGAGGGTCACGGGACGGAGAAGGTCATCGCTGCCATCCACACGAGCTCTGGCCGCATCAAGCCGTCGGTGGTCCCCATCAAGCTCGTGGCCACGGTCGTGACGCTCGCATGCGGTGGCTCGGCCGGGAAGGAGGGACCGTGTGCGCAGATCGGCGCCGGCCTCGCCTCGTCGCTCGCAAGCCTGCTTCGGCTCAGCGACGAGGACCGCCGGAAGATCGTCATCTGTGGCATCTCGGCTGGGTTTGCCTCTGTGTTCGGCACACCCATCGCGGGTGCCATCTTCGGTGTGGAAGTGCTTTTTGTGGGCAGCATTCTCTACGACGTGCTGCTGCCATCCTTCATCGCCGGAATCACGGCCTTCCAGGTCTCTTCGGTCCTGGGGGTCCAGTACTTCAGCCACTCGATCAGCCTGACCCCGGTGTTCTCTGAAAAGTTCTTGCTCGAGGTGGCTTTCGCCGGTGTCTTTCTCGGCCTGTGCTCGTTCTTCATGGTCGAGACCATGCGACTCGGTAGAAGACTGGCGGACTGGCTGCCAGTCGCGCCCCTTGTCAAGGCGCTCATCGGAGGCTCCACTCTGGTTGGCCTCACTTACTCATTCTCTCCGTATTATCTTGGCCTGGGCTTGCCTGCCATCGAGTCGTCGCTCAAAGGTGCCATCACGCCTTGGTACACATTCGCCGTGAAGTCCGTGTTCACCGCCATCACACTGAGCCTGGGCGGATCCGGTGGCATCGTTACACCCATATTCTTCGTCGGGGCCACTTCGGGCAGTCTCTATGCAGGTCTCACGGGTCTCGACCACTCGACGTTCGCCGCCATCGGCCTCGTGGCCGTGCTCGCGGGCGCGGCCAACACCCCCATCGCCGCCGCCATCATGGCCCTGGAGATGTTCGGTTCAGCCCTCGGCCCGTACGCCGCTGTGGCCTGTGTGATCAGCTTCCTGATGACCGGGCATCGCAGCGTGTATCCATCCCAGGTCCTGGCGGTGAGAAAATCGGGATCCATCGACGTGGAGGTGGGAAGGGAAATCGAGGGAGTCGAAGCGCACTTCCGGTCCCGGCCCAAGACACTTTCCCGTGGAGTGCTGGTGCTTGGACGGTGGGCGCGGGAGAAGTCGCGGAAGGTCCTCCGACCTCCGCATGATGCTGAGTAGGGAGCCTCGATTTCACCCTGGACCACTGTGTTCCTTGGCTGGAGCGGTGGCACCCAGGGGCGCGTGACAGCTATCGGCGTTGATAGCGCGATGTGTCCCGCCGAACACCCTGGAACGCCTGTGCGATACCCGGCTGCTGGAGCTGGATTTTGGAGCCGGTGAGCCGCGAAGTCGAGCCGTGCCATGAGGCGCCGGCAGCTCGATCTTTCCCGGATTGGGAGGACTTACGGGGCGTGCTCTCGGTCGCAGAGCGCCGACCAATCGGGGTGCTGTCACGTTACGATGCTTTTCGGGCGGAGATCGCGTCCTCATAGGGACCCCGTGATACCGGGGCTCAAGGTCCTGGCGGACGGGCCTCAATCCACGTGGAGGTGGAGCCGTTGAGCCTAGGTACTTTCGTGATGATTGTGGTGGGGCTGGGGTTGCTGGCTCTTGGCGGTGAGCTCCTGGTCCGTGGCTCGGCCCGACTCGCGGCAGCGGCCGGCATCTCACCCCTGGTCGTGGGGCTGACCGTGGTGGCGCTCGGGACCTCGTCGCCAGAGCTGGCCGTCAGCCTCCGGGCGGTGACCTCGGGACAGAGCACCCTGGCTCTCGGCAACCTGATAGGTAGCAATATCTTCAACATCCTCCTCATCCTCGGGTTGTCAGCACTGCTTGTACCGTTGGCGGTGGCACGCCAGCTCGTGCGTCGGGACGTGCCGGTGATGATCGCCGCGTCGCTCGCGGTCCCGGTCCTGGGCCTCGACGGCAGGATTGGCCGCCTTGACGGGCTGCTGCTGCTGGCCGGGTTGATCGTCTACCTCGTGTGGTTGGTCGGCGCCGCGATGCGGTCGGGACAGACCACTGTGGCGCCAAGGCCCGTCGGATCCTGCGGCTGGCGCAACCACTGGGTGACCCATGCGGCACTGGTGATCGTCGGCCTTGGAGTGCTCCTCCTGGGTGCCCGGTACATGGTGACAGGCGCCACAGCCCTGGCGCGCTGGGCCGGGCTCTCGGATCTCGTCATCGGGCTCACGGTTGTGGCGGCCGGCACCTCTCTACCCGAAGTCGCGGCCTCATTGATCGCCGGCCTGCGGGGCGAGCGCGACATTGCGGTTGGCAACGTCATCGGCAGCAACATCTTCAACCTCCTCTGCGTGCTGGGCGGCACAGCCGCGGTGGCGCGGCAGGGTGTCGCTGTCCCGCCCTCCGCGTTGCGCTTCGACATTCCCGTGATGGTGGCCGTGGCCGTGGCATGCCTGCCCATCCTGATCACGGGCTTCGTCGTCTCCAGGGGCGAAGGAGCACTGCTAGTCGCCTTCTACGTGGCATACACCATGTACCTGGCACTCGATGCATCAGGCCACGATGCGCTCGGACCTTACTCCTGGCTCATGGCAGTGTTCATCCTGCCGCTCACGGCGCTTGGCCTGGCCGGCGGTCTTGTCGGTTGGCTCTGGCGCCGCAGGTGCTGACCATCATCACGCCACCACAACGTCCCTTGGCGGGCAAGGGTCTGCCGGGGGCAGTCCGAGCGTCGGGGCGATCGTCGCCATGGCGTCGCGGACGAAGGCGATGTGGTCCTCCAGGGTCATGCCGAGCTCCTCGGCGCCTCGCCGGATGTCCTCACGGTTCACGGCGCGCGCGAAGGCCTTGTCCTTGAGCTTCTTCTTGACCGAGTCCACCTGCACGGAGGCGATCGACTTGTCCGGCCGCACGAGGGCCGAGGCGGTGAGGAAGCCGGTCAGCTCGTCGACGGCGAACAGGCAACGGGCGAGATCGGTGTCCCGCGGGACGCCGGTGTACTCGGCGTGGCCCTCGATTGCCCGCACCCAGGCCTCGGGCCAGCCGCCGGCGCGCAGAACCCTGGCGCCTTCCCAGACGTGCGTCTCGACAGTGTCGAAGCGCTCGTAGTCGAAGTCGTGCAGCAGCCCGACGACCCCCCATGCCTCGTCGTCCTGGCCGAGACGCCGGGCATGGGCGCGCATGGCGGCTTCCGCGGACAGAGCGTGCTTGCGGAGGGCCTCGGACTGGGTCCACTCGCACAGGAGCTTCCAGGCGGTCTCGCGGTCGTGGCTCATGGCAGGCTTGTAGCGGAGCCGGCGGCCGATCGTCAACCCCGGGAAGGGGAAGGTCGTCTCCGGGACGGAAGGGCGTCAGGTGAAGCTGGCAAGAACCGGGGCGTGGTCGGAAGGCTTTTCGCCCTTGCGCTCGGCCCGATCGACCTCCGCCGAGGCGCAGCGGGCGGCGAGGGGTGGCGTCGCCAGCACGTGGTCGATGCGCACGCCCCAGCCCCGGAAAAAGCCGGCATTCCGGTAGTCCCACCAGGTGAAGATCTTCTCCTCGGGATGAAGTCGTCGAAGGGTGTCCTCGAGGCCCCAGCCGACGAGGTGCTGCAGGGCGTCCTTCTCGGGCTGGGTGAAGAGGAGCTGGTCGCGCCACGCTTCCGGGTCCCAGACGTCGCGGTCGTCGGGGGCGACGTTGAAGTCGCCGCAGACGACCAGCTCCTGATCTGGAGACGAGCTGGTTTCGAGATGCCGGCGGAGCCGGCGATACCACTCGAGCTTGGCCTGGTAACGCGGGTCATCGAGGGCTGTGCCGTTGGGGGCGTACACGTTGACGACCCGAACGCCTCCCACGGTGGCGGCCAGCACCCGCCGCTCCGCCTCGGGAGCGTCATCGGGCAGGCCGCGCTGCACGTCGGCCGCCTCGAGGCGGCTCAGGATTGCCACGCCGTTGTAGGTCTTCTGCCCGAAGCACAGCACCCGATAGCCCATCGCCTCGATCTCGCCGGCGGGGAAGTCCGTGTCCACGACCTTGGTCTCCTGGAGGCAGACCACGTCGGGTGACTGCCGCTGCAACCAGGCGAGGAGGCGTGGCAGGCGGACACGGATCGAGTTGACGTTCCAGGTGGCCAGCAGCATGGCGAATCTCCAGGCGCAGCGTTGTTTTCCGGCCCACCGCGCACTACAGTCTAGCGCTGGGAGGCGCGCCGGCATTTCCGGGACGCTGCCGCGGGAGAACGGGTGGAGCTGGGAGAGAACGTCGCCATGACGCCGTTCACGACCCTTGGGCTGGGGGGTGCGGCTCGCTTCCTCGTGCCGGTGGGCGGCGAGTCGGAGGCGGTCGAAGCAGCGCGCTGGGCGGCTGGTCACAGGGTCGCCCTGCACGTACTGGGTGGGGGGTCCAACCTCGTGATCGCCGATTCCGGCGTCGACGGACTGGTGGTCCGCACCGCGGGCCGTGGCGTGGAGGTCGCGGGTGGGGCCGGTGAGGTGCTGGCCACGGCCGCGGCAGGCGAGCCCTGGGACGAGCTGGTGGCGCGTTGCGTGGCGGAGGGATGGCAGGGGATCGAGTGTCTTTCCGGCATCCCTGGGACCGTGGGCGCCACGCCGATCCAGAACGTGGGCGCCTACGGCCAGGAGGTGGCGGATATCATTCGCGCCGTGCGAGTCCTGGATCTGAGGACACTCGCGTGTCGCACCCTGCCGGCACGGGACTGCGCCTTCTCTTACCGCCACAGCGTCTTCCGGCAGCAGCCCGGGCGTCTTCTCGTGTTGACGGTGACGTTTGCACTGTGCCCCGGCGGCGCTCCAGTCCTCCGCTACGCCGAGCTGGAGCGAGCGGTGGCGGCAGGCCACGCCGCGCCGACGCTTCGGGCGGTGCGCGAGGCGGTCCTGGAGCTGCGCCGCGGCAAGTCCATGCTTGTGGAGCCCAACGACCCGTTCAGTCGCTCGGTCGGGTCGTTCTTCGTCAACCCGGTGGTCGATCTCGCGATCGCCTCCGGGGTGGCCGCGCGGGCAGTGGCGGGGGGCCTCGTGGCCGACGCGCAAGCGGTGCCGCGCCACGACACCGCCGACGGACGGGTCAAGCTCTCCGCCGCCTGGCTCGTCGAGAAGGCAGGCTTCCCCCGCGGGACCAGGCGGGGAACGGTCGGCGTCTCGCTGCACCACGCCCTGGCCCTCGTCCACCACGGAAGCGGTACCGCTGCCGAGCTCGTGGCCCTGGCGCGAGACATCCGGGCGGCTGTGCGCACCCGCTTCGGGATCGACCTTCAACCCGAGCCGATCTTCTGGGGCTTCCCCACCCCCGATCCCACCGCGTAGCCGCGCATCAGCGCATCAGGGAACCAGCACATCAGTCGGTCAGGCGATGGTCGCCAGACCATGCCTTGCTGTTGGTCGGGTGGGGGAGCTGACCTGCTGCGCTGCAGGTCTCCTGAAAGGTCGGGTGAGTGGGTGGTGTGCCATACTCCCCACGCAACGGACGTCGGGACGGGCGAGGTCGCGGGTGACGCGGGAAGGAAAGCAGGACAAGCCGATTCGCGTGCTGCTCACCGGAGGTGGGACGGGCGGTCACGTCTACCCGATCCTGGTCATCCACGAGCTGCTTCGTCAGCAGGTGCCGGTCGCGTCGTCACTGTATGTTGGCACGAAGGGTCGAGCCGAGGAGAAGATCGTGCCCCGGGCCGGCATCCCGCTCGAGCTGATCGCCGCCGCGCCGATCTCCGGGCTGTCGCCGTGGCGCCTGCTGCCCTCGCTCGGGAAGATCCTGCTCGGGACGCTGCAGGCGCTATGGATACTTCTCCGCTTCCGCCCGCACCTCGTGCTGGCGGCGGGGGGGTACGTGAGCGCGCCGGTGTGCTTCGCCGCGTTTCTGTTGCGACCCCTGCTGCGGGCGCCGCTGGTCATCCACGAGCAGAACGTCATGCCCGGCCTCATGAACAAGCTTGCCTCGCTGTTCGCCAGTGTCGTCATGGTGAGCTTCCCGGAGACCTCGTTCTTCCTCTGGAACAACCGCTGTGTCTACACCGGCTACCCGGTGCGGGAGGAGTTCCTCCGGGAACGGGATCGGGCCGCGTGCCGCGCCCGTCTCGGACTGTCCCCTGACCACCTGGTGATCCTCGCCTACGGCGGTTCGTTGGGCTCCCGCTCCATCAACCGGCTGATGCTGGGGGCTCTCTCGCGTCTCGATCAGGTGGGCCGGCCCATCACCGTGGTGCACGCCGCTGGCCTGGGGGGAGGCGAGTACGCCGCATGGGAGGAGACGGCCGGGCTGCTGCTCGCCGCGTGTCCGACTGGCGCCTCACCCCTGCCGCAGGGAGAGGGGCTGGTAGCCAGCCTCGCAAACGGCCGGGTCACCTACCGCCTGCAGCCCTACTTGCACGACATCGCCGACTACATGGCCGCGTCGGACCTGGTGGTCTGTCGCGCCGGGGCCGGCACGATCGCCGAGATCACCGCGATGGGACGTGCGGCTGTGGTCGTGCCGAAACGCGGGCTGCCGGGTGACCACCAGGAACACAACGCGATCCGACTGGCCGAGGAGGATGGCTGCGCGGTGGTGTTCGAGCGGCGCGCCGCGGATGGGGTGGACTTCGTCGACCTCGACGAGTTCTGGGCGCTGCTGGGAGGGCTCCTGCGCGATCCCGGGCGTCTGGACGTTCTTCAGGACAAGGCACATACCGCGTTCTTCCGCCGGTTTGCCCCGAAGACCATCGAGACGATGACCGCGGCGCTCGGCCGGGAGGCCATCGCCTTCATGCCCGACATCGTGGCGCCGGCTCTCGTTCGCATCCACAAGCAGGTGGACGTGCTGGTGGACTTCCTGCGCGCCCAGCCGCCCGAGAGCTTCTTCCGGCAGTTGTACGCCATCAAGATGGAGGAGTGCCTGGCCTCCGGTGACTGGCGCACCGTCAATGTCGGCATCAAGCTGGCCGGAGCGCTTGGTCGCTGCGACAGGGTCGGGGACCTGTTGCGCCACTTCCGGAACGGAAACCCGTTCATGCGGCGAAATGTGCTGAAGGCGCTCGAGCACATGGGCTGCGAGGTCCCGGGGCTCGAGGAGCTGTTGGCGCGGGCGGTCGGCGACACGTACTTCGAGGTGAGGGCCGCGGCATTTCCGCTCGCCACGGCGAACTCCGCGCGCGTGGCTCGGGACCTGGCCCTGGCCGAACGTCTCCGCATGGCCGTGGAGCGGCGCTTCCAGCACTTCCTGGTGCGCGTCGAAGGGCTTCGCAGCCTGCCGATGCTGCTGCCGTACGCCGCCTACTTTCGAGTCGCCTGGCGGTTCCGGTACGACGCCAACGTGCGGGTCAGGCGGGCAATCCTCGAAGGCTCGCTCGCCGCTCTGGATGCCGGTCGGCTCGGCGAGAAGGACCTCGAGATGGCCGAGCGTCTTCTCAACGACATGCTCATCACGACTTCCGACTTCACGCCCCAGTTCCGCATCCGTGAGCGGTACGTGGAGCTCTACCGTCGTCTCGGCGAGGCCAGGAGGGGATAGGCATGGTCGACCTCACCATCCACCTTCTGCGCCTGCTCGGAATCGACCACGGCTACTTCCGCCTGTTCGAGTACATCACCTTTCGGGTCATCATGGCGGCCCTCACCTCGCTGGTGCTGAGCCTGGCGTTCGGTCACCGGGTGATCGTGTGGCTGTACCGCAAGCGGTTCCGGGACGCGGGAGGGGAGTACCGCTCCCTCGACGCCCACTCGAAGCGCGGCACGCCGACCGGAGGGGGCGTACTGCTCCTGATGGCCGTCGTCGTGGCGGTGGCCGTGTGGGGCAAGCTCGACAACGCCTACCTGCTCTCGGTGGGTGCCGCCTTCGTGTACTTCGGACTGGTCGGGTGGTTCGACGACGCCCAGAAGGTGCGCTTCAAGTCGTCGCTGTTCGGCCTCGGGCAGATGGCCAAGACGCTGCTGCAGCTCGCCTTCATCGTGCC
>DAONEV010000189.1:0-8197 GCA_035403265.1 Thermoanaerobaculaceae bacterium | reverse complement strand
GGTCTCCCGGGGAAGAAACCGGCGGAGCCCCCAGAAATCGGTCACGCCCTTGCCGCGCTTGAGAGCCCGCATCACCCGTCCCGCACCGGAGTTGTAGGCCGCCAGCGCCAGCTCCCAGTCACCGAACATGGCGTGCAGGTCCTTGAGGTGGCGGGCTGCTGCGGTGGTCGCGAGATAGGGGTCGTTCCGCTCGTCCAGGAGGCCGTTCACGTGCAGGTCGTAGAGCTTGCCTGTCCCTGCCATGAACTGCCATAGCCCCTGAGCTCGGGCCCGGGAGCGCGCCTGGGGGTTGAAGGCGCTCTCGACCAGCGGGAGGTACGAAAGGTCCACTGGCAGGCCGGCCCGCTGGAACTCCTGGCGGATAAAAGGAAGGAATCGGGACGCGCGCTCGGTCGCGCGGGCAAACCGTTCGCGGTAGGGACCGTTGTAGTACTCGATCAGGGATGTGACCTCGGCGTTCACGACTACGGGCAGGTCGAAGCTCTCCCCGGCCGCCAGGTGCTGCACCGCGACGACCGCCTCGGGTTCCACCGGCTGAGGCTCCGGAGGAACCTCCTCTTCACTCGGGTTCTCCTCGGCCACCGACTCGGAAATGCGCTCCAGCTCCTCGACCACGTCGGCCAGCAGGTCGGAAAGATCGCTGCTGTCGCCCATGGCGATCCGGCCGGCCTGAATGCTCTCCAGGGCTTCCCGCTGGCAGTCGTCGACAGTCGTCATGTCGCCTCGCGCAGCGGCGTCCTGCGCCTGGGTGAGAAGCTCGTCCACCTGCGCCCGTAGCGCCGCGAGGGGCAGGTTCTCTGGTACCTGCACGGGTTCCGCCACGGCTACCGGCTGGCCGCCGGGGCGGGTGGTTGGCTTGAGAGTGGTCTGGCAAGCGGCCGACACCATGAGCAGAGCCGCCCAACAGGCCGCGCGCCGCATCTCTCAGTCGCCTTGCAGGTTGACCACGAGGGTCAGGGAAAGCTGGCGAATACGCTCGCCGCGCTTGAGCTCGACCTCGACGGGGTTGACGTCACGAATCGCCTTGCCATGGGCGTCCACGAGCTGGATGCTGACAAGGCAACGGCTCGCCCGGCCAAGCGCCGACCCCACCTTCTCATCGATCTTCCTCTTCACCTCCTGGCGGGAGTTGACCGAGGACTGGAGGAGGCTGTCGAGGTCGAAGGAGGGCGCGCTGGCGGTTGTCGCGTGGCGGGCCTCCGGCCTGAGCGTGCTCGACTTCCGAAGCGATTCGAGCTCAGCCAGGATGTCGAGGGAGGACCCGACCTTGACGTGCCGCATTTCTGCCGGAGCGACGACCTGAGCGATGTCGGACGTCGTGGCAAACTCCACCGCTGCCTCCTCCGACTCCTCGGGAGACACTGGAGCTGCTTCCGCTGCGGCCTCTCCAGCCGCCACCTCGACGGGCCAGGTCTTCCCGGCTGGCGTGGGCACCTCGTCGGCGACGGGCACGGCTTCGTCGGCCGCCGCTTCCTCGGCCGCCGGCAGGGGCTCTTCCAGCGTCTCCACCGAGGGCGCCGTCGTCGCGGCCTCGTCGGCGGCGAGCACGTGAACCCCGGCATCCGCCGGCTGCAGAACCTCCGGCGAGGCGATCTCCGCCTCGCCAGCGACCACGGCCCCCGTCGTCGGGGCCGCCGCGCTGTCCTCGACTTCCCCGCCTGAAGCGTCACGAGAAGCCTTGCGATGCGCGGTCTTGGGCTTCGCCTCGGGGACCACCGCCAGCCCCTCGGCGGCAGCCGAACGGAGAGCGGCCGGGTCGAAGCTCACTGGCGGCGCCACGGCGACCCTGGGGGCCGCCTGAATCGTTCGCCCCACGGGCTGCGGCCCGACCGGGACGGGTACTCCGGTCTCCTGGGTCGCCATGCGCTTGCGGAGCGACTTGAGTGTCAGCTTGGTGATGGCCTTGAGGGTCTCGAAGACCCCCTGCCCTTCAACCGCAACCGCCTCGAAGCACTCCCAGCGCCCATCCGGGTTGAGCGCGGCCTGCATTTCCTCGACGGACTGGATATTCTTGAGGTCCCTCTTGTTGAACTGGATGGCGAGGGGCAGGCTGTCGAGCGTCAGCCCCATTTCCCGGAGGTTCTCTTCGAGGTTCTTGAAGCTCTCGGCATTGGCGTCGGCCATCGGCCGCTGCGAGTCGGCCACGAAAACGAGGCCGTCCACACCCTTGAGGACGAGCTTGCGGGTGGTGTTGTAGAAGACCTGACCAGGAACCGTGTAGAGCTGTAGCCGTGTTCGGAATCCGCCGACCTTGCCGACCTCGATCGGCAGCAGGTCGAAGAACAGCGTGCGGTCGGTTTCGGTCTCCAGCGAGACCATCTCGCCCCTCGAGCCCGGGGCCGTCTTGGTGTAGATGTACGAAAGGTTGGTCGTCTTGCCACAAAGACCTGGACCGTAGTACACGATCTTGGCCGCCATCTGCATTGTGGCCCAGTTGAAGAAAACCATGCCTACCCTTCCTCGCCCGACCTCACGCCGCCGACGCTATCACACGCGTATGGGTTGGTCAACGCTCTGGCAAGCGCCACCGCGGTCTCCGGGCTGATCAACCCCTCCTTTTCGAGGCCGCGAACAGCCAGTCTGGCGACCTCGACGTACGCCGCCGCCAGGTCGGGAGAGAGTACCTCCAGGTGGGTGTGAACCGTGTCCGCGTCACCCCGAACGAGCGGGCCGGTGAGACGCGACAAGTCACCGGCCGCGAGGGTGGCGGTGACGGCCTGCAGCACGAGCGGACGCAGGGCACTGCCCGCCCACCGCCGGGAAGAACCAAGCCTCGCCAGCTCGCTACAGGCCGAGGCAATCAGCACGCTGGTGAGGTTGGCGGCCACGGTTGCGGCCGCGTGGTAGAGCGGCCTGGCTTCCGCGGCCAGACGGAAGGCGCGCATGTCGAGGCGCCGAGCCAGCGCCATGGCCGCTCGTACGGCTGCCTCATCTCCCTCTACGGCCGCCGACACCCCGGCCAGCGCCTGCAGCGCGCCTCCTCCACGGGAAAATGTCATCAGAGGGTGAAAGGAACCGACGCGCCTCCGCCGGCTGCGCAGGGCCGCCATGGCCTCGGCCGTGAGAGCACCCGCCGTGTGGAGGACGACCCGAACCTCCGGACCGAGCCGGCTCGCCAGGTCGGCGGCGCAGGGTCCGACCTGCCGGTCTGGGACCGCCAGCAGCACGGCCCACGAGCCAGGCAGGGGGCCCCGGGAGCCGACCACGGGCACGCCGCCCAGCCAGCGCCGGGCCGTCCGCCTGGCCGCCTCGTCGGTCTCCACAACTGCGGCCAGCGGCACCGACGCCTGCCGCATCGAGCGAGCCAACTGCAGGCCGCATCTCCCAGCTCCCACCACGGTCCATCGCCCGGCCATGCAGGCATGCTACAGTAATGGCCGGGCTTTGGTCCGGATCTGGGGGCACCAGCGCCGATGAGGGAGGGCCTGTCAGAACGCCAGCGCGACATCCTCTGCGAGGTGGTCGAGCTCTACGTGACCCAGGGTGAGCCTGTCGCCTCCGGGATGGTGGCACGTGTCTCCCCAACCGGGCTTTCGTCCGCCTCGATCCGCCATGTGATGGGCGAGCTGGAGGCAGCCGGGTTGCTGGTCCAGCCTCACACTTCGGCCGGGCGTGTCCCCTCGGACCTCGGCTACCGTGTCTACATTGACCGTCTCCTCCAACACGCCGAGCTGCCCAGCCGCGACGCCCGCCGCTTGCGCGCCATGTTGGCCCCGGCCAGCTCCCTGGAGGAGTCCCTCTCCCAGGTCAGCCGGGTTCTCGCCGAGGTCACGCGGGAAGTGGGGATGGCAGCGGCACCTGCGACCGACGACGCGACGCTGAGGTCAATTCACTTCGTGAATGTCGCGCCCCAGCGAGTTCTCGGCATCGTGGTCACGGGAGGAGGGCTCGTCGACTCACGCCTTCTGGTAGTTGATCGCGATTTCTCGACCGCGGAGCTCGAGCGCATCTCCAACTTCTGCACCGACGAGTTCGCCGCGCTCACCCTCCAGCAGATCCGCGCCCGCCTCCTGGCGCTGATGGCCGAGGAACGGACCCGCTGTGACGAGCTGCTCTCCGGCGTGCTGACCCTGGCCGAGCGAACCGTGGCGACCCAGTCAACGGCGAGCGAGGTGTTTGTCGACGGCACGGCCCGCCTCCTGGAACGCGCCGCGCCCGGACAGATCGAA
This sequence comes from Thermoanaerobaculaceae bacterium, assembly GCA_035403265.1. Taxonomy (GTDB): domain Bacteria; phylum Acidobacteriota; class Thermoanaerobaculia; order Thermoanaerobaculales; family Thermoanaerobaculaceae; genus JAAYVZ01. The sequence goes on along the minus strand of DAONEV010000189.1, from coordinate 4,028 downwards.
GCCCTGCGACAGCTTTTCGCCGCGTTCACCGACAAGGCCCTGCTCCTGTCCCTGCTCAACGGGTTCCTGGCCGCCTCGGGCACCCAGGTGGCCGTGGGCTCCGAGCTCTCCCTCCCCAGCGAGGGCAATCTGGGCCTCATTGTCACTTCGTTCCAGTGCCCCAGTGGCGAGCGTGGAGTCGTGGGTGTGATCGGGCTCAAGCGAATGGAGTACTCTCGCATCATCCCTGTGGTGCAGTTCATTGGAAGCTATCTCAGCGAGTTCGGCCTTGGGGGCGGAGGAGAAGCATGAGCAAGGATGAGCGCGACGTCACGCCCATCGGAGTGGAGCACGAGGAGACCAGTCTGGTCAGCACTGGGGATGTCTTCGACACCGTCGAGCTCCCGAGCGAAGGCGGGGACACCCTGCGCACCCAGATGGACGAGCTGCAACAGGAGCTCGACCGGGTGAAGGAGCTCTACCTGCGCAAGTTGGCCGACTTCGACAACTACCGCAAGCGGCTCGAGCGGGAAATGGCGGAGTTCCGCAAGGTCGCCAACGCCAACCTGGTCCGCGACCTCCTCCCAGTCGTCGACAACCTTGAGCGCGCCGTCGCGACACCGTCCACCGCGGATGGCAGTCTCCACGTCGGAGTGGAGCTGGTTCTCAGGCAGTTCAAGGAGGCTCTGGGCCGGCACGGCGTCGTCGAGGTCGACCCGGGGGGTGCGACCTTCGATCCCTCGCTGCACGAGGCCATTCAGAAGGTGGACAGCCCCGAGGTCGCCGAGAACACCGTCGTCCAGGTCCTGCAGAAGGGCTACATCCTCGGAGAGCGGCTGCTGCGACCTGCCCTCGTGGTGGTCGCGGTCCCATCCTCTCCAGCCGCCTTGCCCGGACCATTTGAGGAATAGCATGGCGAAGATCATCGGAATTGACCTGGGAACCACCAACTCCTGCGCTGCGGTCGTGGAAGGCGCCCGCCCCCTCGTCATTCCCAACCGGGAGGGCGCGCGCACAACCCCGTCGGTCGTGGCTCGTGCCTCCGACGGCGAGCTGCTCGTCGGCCAGATTGCCAGACGCCAGGCGCTAACCAACCCGCGGAACAGCGTCTACGCCGTCAAACGCCTGATCGGGCGGAAGTTCAACACGACCGAGGTGCAACGGGCTCGTACCCTGGTGCCATTCACGATCATCGAGGCGCCGAACGGAGACGCCTACGTCCAGATGGGTGACCGGGGCTACTCGCCAGAGGAGGCGTCGTCCTTCATCCTTCGCGAGATCAAGGAGTTCTGCGAGGCCGCTCTGGGCGAGGAGATCGACCAGGCGATCATCACCGTGCCCGCCTACTTCGACGATTCCCAGCGCCAGGCCACAAAGGACGCCGGGACCCTCGCCGGGCTTGAGGTGCTGCGCATCATCAACGAGCCGACCGCCGCCTCACTCGCCTATGGCTTCGGGCGGGATGGCAACGAGGTCATCGCCGTGTACGACCTCGGCGGCGGCACCTTCGATATCTCCATCCTCGAAATCGGTGACGGCGTCTACGAGGTCAAGTCCACCGCCGGCGACACGTTCCTCGGCGGAGAGGACTTCGACGCCAGGATCATCGACTTCCTGCTCGACCAGTTCTACAAGGAGACGCGTGTCGACCTGCGCTCCGACTGCATGGCGATGCAACGCCTCAAGGAGGCCGCGGAGACGGCCAAGTGTGAGCTCTCGAGTGCTCAGGCGGCCGGCATTTCCCTACCCTTTATCGCCACCGACGGCGCTCAGGCGCTTCACCTCAACGTCAGCCTGACGCGGGAGCAGTTGGAAGGTCTGGTGGGCGATCTCGTGCAGTCGACACTGGACCCCTGCCGCAATGCCCTGGAGGCCGCCGGCCTGAAGCCGGCCGAGATCCACCAGGTGATCCTTGTCGGCGGACAGACCCGGATGCCGCTCGTGGCCCGTACCGTGGCCGAGTTCTTCGGCCGGCAGCCGTCCCGCGAGATCAACCCGGACGAGGTGGTGGCCGTCGGGGCGGCAATCCAGGCCGGCATCGTGCAGGGTGAGATCAAGGACCTAGTGCTGCTGGACGTCACTCCCCTCTCTCTGGGCATCGAGACGCGGGGTGGCCTCTTTACCAAGCTGATCGAGCGCAACTCGACGATCCCGACACGCAAGTCGCAGATCTTCACCACCGTCGCCGACAACCAGCGGTCGGTGGAAATCCACGTCCTCCAGGGCGAGCGCGACCTCTCCCCGGAGAACAAGTCGCTCGGGAAGTTCGAGCTGGTGGGCATCCCGCCCTCGCCGCGCGGTGTGCCGCAGATCGAGGTGACTTTCGCCATCGACTCGAACGGCATCGTCCAGGTCACGGCCAGGGACATCTCGACGGGCCGGGAGCAGTCGATTCAAGTCAACCCCGCGGGCGGGCTCTCCAAGGAGGAGATTGACCGCATGGTCCAGGAGGCGGACCGCTTCCGCAAGGAGGACGCCCGGCGCAAGGAGCTTCGCCTGGCCAGGAACAAGCTGGAAGGCCTGCTCTACACCAACGAACGGGTATTCAAGGAGTTTGGCAGCTTGCTGGACACCGCCATCAAGGACACGGTCAAGGAGGCGCTCGACGGCGGGCGGCGGGTCCTCGATTCCGAAGACAAGAGCGCTATCGAGATGGCAATCGTCACGGTCCAGGAGGCGGCGCGCTACCTGACCCAGGTCATGCTCATGGATCCGTCCGGTTTCCTCAAGGGCATGGGTGGGGACACTGTGGTGGAGGGGGACGGCAAGTCTTGAGCAGCCGACGGGATTACTACGAGATTCTGGGCATCAGCCGTTCCGCGAGCCCGTCCGAGGTCAAGGCCGCCTACCGCAAGGCGGCCGTCAAGCACCACCCTGACCGCAACCCGGGCAACAGGGAGGCGGAGGAGGCCTTCAAGGAGGCGGCCGAGGCCTATGCTGTCCTCTCCGATGCCGAGAAGCGGGCCCAGTACGACCGCTTTGGACACAGCGGCGTCGGCGAGCACCCATTCACGGGCTTCGACTCCTCGGTGTTCGGCGACTTCGCCGACATCCTCGGGAACATCTTCGGTTTCGAGGGGTTCTTCGGAGGCGCCCGCCGGCGGGCGGGCGGCCCAGAGCGCGGGTCGGACCTCAGGGTAACGGCCACCCTCAGCTTCGAGGAGATGGCGCGCGGCGTCGAGCGCACGATCACCCTGGCGCGCGAGGAGAGCTGCGGTGACTGCGGCGGCTCGGGCACGAAGTCCTCGTCCGGCCGTGAAACCTGCCGCGCCTGCGGCGGCCGGGGCCAGGTCCGCGTGAGCCAGGGCTTCTTCACCATGGTGCAGACATGCCCGCAGTGCGGCGGCGCCGGTCAGGTGGTCAAGGACCCGTGCTCGGCCTGCCAGGGCTCTGGCCGCGTCGAGGCACGGCGCGAGGTCAAGGTGAGCATACCCGCCGGGCTCGAGGACGGGACGCGGGTTCGGGTCCTGGGACAGGGCGAGGGCGGCCACCGGGGTGGCCCGCCTGGCGACCTCTACGTGGTCGTGCGGGTGCAGCCGCACGAGGTGTTCGTCCGCGACGGCGCTGACCTGCACCTCGAGCAGGAGATCTCCGCGTTCCTCGCCGCCCTCGGGACGCAGATTGAGGTCCCCACGCTGGACGGGACGGAGACGCTGACCGTCCACGCCGGGACGCAGCCGGGTGACACCGCGGCTCTGCGCGGGCTCGGCCTTCCCCGGATGCGCCGCGGCGGCAAGGGAGACCTCGTCGTCCACTTCAAGGTCGTCGTGCCCAAGAAGCTGTCGGGCAAACAGAAGGAGCTGTTGCACGCGATCCTGAAGGAGGACGAGAAACCCGGCGTCCTCAAGAAGGTCCGCGATTTCATCGAGGGCAGCGCCTAGTGCGGTCGTACCTCACCCTGAGCTGTCGCCTTCCTGCCGACAGCGAGGACGCGCTCACCCAGGTCCTGGAGAGCTGGCCGGTCCTCGGGTGCCAGGTCGAAGACGCGCGACCCGAGATCGCAGTCACTGTCTTCATCGACGCCGTTCACGCCGACGACCTGCGGACGG
>DAONEV010000188.1:0-8370 GCA_035403265.1 Thermoanaerobaculaceae bacterium | reverse complement strand
AAGGAGGGCGCGGACGTAGAAGTGCGTCCCGCCCACCACGACCGGCACACGCCCCCGCCGGCGGATGTCCGCGATGGCAGCCTCGGCGTCGCGCACGAACGCCCCCGCCGAGTAGGTCTCGTGCGGGTCTGCGATGTCGATGAGGTGGTGCGGGATGTGCTGGCGCATGGCCGCGGACGGCTTGGCGGTGCCGATGTCCATCCCCCGATAGACCGCGAAGGCGTCAGCGGAGATGACCTCCCCGTCCAGCCGTTCGGCCAGCGCGGCCCCCAGCGCCGTCTTGCCGGCCGCAGTCGGCCCCGCCACGACGAGCAGAGGAGTCATGGCCCCCCTCGCCGTGCCGGCATCCGCACCGGCTGTCGGGTGCCAGCCATGATGGCACCGTCGGTCCCCCACCAGAGCCGCTCGACTCCGCCTGTTTGCGACACCAGGAGCGCCGGAAGCGCATGAACCCTCGCCGACACGACGGGGTCCGGGTAAGAGAACCGCGGCCTCCGGCCCGTGCCGGCGATCGCCACGCGCGGTCGCACCGCCGCCAGCAGCAGCGCCGTGGACGAGGTTCGGGAGCCGTGGTGCGAGAGCTGCAGGACGTCGGCCCGGAGATCCACCCCGCTGGCCACCACGCTTGCCTCTCCGGTTGCCTCGACGTCCCCGGTCACGAGCACGCGTTCGCCTCCCAGGGTGAATACGGCCACCAGGCTGAGGTCGTTGTCTTCGAGCCGGCCTCGCGCCCCCGGCCAGGCGACCCGACACCGGATGCCTCCCCAGCCCAGCTCGTCCCCAGCCGCGAGCTGGAGAACCTTGATCCCCCGATCGCTGGCCAGGCGCAGCAGCGGCTCCACCTCGGAGCGCCCGGCAATGGCCCCGGGCACGACCAGCGCCCCAACCCGGACGCGCTCGAGCAGGGCCGCGGCGCCACCCGTGTGATCGGAGTCGGCATGGGTGAGGATGAGGGCGTCCAGGCGGCGAACCCGTGCTGCCGCGAGACCCCGCAGGGCGTCTCCGGCACTGCGGCCCGCGTCGACCAGCACCGCCGAGTCCGGCGTGCGCAGCAGCAGGGCCAGACCCTCACCCACGCCCAGCAATCGGACCTCCCCCGCGGGGCGGTCGGACCATGCCGGAGCGAGCGTCCAGGCGACGCTCCCCACCGCCAGCGTCGCCACTGCGATCCACGCCCAGCGCAGTCTCACAAGACCTGCCAGCAGCAGGCCGCCACCGATCAGCCCCAGCCAGGCGGGAACCGGCGGGAACAGCCAGGCCGTGCCGGCGCCCAGCTTAGACACCCACTGCAGGGCCCAATCACCCACCCCCACCAGCCAGAGCCAGGGACCGGCCAGCCCCAGTGGGGCCAGGACGACCGCCGCGAGGGCCGCGCCCACCAGCGGCATCGCCAGAGGCGCCGCCAGCAGGTTGGCCACCGCGCCCCACGGCGGAACGCTCGCAAACGCCATCCCGACCAGGGACCACGAGGCGAGCTGTCCCACCAGGGCGACAGCGAGTGCCGAGGCCAGCCACCGCGGCAACACCTCGGCAGCCCGGGTGAGCGGTCCCACCCAACGGATGAGCGCCAGGGAGACCGCGGCGGAGAGCTGAAAGCCCGGCTGGAGCAAGGCAGACGGCTCGACCAGCACGAGCGTCGCGACCACCGCCCACATCGCCGGCAGCGGCAGCACGGGCCGGCCGGCCTGGCGGGTCACGAGGTAAGCCACCGTCGCGGCCGTCGCCCGCAGCACCGGTGCCCAGGCTCCGGCCACCACCGCGAAGGCTGCGAGCGCCGGGATGAGGATCCATCGCCGGGCTCGGGGCGGAGCGCCGGCCACTGTCAGGATGCCCCACAGGATCGCCGAGACGAGCACGACGTGAAGGCCGGACACGGAGAGGATGTGCGCCAGCCCCGACCGCCGCAGCAGGTTGACGCTCGATCTATCCAGCATCTCCTGGCGGCCGAGCACGAGGGCGGCCGCGAGCGCCGCGCCGGACCGGCCCAGGGCGCTGCCACCGGCGCCGGCCTCCAGCGCCCTGGTGCCGCGTTCCCTCACAGCGTCCACGGACCATCGGGACGGGGGCTCGACGGCGAGAAGCAGGGTCGTCTTGACCCTCAGCAGCGGGGGACGTAGGGGAGTCTCCGGGTCGTAGAGCAGCTCGCCGGCGCCCGTGCACCGGCTCCCGGGCACCGGGAGTCCCTCCGGACCAACGTCCCCACCGACCACCAGCGTGAGCTCCCCGGCGGTCCGAACCCGGCCGCGCGTTCCCTCGACGTGCGCGATCCGGGCCCGGGTGCTCCACCCCCGCGGGCCGCTTACCCAGCCGTCCCGTACGGAGAGAGCGAACCGCACGGGGACCGCTCGCGCCTGCCCGGCCCGCGGCACCAGCGCCGTCGCCGCCAGCCCCAGCAGCAGCCCGGTCCCAACCCAGAGAGTGAGGCTGCCGCCTCGCAGCGCCGCGAGCGCGGCCACCAACGCCAGTCCGGCCAGCCACCAGCCCCAGGCGAAGGCAGGTGGCCGGACGTTCCCCACCGCCGCGGCCACGATCACACCGACGGCGAGCGCCTGGAGCGCACCTCCGGTCGGCTCAGCCGCCGGAGCCCACGAGGATGGCCACCATCTCCACATGATGTGAGCCCGCGAACAGGTCCCACAGCTCCAGCCCGGCCAGCCGGTAGCCGGCCCCGACAAGCGCCCCGAGATCGCGTCCCCCCGCGGCCGGATCGCACGACAGCAGCACCACGGCCCTGGGATGCCACTCCAGGAGCCCGCTTCTGGCCGCCCTGGAGAGCCCGGTGCGGGGCGGGTCGACGAGAGCCAGGGTCGCCGAAGCGGCACCAGGCTCCCCGAAGAACCGTTCCGCCGAGCCGGCGTCGACGAAGGCTCCAGGAAGATTGCGGGCCGCAGCGGCGGCCGCCGGGCCGTGGCTTTCCACCACGACCAGGTCGCCGACTCCGGCGTGCCGCGCCGCCGCCGCCAGAAGCCCGACTCCTCCGTACAGATCCACGACGCGCTCGGGACGCAGCTCCGCCACGATGGCGGCGATCCGCGCGAAGAGACGGGGCGTCAGGTGGCGGTTGCCCTGGAAGAACGCCCCCACCGGGACGTCGAGCGGCACCGGCAGCTCCATGCGAACGCTCGAAGCTCCCCAGCCAGCGGCTCGCGTCCAGCCGCCCGCATCCAGGGGATGCCAGCCGTCGAGACCGGCAACCGGCCCGTGAGGCACCCGCCCCGGTCCCAGCCACGCCGCCACCGACTGCGTGCCGTCGAGGTTCTCGATCCAGTCGACCTCCCCCTCCCGGCACCCCGCGCCGCCCAGCGCGCGGGACAGCTCCGCCCGCGCCGCGCTCAGCCTGGGGCCGAGCACGCGGCAAGGCGAGATGTCGACGACACGGTGGGAGCGGTGCCCCAGGAAGCCGAGCCGTCGCTGCCGCGGATCCCAGTGCAGGCGAGCGCGCAACCGCCATCCGAGCGGCGAGGCCTCAACCGGCGCCGCGTCAACAGCCGCTGCCAGCTCGGGAAGGGCGTGGCGGAGGGCTCCCCTGACAATGGCCCGCAACACCTCCGGCACCGACTCCCTCCGCACGTGCGCAAGGTCGCAGCCTCCGCACTCGCAGGCCACCGGACAGAAATCCGGCTCTCGCCACGGGCTGGACCGCTCCACCGCCACGGCCCGTGCTTCCACGATCCCGGCCCGCTGGCGCTCCTCGGCCGCCTCGACCAGCTCGCCGGGCAGGGCGCCGCGCACGAACCAGACCTTGCCCTCGTGGTGCGCCACCCCGGCGCCACCCCCTCCGAGCTCGGTGATCTCCAGTCTAGGCAAGGTTCAACTCCAATCTTGGCAGCCCGATGCGCTCTCTGACCGCCCGCGCCAGCATGGCTCGCCGGCTCCGCGCCCCAACCTCCGGCGGAACCCCGGCCTCCGGGGCGACGGCGTCGGCCGCCCGCCGCATCGCCGCCGTCTCCGCGGCCGGAAGCGCTGCCATCAGGGCCTCCAGGGCCGCACCTTCCAGTTGCTCCAGGGTCGACTCCAGAGCCGCGGGCGGCGCATCGGCTGGCAGCCCTTCGACAGCCCGCGCCAGGCTCTCCAGCACGCTCGCGACCGCGCACGACGCATCCCATCTCGCCCCGGCGTCACGAACAACCGCCGCCAGCACCGCAAGGGACGCGCTCACCGGCCCGGTGTCGGCAGGCGCCCCGCCCCCGACGTGCGCCGCCGCCAGTCGCTTTGCATGGCGGTGCACGGCGTGACGACAGTAGGCCAGCGACGACGGCGGGTCCCCATCCCGCTGCCGTGCGCGCTCGAAGACCTCGCCCAGGCCGGCCATGACCGCGGCCAGCGGCACGCCGCTTCGCCACCAGCCCTGCAGCAGCGCGAAGTCCTTGGGGCTGAGCACGAAGACGGTGCCGCGCAGGCCCGCGAACGCGTCCTCGACGGCGCGGTAGAAGAGGAGCTCCTCGTCGGAGCCTAGCGGTTCCGGCGGTTGCGCTCCCATAACAGGCGCAGCCCCTTGAGGGTGAGGTCGTCGTCGACGACGTTGATGAGCTCGGTGTAACGGGCCATGACCCCGGCCAGCCCGCCGGTGGCGATGACCTTGCCGCTGCCGAGCTCGTCGAGGACCCGCCGGGTCAAACCCTCGACGAGACCCACGTAGCCCAACACCAGGCCGGCCTGCATCGAGTCCACGGTGCCCTTGCCGATGACGTGATCGGGAGCCACCATCTCGATGCGCGGTAGCTTGGCGGCGCGGGAGAACAGCGCCTCGGCCGAGATCTCGAGGCCCGGGGCGATCACGCCGCCCAGGAACTCGCCCTTGCCCGACACCACGTCCCAGGTCGTCGCCGTGCCGAAGTCCACGACGACACAGGGGCCGCCGTGCTCGTCGAACGCCGCCACGGCGTTGCAGAGCCGGTCGGCGCCCAGCTCCAGTGGGGTGTCCACCTTGAGAGGCATGCCGGAGCGGATTCCAGGCGCCACGAAGACCGGCTCCTGGTCCAGGTACTCCTCGATCGCCCCCCGCAGCGTCGCGTCCAGGGTCGGCACCACGGACCCGACGATGACGCCGTGGATCTCCCCGGTCGGAATGCCGCCAAGGCCGCAGAGCTGGCGCAGCAGGATCCCGACCTCGTCGACCGTGCGGTGACGGGCCGTGGATAGCCGCCAGCGCCGCTTGATCTCGGTGCCCTCGAAGACGCCGATGGTGACGTTGGTGTTGCCGACGTCAAGCGTCAGGAGCATGGTCGCCTCCGTCATCCTCTGATCGCGGGACAAGCTCGCCGGCCACGATCCTCTCCAGCCGCCCGTCGACCTCGACCTCGAGATGTCCTTCCGGGGTCAGCCCCACGAACCTACAATCGACAACCGCGGTCTCGAGCCGTACCCGCATCCTCTCGCCCGGACGGTGCACGAGCCGAGCCTGCCATCGTTCCCGGGTCCGCTCCGGGTCGGTCAGCGCTGGCCGCACGTGCCGCACGAAGGCGTTCACCAGAGCCCTGGCCGCCTGCTCCACATCGCCCTTCCACCCCAGCTCCGCCAGCGATACCGGCCGCACCGGGTCGCCGGAGGCCAGCACCGGCGTGACGGCGACGTTGATGCCGAAGCCCACCCTGACCCAGACGGCGTCGCCCGCCCCTCGGGCCTGGGCCAGGATGCCACCCAGCTTCCGCCCGCCGACGACCAGGTCGTTGGGCCACTTCAGGCCCACGCTCACGCCACTCAGCAACGCCTCCACGGCCTCGGCACACGCCACCGCAACCGCCAGCGGGAGGACCTGGAGCGTCTCGACCGGGATCCAGGCGAACCAGGTCGCGTAGAGGCCGCCCGGAGGCGAGACCCACCTGTTCGCGCCCCTCCCTCGCCCGCCGCTTTGGGTTGTCGCTACCAGGACTGTGTCCGGCAGTGAGGTCTCGTCGGCCTCGAGGGCAGCAGCGATCAGCCGGTCGGCCCAGTCGTTGGTGGAGTCCACCGCATCGAGCCAGATGAGGTTGACGGCCGACGCGGAGTCCCGGAAGCAAGGCATGCTCAGCCTTCGATCGTCGCCGCCAGCATCGCGGCTTTGTGCTCCAACTCCCGGCCGCGGCTGCGGGAGCCCTCGACCACGTCCTGGGGAGCACGGGCCACGAACGCCTCGTCGGCCAGGCGCGCCCGCAGGCGTCCCAGCTCCTCCTCGACCTGGCTCAGCTCCACTGCGAGACGTTGCCGCTCGGTCTCGCCGAGGGCGCCTTCCGGCAGGACGATCCGCAGCTTGACGCCCCCGGCACTCGCGCTGATGGCGTGCTCGGGCACGGGCTCGTCCCCGACGTACAGGCCGTCGAGGACCGCCAGACGTGAGATCTCGTGCGCCAGGCCCGCGAACGCCTTTCGCCACACGGCATCGAGCTCCGGCATGAAGAGCGTGAATGGGCTCGCCGGCGGCAGCCCGAGCATGTGCCGGTAGGAGCGCACCTCCTGAACCACGGCCTGGACCAGAGCCATGTGGAGGACTGGCTCGGGGGCCACCGGCCACCGACCGGGCCGGGGATAGGGCGCGGTCATGAGCATCCCGTCGTGGCCGAGGTGGGCCGCGATCTCCTCCGTGATGAAAGGCATCACCGGGTGCAGGAGCGCGCAGGCTTCCAGCAGGACGCCCCGCGCCACCGCCCGTACGTCCTCTCCCTTTCTCCCCTGCTCTCGGCCGTCGACCAGCACCGGCTTGGCGAGCTCCAGGTACCAGTCGCAGAAGTCGTTCCACACGAACTGGTAGAGCTGCCGGCACCCCTCGTCGAAGCGGAAATCCTGCCACGCCGCGTTCACCGCCGTCACGGTCTCGCCGAGCCTCGACACGATCCAGCGCTCGGGCAGCTCGAGGCTGTCGAGGTCCAGGGCCGCAAGCGGTCTCTCATCCCCGGTGAGGTGCATCTGCACGAAGCGGGTGGCGTTCCAGATCTTGGTGCCGAACGCCCGGTAGCCTTCCATGCGCTTCTCGTCCAGGGGCAGGTCGCGCCCCGGCGAGGCCAGCGCCGCCAGCGTGAAGCGCACCGCGTCGGCCCCGAACTGGTGCACCAGGTCGAGCGGGTCCATGACGTTGCCCTTGGTCTTCGACATCTTCTGCCGCTGCGCGTCGCGCACCAGGCCCGTGAGGTGCACCGTGGAGAACGGCGCCTTGCCCGTGAAGTGGCAGCCCATCATGATCATGCGGGCGACCCAGAAGAACAGGATGTCGAAACCGGTGATGAGCGTCGAGGTCGGGTAGAACGCCCGCATGTCGGCGCTGTCGTCCGGCCAGCCCATGGTGGACATCGGCCACAGCGCCGACGAGAACCAGGTGTCGAGGACGTCGCCGTCCTGCTCGACCGGCTTGCCGCAGGTGCCGCAGACCTCAGGGTCGGTCTCGGCCACGGTGACGTGGCCGTCGGCGCAGTAGAACGCCGGGATGCGGTGCCCCCACCAGAGCTGGCGGGAGATGCACCAGTCGAGGATGTTCCCAAGCCAGTTCTCATAGGTCGCGACCCAGAAGTCGGGGACCAGCCGCGTCTCGCCGCCGCGCACCGCATCCAGCGCCCGCTCGGCCAGCGGTTTGACGTTCAGGAACCACTGCCTGGACAGGTACGGCTCCACCACCGTGCCGCAGCGCTGGCAGTGGCCGACCGCGTGCCGGTGTGTCTTCTCGCCCCGCCGCAGGCCCTTCTCGCCGAGCGCCGCCAGCACCGCCTTGCGCGCCGCCAGCCGGTCCTGGCCCGCGAACGGGCCGCCGTTGGCGTTGATCATCCCGTCCTCGGTCAGGATGTTGATCTTCTCGAGGCCGTGCCGCTCCCCGGTGGCGAAGTCGTTGGGATCGTGGGCGGGCGTCACCTTCACGGCCCCCGTCCCGAACGCCGGGTCCACCAGCACCGCGTCGGCGATGACCGGGAACGTGCGGTCGAGGAACGGATGCCGCACCAGGGTGCCGACCAGGTGCCGGTAGCGCTCGTCGTCGGGATGCACGGCGATCGCCGTGTCGCCCAGCATCGTCTCGGGCCTCGTCGTGGAGACCACGATCTCCCCGCCGCCCTCGAGCGGGTAGGCGAAGTCCCACATGCCGCCGTCGACGTCCTTGTGCTCGACCTCCAGGTCGGAAAGCGCCGTCAGACAGCGGGGGCACCAGTTGATGAGCCGGTGCGCCCGGTAGATGAGCCCTTCGTCGAACAGGCTCACGAAGGCGTGGCGCACCGCCTTCGACAGCATCGGGTCGAGGGTGAAGCGCTCCCGGGTCCAGTCACACGAGGCGCCGAGCGCCCGCGCCTGGCGGGAGATGTTGTCCTTGTACTGGGCCTTCCACGCCCACATGCGCTCGAGGAACCGCTCGCGGCCCAGCTCGTGCCGGTTCTTGCCTTCCTTCGCCAGGTCCCGCTCCACCATCACCTGCGT
>DAONEV010000187.1:0-8374 GCA_035403265.1 Thermoanaerobaculaceae bacterium | reverse complement strand
ATCTCGATCCCTGGTGCGAGAAGCTTGGGGAGGCGCTGGCAGCCGCACCGCAGGTGGTGAAGGAGCTACTGGGTTGAGGAGACTTGCACTCATCTTGATGCTGGCTCTGGGCGCGGCGGCCGCGAGGGCAGCCGATCGCTCGGCCGGCGTCATGATCTTCACGGCTCCCGATGGTACGCGGAGGATCGTCAACATCCCAGCCGCCTCGGGATTGCGCGGCTCGATCAGCCGGGTCCCGGACGGCCTCCCGGAGCGGCGCCTCGCCCTGTGGCCCACGGTCGAGACGACGGCGCGCGACCATGGTGTGGACCCCAACCTGATCGATCTCGTCATCCGCATGGAGTCGGGGTACAACCCGAGAGCGCTTTCCCCGAAGGGGGCCCGGGGGGTCATGCAACTGATGCCCGATACGGCCACCCTCTACGGCGTGCACGACTCGTTCGACCCGTTCGAGAACATCCGCGGCGGCGTGCGGTACCTGCGTGACCTGTTGGTCCGCTTCGACTCCAATATCGAGCTGGCCCTCGCGGCCTACAACGCCGGGCCGGGGGCGGTGACTCGCCACGGCGGGGTGCCGCCCTACGGGGAAACGCAGAACTACGTCAGCTCCATCCTGTCGGCCTACCAGAGCAAGTGGGGAACGACCAAGCTCGCGGGTGGTTTCGGCAAGCCGGCGGTACCGGCGGCAGCGGCCCAGGTACCTTCCGCACCCAGAGCGTCCGCCCCCGTCAAGGTGGCAGGTCCAACCAGGGCCGCCAGGCCGGTTGGGTTGTTCGAGACCGGCGCCGGGAAGGTCGTCTCCAATGCCCGCCGCACGGGCGAGGTCGCGGTCACCCGCTTGCTGACGCTGGACTGATCCCCTTTGGACAGCAGACAATTCTGCCTCGACCTGACCCATTCACCCTGACAAGCCAATCGCGGCAGCGGATGTCGCGACAGGAATGTCGCTCCGGCACTCGACGGGCGGGGGTGGTTTCCGTATGATCTCGGCTTCGAGGAGGAGCGATGCGCATCCTTTCGGGTGTCCAGCCAACTGGAAAGCTTCACATCGGCAACTACTTCGGGGCAATTCGGCAGTTCGTTCGGTTGCAGGACGAGCCGGGCAACGAGTGCTTCTACTTCATCGCGGACCTCCATGCCATGACGACGATCCGCGAGGGTGGGGAGCTGCGTGACAACGCCCTGAGCGTCGCCACCGACTTCCTGGCGCTCGGCCTCGATCCCCGGCGATCGGTACTCTACCGGCAGTCGGACGTCCCGGAAGTGACCGAGCTGGCGTGGATGCTCTCCACCGTCACGCCGATGGGGTTGCTGCAGCGTTGCCACTCCTACAAGGACAAGACCGCGAGGGGGATCACGCCCAACCACGGGCTCTTCGCCTACCCCGTGCTGATGGCCGCTGACATCCTGATCGTGCGCGCCGACAAGGTGCCCGTCGGCAAGGACCAGAAACAGCACCTCGAGGTGACGAGGGACATCGCCGGAGCGTTCAATCTGGCCTACGGCAAGGAGCTCCTGCAGGTGCCCGAGGAACTCATTCTGCCCGAGGTGGCGGTGGTGCCGGGCACCGACGGCCAGAAGATGTCCAAGTCCTACGGCAACACCCTGGACATCTTCGCCCCCGAGAACGAGCTCAAGAAGAAGGTGATGGGGATCGTTACCGACTCCACCCCCGTCGCCGACCCCAAGCCGACGCGCGGGAATGCCCTGTACTCGCTGCTCAAGCTCTTCACCCCGCCCGGGGAGTGGCCCGAGACCAAGAAGCTCTTCACAGTCGGCGGCACCGGCTACGGGGAGTTGAAGAAGCGCCTGCTCGGGCTGATCCTGGAGACCTTCTCGGCAGCCCGTGCCCGTCGGGAGGAGCTGCTCCGTGACCCGGGCCACGTTCAGGCAGTCCTGCGCGACGGCCGCGAGCGGGCGATGGTGGTGATCTCCGGGGTCATGGCCGACTGTCGCCGTGCCTCCGGCGTCGGCTGGGTCTGACCCGCGCCCACCCGGCCAGGCCCAAGGCTTCAGGCTCAAGGCTCAAGGAGAAGCCAAGGACGAGCTGGACCAGGGTGGGGGCTCGGTGCCACCTTTCACACTCCCCTCGACCGCTCGCCCGCTGGTGGCAGCCAGCAGGTGGGCGCACACTGCCGGCGGTTGGTCTGGCATTGGAGAGTGTGAAACGTGGCTCCGCCGATCACCAGACGCGTCTCCCTGCTCACCGGTCGATGGAGGTGCGCCGCGCACGGGGCGCCCCGAGAGCGCGGCTCGGAGATCCGTGCCCACCTCGAACGCGAAGCGCCCCGCGGGTGCGGGGCGCTCGGCGAGGCGGGGAGGGGATGAGGCTACGGGGTCGTCCAGCTCGAGCCGGCCTGCTCCTCGGTTGCCGCGGCGGCCTTCTGACGGGCGATGAGGTATCGGCCGATCTGCCAGATGCCAATGCCGACCAGGAGGAGCGGCCACCAGTCGTAGAGGAACGTGAGGTCGAGGGGATAGAACTGGTTGTAGAGCAGGAGGAGGCCCAGGATCGTGAGGAACACTCCGAACCCCAGGCCGGTGTTCTTGGCGGTCCGCCGGCGGACAGGGTTCGCCCACAGGTCGTCGGGTGTCTGCCCGGCATTGATGAGAAGGGTCTGGCGGTAGGCATCGATGAGGCTGAAGAACCAGACGAAGGGGATGAGGATCCCCAGGCCGGCCTTGTCCGCGAGGAATATCGAGATGGCGAAGGCGGCGAAGAACCCGATGGCGCGCTGGTACAGCCCGAGATACAGATGGCCGATTCCAGGGAAGAACGACAGCACGACGGCCGCTCCCGGTGACTTGATCTGTGCCGCCCCGGGTATCGGGTAGGTGATTGGTTGAGCCGAGGGCGGCGCGGCGACCACAGGTGGCGGAACCTGTTGACTCTGGTTGACTTGTTCGGTGCTCATGGGCGTCCTCCGTTTCCATCCGGTACAACGTTGCCGGAGGGCTTTGGGTTCGTGGGTCGGCGGGTGATGAGGTTTGTCAGTCCGTTCCACGCGTTCGTGGCCGTGTCGCCGACCCAACCCTGGGCTGCCACGGCACCCTCGCGCAGGCGGCGGGTGTAGCTCTCGAAGCGGTTCTCGACGGCCGCCCGGGTGTAGACGGCGGCCTTTTCGATGGGGGCGTTACTGGCGCGGGCGATGTGCGCCGGGTTGCCGATCAGGAAGACCGTCATGGCGGCCAGCAGGTAGGCGGCGGCCGTCGCGAGCCGCAGGTCGAAGGTGCGGCGGGTGCGGCGCGTGCGAAGCCGGTTTTCGGGGTGAACGGCGGTCTGGGCGCGCAGCAGGGCCGGAGCCTTGGTGAGGCTGCCGACCTCGCGAAGGGTGGCAAAGGCCTCCCAGGCCGTCTGGCAGGCGTGACAGGCGCGGAAATGGGCGAGCAGCTCGTCCCGATCCCGGGGCTCGAGCTCGCCGTCGAGCGCCAGATCAAGGGAGGCCAGTGCCTGCTCGCAGGCCAGAGGCAGCCGGACGAGGGCCTTGAGGCGCTCCTTGAGGTGGGCCGGGGCGCGAATGCTGTGCAGCACGGCCCCTCCTTCCTCGGTCTGCCGGGCGAGCCGGAGGGCCTCCTGACAGTCCGAACATGCTCGGATGTGCGCGGCCAGGGTGGGCTCGATCTCACCGGCGATGGTCGCATCCAGGTGCTCCCGGACGAGGTCGCATGGAGTCATGCTGTCGCTCCCGCCGGGTTCGAAGCGCGCGGCACGAGGTGAAGGCCGACCACGGAGGCCAGCTCTCGCCGCGCGCGGTTGAGACGCGACTTGATGGTGCCAAGGGGGACGTCGAGCTCGGCGGCGAGCTCCTCGTAGCTCCAGTCGGCGAAGTCCCGCAGCAGCAAGAGCTGCGCCAACTCCTCGGGCAGCCGGGCCAGCGCCGTGCGGGCGATCTGCAGCCGCTGGCTGCGCACCGCATGGGTATGAGGATCGTCGGAGCCGGGGAGCATGTCGAGGAACTCGGGGTCGACCCAGGTGGCCTGCCGGACGTCGCGAGCCCGCCGGTAGGCGTCCACGAAGAGGTTGCGGGCGACCCGGTAGGCCCAGGCCCGGAAGGAAGATCCGGGGATGTAGCGATGGAGGTTCTGCCACAGCTTCAGGAAGACGTCCTGGGTGAGGTCCTCGGCCTCGGCCCGATTGCGGGTGAAGCTCACCGCCAGGCGGAAAATGTCGTCGGCGGTGGCATCCACCAGCTCGGCCCAGGCGAGCTGGTCGCCCTGTCGGCACCTCTCGACCGTGGCTTCCAAGGAATCGTCGCTCATCGCCCCTTACAACGCAGCCAAGAGTGCTCAGGTTCTCGGCCACGCCCAACCAAGATAGCAGGCCCCCCTCCACCCTTCCACCCGGGCGTCAGGCTCCAGGCTCAAGGCAAGACGAAGCAGGGTGGAGGCTCGGTGCCACCTTTCACACTCTCCTTGCCTGCTCTCCAGCTTGTGGCAGCCAGCAGATGGACACGCGTCGGCCGTGGTCGGGCCGCCATTGGGGAGTGTGAAACGTGGCGCCGCCTATCACCAGACGCGCCACCCAGCTCAACGCAGGGGGGCGGATGAGCCTTGAGCCTGCAGCCTGCTGTTCCCCCCGGAATCCCGGCCGTGGCACAATGCGTTGCTCCCTCGTGGAGCGGAGGCAAGCATGACGGAGAATGTGAGCGGTTTCGAGCAGAGGGTGCGGGCGGCCCTGGACGAAGTGAGACCGGCGCTGCAGATGGACGGCGGGGACGTGGAGTTCGTGGCCCTCGAAGGCACCAACGTGCACGTGCGACTGCTGGGGGCGTGCGGAGGGTGCCCAATGGCCACCATGACGCTGGTCGGCTTCGTCCAGGAGCGCCTCAAGCAGCGCGTACCCGAGGTCACCCAGGTGGTCCGAGTCTAGGCTGGCGGCGAGCCAGGCAACGGGAGGACAGCGATGAGCAAGCGGATAGCGATCCTGACAATACTGGTTCTGACCCTCGCGTCCGGCGCATGGGCGGGGATGGTGTTCACCTCCACGACCACGTCGGAAGGCGGCAAGGGCGCGCAGCAGGCTTCGTCCAAGGTCAAGGGCTGGGCCAACGGCGACCAGGCGAAGGTCGAGTTTCTCGAGAGCGGCAACCCCATGATGGCGGCCGGCAACTACCTCGTCACCAAGGACGGCGGCAAGGAGGTCTTCCTCGTCAACCCGAAGGAGAAGACCTATGCGAAGTGGGACATGGAAGGAATGATGCAGATGGCCGGCGGGGCCATGAAGATGATGAACATGAAGTTCTCCGATCCCGTCGTGGAGAGGCTCGGTGAAGAGCCCGACGGCCTGGTCGCCGGCCTGCCGACGGTTCACTACAAGTTCCGCACGACCTATACCATGTCGATGAGCTTCATGGGCATGAAGACCAACAGCAAGTCGGTGCAGGAGGAAGACGTCTGGTCGGCGCCGAAGCTCGTCGAGATGGCGCTCGGGATCTGGCTGCGCAAGGCTCCGCCGAAGCTCGGCGACGAGAACCTCGACAAGCTCGTGAAGGCCGAGATGGACAAGATCCAGGGCTTCCCTCTCAAGCGCGTGACGGTGCATACCACCACCAACGAGAAGGGCAAGACCGAGGTCACGAAGATGACCATGGAGGTCACTTCTCTCGAGATGGCCGCGGTACCGGAGAGCACCTTCGCGATACCGGCCGGGTACAAGGAGACGAGCCTGTTTGGCGGCACGGGAGAAGAGGGCAAGGACGGCGAGAACCCGTTTGCGAAACTGATGGGCGGCAAGAAGTAAACGCCAGGACCCGGGTCGTCCGACGCAGGAGCGGGTGCGGCCAGGGTCGCACCCGCGACTCTTTCCGCGTCGGACTGTTACGATGGAGGCACGGGGGTATCTGTGGGCTGGTGGTGGATCGTCTTCGCGGGACTGGTGGTTGGCCTGCTGGCCCTCGACCTGCTGGTGTTCCACCGCCACTCCCATCGCGAGGGCACCCGGGAGGCGCTGCTCTGGAGCGCCGTCTGGGTGGGCATCGGGCTGGCGTTCTCGCTCTTCGTGGGGTGGACCCGCGGCCACGACCAAGCCCTGGCCTACCTGACCGCCTTCCTGATCGAGAAGTCCCTCTCGGTCGACAACCTCTTCGTCTTTCTGGCGCTCTTCACCTATTTCGCGGTCGCGCCGGAGCACCACCACCGGATCCTCTTCTGGGGCATCGTCGGGGCGATCATCACCCGCGGTATCTTCATCTTCGCCGGTGTCGCCCTGATCTCCCACTTCCACTGGTTGGTCTACCTCCTGGGAGTCGTCCTCGTCGCCACGGGCGCGAAGCTCGGCCTGAGCGCTGAAGAGCAGGTCCACCCAGAGCGCAACCTCCTGGTGAAGTGGGCGAGCCGCGTATTGCCAATGGAGCGCAGCTACCATGGCGAGCGCTTCACCATCCGCACCGCCAAGGGTGGGCTGCGCTTCACCCCCATGTTCCTCGTCCTCCTGGCCATCGAGAGTACCGACGTGATGTTCGCCGTCGACTCGGTGCCGGCCGTGCTGGCGGTCAGTCAGGATGCCTTCGTGGTGTACTCCTCAAACATCTTCGCCATTCTCGGCCTGCGCGCCCTGTACTTCGTCCTGGCGCGGGCGTTGCAGTCCCTGCGGCTGCTGCGGCCGGCCCTTGCCATCATCCTCGTTCTGGTCGGCGTGAAGATGCTGATCTCGGACGTCTACGAGGTGTCCACCGCGCTGTCGCTCGTCGTCGTCGGCGTCATCCTCGCCGCGGCCACGGTGGGCTCGCTGCTGCTCGCCGAGCCCCTCGACGACACGACGGACGAGTAACGGCCCGTCCTGGCGCTCTGCGGCCAGGGATCTCGATTGGAAGTGGGCCTACCGCAGCGCGTCGATGGCGGACTGCCAGGAGGCGGTGTCCCGATGGATGATGCGTTTCACGAAGCGCTGGCGCAGCTCCACCAGGAACGGCAGGTGGCGGGCAGCCAGCCCAAGGTCGGCGCGCTCGCCGGTGAGCTCACCGAGCGGCGCGTAGACGGCCTCGCGGGCGAAGTGCGGGGCACAGAGCATCTCCGAAACCAGCGGCACCAGCGCCGCGCCGCCCTCGAAGTGGTAGGTGGCGAGGTCCTCGCCGCCGATCGCCTCGAGAAGGATGGCGGACCCGCGTCTGGCGAGCAGCCAAAGGAGCGCTGCAGGCACCTCGCCCGTGTCCGGCTGATCGAGCACGGTGGTCGGCTCGGTGCCGGGCGGCGGCGTGAGGCCGAACCAGATCTGGTCGTCCTCGGCCCATCGCTGGAGGGCGGTCGCCTCGGCGGCGCGGTCCCCGCGGTCGAACCACGCCTGGAGGGCGGCTCGGGCCTCGGCGCTTACCGCATCCAGGGGGAGGAGGCGGCCGGGCGCCCAGTGGTTCGCGAGGAGAGCCCGCGCGGTGGCGCTCAGGGCTGGCATTTCGGCCGCGAGCACCGTGGCGGTCCACGCCGCCAGCCTCGACCTGGCGTCCCGCAGCCGCTCGTGCAGGTCCTCGCTGCGACTGCCGAGCATTCCGAGGCTCCAACCCCCGCCGTCCGAGGTCGTGGCCACGACGGCGTAGGCGAGCGGGTCGAAGACCAGGCGGTCGAGGAGCGCCAGAAAGAGAGGAGAGACGTCCTGCCCGTGGGGTGCGACCAGCAGGGTCGAGCCGGCGAGCAGGAGATCGGCGCGCTCGGCCGAGCCCCCCGGAGCCCTGGTGAGGCTGCCGGTGAACTGCCAGCCGTCGGACGCGCCCAGGAGCCGGAGAGTCCGCGCGCGGGTGGGGAGCCACCGCGCCCGCAGCTCGGCGAGGAGCAGCGCGGCGTCGGCGCCGAGACGGGACAGCGTGAACGCCTGCCCGGGGGTGGCCAGCGTCACGCTCAGCTCGTCGCCGGCCACCGAGCACAGCTCGCGCAGCGCCAGGACCTGGGTGTCGCCGGCCTCCAGGCTCAGGACGAGCTGCTCCTCGGTCAGGAGCCACTGCGCCTTCGTGCTCGAGGTGCCGCTGACGAGTTGGCAGGGGCGGGGATTCATGACATCTTCTGCCCGCACTCTGGGCAGAACCTGGCCTTCTCGGCGACCTGAGCGCCGCATCGGGGGCACTCGCTGCGCGCGGCCAGCTTGCCGCCGCACTCCGAGCAGAACTTGCCTGGCGCGGTCTCGGCCTGGCAGTGCGGACACTGGACGACAGCCGGCGCCTCGACGTCGACGCCCTGCAGGAGATCGCGCTGGCGCATCCTCTCCTCGGCCTGCTGGACGGCGATCTCGGCCTGCTTGGCGGCGAGCTCGCGCTGCAGGATCGGCGCGCAGCTCTTGCACAGCGCGCGCTCGGCGTTCCAGCAGATCTGCTGGCAGACCCACTTCCCACAGCGCTTGCACTGGACGAACAACGGCCGGATCTCGGTGACCGCCGCCTCAAGGGCATGG
>DAONEV010000186.1:0-8394 GCA_035403265.1 Thermoanaerobaculaceae bacterium | reverse complement strand
CAATCGTTTGCCCAGTCGCTCCGATGTCGTCGTGGTGCCGGTGGCGGCCAACGAGATCGCCAGGAAGCCGGCACGCCCAAGGCGGCCAACATGGTGGCGCTGGGCGCCTACCTGGGAGCCACCGGGAATGCGGATCTCGCGGTCGTGAGAGAGGTGCTGGCCGACACCTTCGCCAGTCGGCCGAAGCTCATCGGCCTCAACCAGACCTGCCTGGACCGCGGCTACGAGATCGGCAAGGCCTGCGCGGCGCAGGCGGGAAGCTAAGGAGCGAGCGATGGCCAAGAAGCTCATGAAGGGAAGCGAGGCGATCGGCGAGGCGGCGATCCATGCCGGCTGTCGGCTGTTCTTCGGTTATCCCATTACCCCCCAGAACGAGATTCCCGAGTACATGTCCGCACGCCTGCCGCAGGTCGGCGGCACCTTCCTCCAGGCCGAGTCCGAGGTGGCGGCTTCCAACATGCTCTACGGCGCCGCCGGTACCGGACGCCGGGTCTTCACATCGTCGTCAAGCCCCGGTATCTCCCTGATGATGGAGGCGATGTCGTATCTGGCCGGAGCCGAGCTGCCGGTGGTGATCGTCAACATCATGCGTGGCGGTCCGGGCCTCGGAGGCATCCTGCCTTCCCAGTCGGACTACTTCCAGGCCACCAAAGGCGGGGGTCATGGCGACTACCGGGTACTGGTGTTGGCCCCCTCCACGGTCCAGGAGGCGGCGGACCTCACTCAGGACGCGTTCGAGCTCGCCGACCGCTACCGGAACCCGGTCATGGTGCTGGGAGACGGCCTCATCGGTCAGATGATGGAGCCGGTCGAGTTCAAGCGGTCCATCAGCCCGGAGGAGCTCCCGGCCAGGCCCTGGGCGACTACCGGGTGCATCGGCCGCAACCCCAACATCATCAACTCCCTGTTCCTCAACCCGGAGGAGCTGGAGGCGCACAACTGGCATTTGAACCGGAAGTACGAGGACATGGGCCGCGAGCTGAGGTGGGAAAGCTGGAAACTCGAGGAGCCGGTGGACGTGCTCATCGTCGCGTACGGTACCGTGGCGCGCATCTGCAAGACCGCCATCGACACCCTGCGCGCCCGTGGCGTCAAGGTCGGGCTGTTCCGCCCGATCAGCCTGTTCCCATACCCGTCCGAGCAGCTCTCACAGGCCGTGGACCAGGCCGGCCGGGTCTTCGTGACCGAGCTGTCGACGGGCCAGATGGTCGAGGACGTGAAGGCCGTGGTGGCCGGACGCAAGCCGATCACCTTCTATGGCAGGGTCGGCGGCATGGTCATGACCCCGGAAGAGATCGAGCGCGAGGTCGGCAAGCTCGTGGCGTCCTGAGGGCGCCCGGAGAGGTTCGGAGGCAACGAAATGCAGAACCGCGAGGTCATCCTCGACATCCTTCGCAAGTCCTACTAGATCGAGGCGGACGGGCACACCTTCTACGCCATGACCGCTGCCAGGGCCTCCAAGCCGGCCGTCCAGGAGCTCTTCGAGAAGCTCGCGGCCGACGAGGTGGAGCACCAGGCGTTCCTGCGGCAGGTGGCGACCAGCTACGACAAGGACGGACTGGCCGCATTCCGGACCGGCAAGGCCTCCGACTGGAGCGCCATCTCGCAAGCCATCTTCACAGGCAAGTTCCGGGAGCAGGCCGCCGGATCCGAGTTCGAGATGGCGGCGCTTTCCATCGGCATGACGCTCGAGAACAATGCCATCACCTATTTCTCGGGCGCTGCGTCACAGGCCACCGACGCCGAGGTCAGGACGTTCTACCAGTTCCTGGCTGACTGGGAGAAGCAGCACTTGGAGGCTCTGCGCAACCTCTACAACTCTGTCCGCCAGGATTTTTGGAGCGGCGGCGGGTTCTCCCCCTTCTGATTCCGCTTCCGGCCCCTGGCACAGGCGCGCCAACCCCAGGGTCCGAAGAGGAGAAGGCAATCGTGGGGTGCGGGCTCCTCCGCACCCCTTTTCTCGTGCTGTGAGACCAGAGTGCCGGGCCACCAGCTCTCGGCTCGACAACCAGGCTCAGAGATCGGTCGACTCGACGCGACGGGACTCCTCCCGGCCGGGCCGAATCACGAGGCGGGGATCCGCCAGGCGAGGGCCATCTCGCGTGCAAGGGAGTCGAGCCCGAAGGGTTTCGGCAGGATCCTCCAACCGCGCTCCGCGGCGCGATGGCGGAGCTCGGGGGTCAATCCGTAGCCGGAGACGATGATGACGCGCATGTCGGGGTTGGAGTCCTGCAGGCGCGCCGCGACCTGATCCCCCGAGATTCCAGGCAAGAGCAGATCGGTGATGAGGAGCTCGAATCGCCTGTCGATCAGGGCCACTGCATCCTCGCCGCTCCCGATGGCCGTGACCTCGCAGTCGAGCACCTGGAGCAGCCGGGTGATGGTCCCTCGCACCTGCTCGTCGTCCTCGACCAGCAGGACCCGGTGCTCGCGCGCGAGTACCGGGGTTCCTTGATGGGTGACCGGCGCCGGAACAGGGCCTGACGCGGCCGGCAGGGTGACCAGGAATCGGGCCCCGGGCTCGACCTGCTCGTCCAGGAGGATGTTTCCGTGGTGGCGTGCGACGATCTCGGCGACCACCGCCAGCCCCATGCCGCCGCTTTCCGAGGCTTGCTTGGTCGTGAACAGCGGCTCGAAGATGTGCTGGCGCACCTCAGGCCGGATGCCGAGCCCGGAGTCGGCGACCGAGAACCAGACCTCGCCGCTGGACAGGCGGCCGCTGCCGACGGCAAGCTCGCCACCGCTGGGCATGGCCTCGACGGCGTTGACGACCAGGTTCCAGATCACCAGCTCGAGCTGGCTGCTGTCGAATTCCGTGACGAGAGGCTCGGATGTGAGCTCCACCTCGAAAGCGATGTGCTCCGGCACCAGTTGGCGCAGGGTGTCGAGGCAGTGCCGGAGAGCCGCGCCGAGCTCGATCGGTTCGCGCCCGGTCTGGCCAGGCAGGGAGAACTCCAGGAGCTTCCGAGCCAGGAGGGCGCCGCGCCGAATCTGCAGCTCGAGATCGGAGGCAAGCCGCCCGCTGGATACCCGGTCGCCGGCCCGAAGGCGCAGCAGCGTGGCGTGCCCCAACATGGCCTGCAGGAGGTTGTTGAACTCATGAGCCACCCCGGCAGCGAGCCGTCCCACGGCCTCCCGTCTGGTGAGCTCGACGATGCGTTGTTGGTCGACCAGAAGCCCGCTGATGTCCCGGCTGACCCCAAAGAGGACCGCACGACCGCCCCAGGTGCCCCTGGCGACCGTGGTCTCGACGGGCACAACCGTGCCGTCCTTGGCGACCAGAGGGAGGTCATATGCTGCCGCGCGGCCTTTCACCAGCGACTCGAAGAGCTCTTCCAGCTCTTTGACCGACCTGGCCGGATGAAGCTCCCGCACGTGTCGTCCGACGAGCTCCGCGGGAGTGAAACCCAGGTTGGCACAGGCGCCGCGATTGGCGGCCAGGATCGATCCCCCGGTGTCCACCACGAGCACGAGGTCGCGTAGCGAGTCGAAGAGGGTCGTGAGCTCCGCCTCGCGCTGCCGGACAGTGCTCTCGGCGCGGATCCTCAGGATGGCGTTGCCGATCAGCGCGGCGACCACCTCGATGGCTTCGCGGTCGGCGGCCGGCACCTCATCCCTCGTCCGGGAGGCAAGGTTGAAGCAGCCGATCACTGTGCCCTGATGGACGATCGGCACGACGGCGACCGCTCTCAGGCTTGCGTCCACCCCAAGCATCTCCTCCGCACCGGGTAGGTCACATAGGTGGGCGAAGACGCACTTTCCCGCAAGGACGGTCCCGTGCCGGGGATCGCCAGGGGCAATGACCGCGACCGACCTGACAAAGTCGTCGCTAATGCCTTGCCACGCGGCCAAGTTGAGGCAGCCGGAATCGGGATCGTGAACGTAGAACCCTCCCGCCTCCATGCCGGACGCCCGGATGGCGGCGTCGACGCAAACCTGTGCCGCGTGCTCTAGGTTGGTCACGGTGGCCAGGACATGAGCCAGATCGCGCTGGATGCGGAGCTGCTCCTCGGCGCGGCGGCGGTCGGTGATGTCAACGGCCGAGCCCTCGATGATGGTGAGCTCACCCTCGGAGTCCGGTGCAAGGGTGGCGTTGACCAGGCACCAGAGCGTGGAGCCGTCCCGGTGCTTCAGCTCGACCTCGTGGTTGCGGAGGCGAACGAGCTCCTGCAGCTCGGCGATGAAAGCCGCGCGGCTTTCGACGGCAGGGAAGAGATCCTCTGCATGGTGCTCAAGGACCTGGGCCGGGTAGCCGTACCCCAGCATGCGGGCGAAGGCCTCGTTGCACTCCAGGATCCTCCCGTCTACGGCCGTGCGGATCATGCCGGCGACGTTCTGCTCAAAGAGCAGGCGAAAGCGGCCCTCGGTTGCCTGAAGGCGCTTCTCCTCCCGGCGCTGGGCGGTGACGTCGTGGGCGACGACCATTGAGCAGATTGGGGTGCGAGAGACGTCACGGACCGAGGCCACCACCAGGTGGATGCAGACGAGGGTGCCGTCCTGGCGATAGGCGAGGCATTCCGTCTCGTAGCGGTCGCGGTGGCGCGTTGCCAGCCCGGCCAACAGCGCCTCGTTGGCTGCCTGGTCGTCCCCGTGCAGCAATTGGGTGAACCGCCTGCCGACCAGCGCGCTCTCCGGGTAGCCGAGCATCTGGGCCAGGAGGTGGTTGCATTGCTGGATGTGGCCGGTCTCCGGGTCCAGGTTGGCGAGGCCCACGGCGGCCTGATCCCAGAGTCTGTGGTAGTAGTCCTCGACAACGTGGCGGCAGAGCTCCTGCTTGCCTTCTTCGCAGAGCACCAGGACGAGGAACGGTGCCTGGGGGTGTGCCCTGGCAGCCCGGATCAGGCAGGGCCGAGACTCTCCTCTCGCCGGCTGGATGCGTTGGGGTTGCCAGATGCCGTCGCTGCGGGAGAGCTGCTCGCCGGAGCAGTCCGGGAGGAAGTCACGGAGGGGTCGCCCGGCGAGGTCAGCGCCACTTGCGGCGAGGAGGGCGGCGGCGGCGCTATTCAGGGCCTGCAGTCTCCACGACGCGGTGAACACGAGTGCCGCGCACGGCAACGCGTCGAGAAAGGCGTCAAGGCCCAGCTCGTGTTCGGTCACGAGACCCCCAGATTCCATTGGCTCAACCAAGCGGCTCCACTCTAGCACGCGCCGTGTCCGGCGGGAATGGGCTATGCCGCTGGAGGTCGCTCCGTCCGCTTTCCGAACAACCACGCCACGAGCACCCCGATCAGGTACAGGGCCACCATCGGCACTGCGAAGACGCATTGGGTCGGGATGTCGGGCGTCGGGGTGATGATGGCGGCCAGGATGAAGATCGCCAGCACGGCCCACCGGAAATGTCGGAGGAGGAACCGATGACCCACCACGCCGAGGCGCGCGAGCACGCCGATGAGCACCGGCAGCTCGAAGACCACCCCGAGGCCGAGGATGACCTTGCTGGCCATCGAGAAGTACTCGTTGACCGTGATGACCTGCTTGAACTCGCTGCCGACCCCAAGCAGGAACCGGCAGACCATGGGGAATGCGACGGCCCACCCGAAGTAGCCGCCGGCGACGAAGAACACCGTCGTGGCGAGAATGAAGGGAATCGCGACGCGCCGCTCATGGCGGTACAGCGCAGGTGCGATGAAGAGCCAGACCTGGTGCAGGAGGACCGGCGAGGCCAGGAAGACGCCGGCCAGCGCCGCGACCTTCACATAGAGCATGAACGGGTCGACGAGGCCGGTGAAGGCCAGCTTTTCCCCCTGGGGCAGGAACTGCGTCAGAGGTTGGGACAGCCAGGCGAAGATGGGCTTGGCAAATGCCCAGCAGACCAGGAAGCCCACCAACAGGGCCACGAACGACACGGCGAGCCGCTTACGCAGCTCGTCCAGATGCTCGACCAGCGACATGCGGGTGAGCTCGCTGTCAAGACGGGAGATTCCCTCTCCTACGGAGACCATGAGCTAGCGGGGCTCCGCGGCAGGGGGCTCGGGCAAAGCCTCGGGCGCGGCAGTCGGCGCCGGTTCATGAGGTTCTTCGGGTCCGGTAGGCACGCTGGTGGGAGTCGTGATCTGGGCGTCCGGCTCGACCGGAGTGGGGCCCCCGGCTTCGGAGACCGGCATCCGGAATGCGCTGCTCACCTCGTGGTGGGTTTCCCGGAGGTCCGCGGCTGCCACCTCGTCCTCAAGCGTGCGCTTGAGGTCGTTCGATGCCCGCCTGAACTCGCCCAGCGCCTTGCCAACCGTCTTGCCGATTTCGGGGAGCTTGCGCGGCCCGAAGAGCAGCAATGCCACGATGAAGATCAGGACCAGCTCTGGCAAACCAATTGAACCGAACATCGCGCTCCTCCTCCCGCGGCCCGGGAGAGCATGAGTATAGTGTGATAACCTTTCTTGCCCAAGGGGGGCGTGAATGAGGGTTCCCACCCGTGTCGTCCTTTCGGCCGCCGTGATCGTCGCTGGCGCTCTGGCCGGAGCCGTTGCCGGTCCGGCCGCGGAGGGTCTCGGCAAGGCCGATGAGTTCCTGCGCCGCTACAGCGAGGTTCTGCGCATCCTTATCGACAAGGCGCCGCGGCCGGTGGAGGCGGACCAGGTCGTCTACTCGAGCCTCGACGGCATGTTGGAGCTCCTCGACCCCCACTCCAACTTCCTCCCTCCCGCCGGCTACGCGCAGATCCGCGAGCGGCAGCAGGGCTCGTTCCACGGCGTCGGCGTGCAGATCTCCATGCGAGGCGGACGGGTCACGGTCATCACTCCCATCGAGGGAACACCCGCTGCACGCATGGGTCTCCGGGCCGGGGACATCATCGACTCCATTGACGGCGTCTCGACGGACGGCATGGACCTCGACGATGTCGCCCGGCGTCTGCGGGGGCCGGAGGGTTCGACGGTCCGCATCACGATCCTCCGTCCGGGGCTCGGCCGTCCGCTGGAGGTCTCGCTGCAGCGGGCCAGGGTGCCCACGGACTCGGTCCGGTACGCCCTGCTCCTCGACCCGGCGACCGCGTACGTGCGCATTTCGGACTTCACCCGGACGACCGGCAACGAGGTCAGTCGGGCGCTCGAGCGGCTGACCGGCGAAGGCGCCACCCGACTTCTTCTGGATCTTCGCGACAACCCGGGCGGCATCGTCGACACCGCAGTTGCGGTGTCCGGGTTCCTCCTCGAACCAGGACAGCTCGTCTTCTCCACCAAGGGACGCACCGCAGATTCATTCCAGGACTACAGGGCGGCGCGGGATGGCCTGCACTTTCCGGGCCCTGTGGTCGTGCTCGTCAATCGCGGCTCGGCCTCCGCGTCTGAGATCGTGGCCGGCTGTATCCAGGATCACGACCGTGGACTGGTGATTGGCGAGACGAGCTTCGGCAAGGGCGTCGTGCAGACCATCTACCCGCTGCGGGATTCGGCCCTCGCCCTGACCACGGCCAAGTACTACACGCCGTCCGGCCGGTGCATCCAGCGGGACTTCGATTCCTTCTTCGCCTACGTCAACCCGGACGGCGAGAACAACGGTCTGCCTGCCCCTGCCAAGGACGCCGGACCGGTCTTCTTCACCGACAGCGGCCGCAAGGTCTTCGGCGGCGGCGGCATCACGCCGGATGTGCACACCGCCGCCGGAGTCTACTCGGAACGGGTCGCGCGGTTGCTGGGGCAAGCTGCCTTCTTCCACTTCGCGGTCGGCTACCTCGCGGACAAGACAGACAAGGATGCGATCGCCAGGTCCTTTGCCGTGACGCCCGAGATCGTCCAGCAGTTCAAGGACAAGGTCCTGGCACAGAAATGGCTGCCTGAGGCGGAGCTGGACGCCGCGCTGGCCAACGCCACGGATCGGCGGGACATCGAGCTGAACCTGCAGGCAGAGATCTCCAACGCCGGCCTCTCCCTGACGGACGGCTACCGCGTTCTGCTCCAGAACGACAACCAGGCGCAGGAAGCGCTCAGGCAGTTCCCGGAGGCTGCCCAGCTCTACGAGAAGGCACGCGTGGCCGTACCGCAGGACCGGCGCTAGCTCCCACATGGCCACAGGACCATGGCTCAGGGTCTTCCTGCCCAGCTCCGCTGAGCCGAGGGAGTAGCTTCCCTTGCCGGGAGAAGGAATCCGGAGCCCGGGAGGACGAGATGGCACCCACGCAAGCAGCGGTTGACCGATTGACACAGGCCCTGCAGCTCAAGACACCTGTCGTGGCGCTGTTTGACACGGTGCCTTCGCCCGGCTTCGAGCCGATGGTCGAGACGGCAGGGCGGGCCTGCTGCTTCGCCTACTACCAGCGCTGGGTGGCAGGCGAGACCCTGGTCGTGCGCCGGGGCGACGACTCCTTTTCTGCGCCTCGGCACGGGTGTCCTGGACTGCAGCGCTCCCTGGGGTTGTCCAGCACCTTCCCACCGTGGATGGCCAACTTCCTCACCGATGGGG
>DAONEV010000185.1:6735-8403 GCA_035403265.1 Thermoanaerobaculaceae bacterium | reverse complement strand
AGACGGGACGCCACCCACTCGACGGCGAACCCTCCCCCGATCGCCGCCAGCACCGCGACGATCGGGAAGGTGGCGGCATAGGCACGCATGTCGTCGGCATCGGCCGGCGGCACCAGGGGTACAGACGCGAGGATCCCGGCCGCCGCGGCCAGGAGCAGCCGTCCCCACCACTCACTTCGTTTGCACCAGCACCGGCCGAGCCCCACGAGCACGGCGCCCAGGAAGAGGGCGCGCAGGCCGAGCCCCGCCCGGCCACCAGGCAGAAAGCCAGCGAAACCCGCGTTGCCAAGACTCACGACGTCGCCCAGGCTGCGCGCACAGCCAGTCACGAAGTTCCCGGGCCGCTGGCGAATGGCTGCGAGGGCCAGGGTCATGATGCGGCGGTTGCGCTCGTTGTCCGGCAGGAGCTTCGTCTCGGGGTGATCGGTCTCGACCTGCTGCCATCCCTTGCCGCCGACGGCCAACCCGTAGAGGACGTACGAGTAGTTGCCTGAGGGCAGGTTCGGCGAGGCGACGAGCCTCGCGAGGCCGAGGTTGGCGGCGAAGGCGAGGGACAAAGCCAGAACACCCGCGCCGAGGCGATGCCAGCGGGCCCGGCGAGTCGACGCTCCGGCATCGACGAACCACAGGAGCAACGCCGGCAGGACGAAGAAAGCCCCGGCACGCGCATTGAGAGCGAGGGCCAGCAAGCCGAGGCCGAGGCAGGCCTGCCTGGGGCTACGAAGGACCGAGGCGCGCCACATCCAAGCCAGCGCCAGCAACCCGAGTGGGAGGCCAAGCTGCTCGGTGAGGACGGTGGGGGCGAACCGACGGTAGTAGGTAAGCACCAGGAGCGCGGTGGCCGCCGCCGCCAACGGGCCATGCGTGGCCCGCACCGCCCGGACAAGGCAGCCGGTGGCGAGCGCAGTGCCGAGCACGAGCACGGCCAATGCGAGCTGGAGATTGTCGCCCGAGATCCACAGCAGGACCGAGAAGAGCCCGACAAACAGCGGTCGCCTGGCTGGAAACGGCGGAATGCGCTCCCCGATCAGCAGGGCCTGCGCATCGTGCATGTAGTCCGCCGCGTCACTGGTGGGGACCAGCCCACCAAGGAAGCTACCGGTGGAGATCCCGGTCGTCCACGCGCCGTTGAGGGGCGTGGCGAAGAGTACGGCCAGGAGTGTGAGGGCAAGGGTGCGGGCGACACAGCCGTCGCTCATTACCGCGAGGACCAAGCCAATGGCTAACGCAGCGAGGGGAAGAACGTGTGCGGCCGAAGGGTGAGCGGGGAGAGACGGCCAGCCGGCGAGCAGCGCCGCGGAAAAGGCGAGAAGTGGGATGACTGGCAGGCCGAAGGCTCGAAGCAGACGCTGCCAGGTCGGGCTGGGTTCCATCATGCGGGCGACGCTATCGATGTACAGGGAAGCTGTCAAGCGGGGCCGGGGCCATGGTTGGTGTTTGATCCGGCCCGCACACCGGTTTCTTTTTAGGTGGGAAGGGGGAGCAACGACCGGGAACCGTCTATCCCGCCGGCGGGATTCCGGACGTCGAGATGTTCTTGACCACGGGCGGGTGAGCCAGCTTCATGCTCGCCAGGGTGTCGACGAGCACCTGGGAGACCACCATGTTGCGGTACCACTTGCGGTTGGACGGCACCACGAACCACGGCGCCCACGGCGTCGAGCAGCG
>DAONEV010000185.1:0-6635 GCA_035403265.1 Thermoanaerobaculaceae bacterium | reverse complement strand
AGGTGGGCACCTTGAAGGCGGTGATCTGCACCCCCTGGGGGTTGAAGGCGCCCATCATGTGCTTGATAATAGCGGCGGACCAGGTCCGCCACTCTTGGCGCTCTCCGCCTGGCAGGGTGCCACGTCCGCTGCTAGCAACGAGACTCCTGCGGGAGGATGACATGACGTTCCTGTACCTCAACGACGACCGGATCGGCGCCGTCGATGGCGAGCTGGGGGCGAAGCTCCTGCGCCTGTTCCTCGAGAAGCTCGTGGCTTCCGAGGTGAAGGTCGACTTCGTGGCGTGTCTCAACCGCGGCGTGCTCCTCACCACCGAGGAGGGGCCGGCGCTCGAGAGCCTGCGGGCGCTCGCGGCGCGCGGCGCGATCGTCACCACCTGTGGCACCTGCCTGGACCACTACCAGCGCCGGGAGATGCTCCTCGTCGGCGCGGTCGGCGGCATGCAGCAGACCGTTGAGCTGTTTGCCTCCGCCGAGCGCCTCATCGCGCCTTGCTGAGGTCGTGAACGCCGCAGCTACTCGAGGCCGCGCACGGTGAGCAGCTCGCTGGTGATGCGGAAGTAGGAGTACGCCCAGGCGTCGCCGTCGGCCCCCACCTGCACCCCCCGCACCCGCACGAGGCCCGCCGGGTC
Source organism: Thermoanaerobaculaceae bacterium (assembly GCA_035403265.1). Classification (GTDB taxonomy): domain Bacteria; phylum Acidobacteriota; class Thermoanaerobaculia; order Thermoanaerobaculales; family Thermoanaerobaculaceae; genus JAAYVZ01. Next base: position 6,004 of record DAONEV010000185.1, on the reverse strand, counting down.
GGCCGGCATGAGCTCGCGGAGCCGCTCCAGCCGGCCTGAGCCCAGGTCGAGGGCGTGCAGCACCGCCGGCAGCGACCTGGTGTCGGCGAGGAAGAGCCGGCGTCCGTCCGCGCTCCACCCGACCGGCGCGAGCTCGGCGGGCACGGCGTCGAGCCGCCTCGGGGGGGCTCCGTCCAGGCCGTGGAGCCAGACCCGCTGGTCGGCGTCCACCCCCGCCACGGTGCGGCCGTCGGGGGCCACGGCCAGCTCCACTCCGACGCCCTCAGGGCTGAGCGGGCGCGCCGCGCCGCCGCGCACGCTCTGCACCCACAGCCGGCTGCTGCGGCCGGGCTCGTGGCCCACGAAGACGAGCGCCTCACCGTCCGGCAGCCAGCGTGCCCGCAGGTGGTTGATCCGGTCGCTCGACAGCTCCCGGGCCTGGCCGGCGCCGGTGGGAAGCAGCACGATCGGCCGTGGCGAGCGGTTGGGCGCCGCCGCGACCCACTTGCCGTCGGGCGAGACCGCCATGGCGTCTCCGTCGCCGAGCCGCACCGCCGGCGAGCCGTCGGCCGTCCGTAGGTACACGCCGTACTTCTCCCCGCCGGCCTGCCCGCCCTCGGTGAACAGCACGCGGTGGCCGTCCGGCGAGAAGTCGCGCAGCACCGAGTAGTCGAGCCAGGAGAGGTCGTGCTCGACGCCGCCGGGCGGCTTCACGATCACGCCAGCCCGGACCTGCTCCCGGGCCAGGAGGATGGTGCCGTCCGCGGCGATGTCGTGCACGGTCAGGGAGACCGGGGCGGCGAGGACGAGGCGCGGCCGGCCGCCCGGCGCGACCGCGTAGAGCGAGCGGGTCGCGCCCCCCTTCGCCGCCGTGTAGTAGACCCGCTTGCCGTCTCGCGCCCACGCCAGCCCCTGCACGCTCGAGCACGCGTCGTCCAGCACCGTGCGGGTGCCGCTGCGGTCCACCAGCACCACGGAGCCGCCGTCGTCGAACCACACCGGGTGCTCGAGGAACGCCACGGACGCGCCGTCCGGCGCCACCCGCGGGTGGGAGATCCAGCCCGTGCTGTCGGCCTTCACGGTGCCGATCGGGAACTCCAGCCGGCGTTGCCCCCCGACCCGCCGCACGATCGCGATCTCGCTCTCGTCGGGACCGAAGTCGGCCCACTCCACGTCCTCGAGCACGTCGCGGGGCTCGCCGCCGGTCAGCGACGCCCGGGCCAGGGTGCCGCTCTGCACCCACAACCCGAGGTACCGGCGATCCCGCGAGAGCAGCATCGCACCGGAGCGGGAGACCGCGAGGAGGTCCGAGCCGACGTGCTGCAGCGGCCGGGCCTCGGGCTGGCCCGGCTGGGCCAGGAAGACCTCGAGCGGCTGGCCCTCCCAGCGTGCCCCGAACAGCACAGTCTCCCCCTCCGCGGTGAAGCGCGCGGACCAGATCGTGCCGCGCCGGAACGTGAGCTGCTGGTACGCGGGAGTTGCGGCGGGTCTGGGCGCGCGCCATCCGAGCCAGAGCCCCGAGACCAGACCGAGGACCCCCGTGCCCACCGCCGCCGCGAGCCACCGCCAGCGGAGGCGGCGGTACCAGACGACCTTCATGGCGCCGGGGTCCGGCAGCACGCCGGAGAGGGACAGGGACACCTCCTCGAGGGCGAACGCGAGGTCGCGCGCCGACTGGTAGCGCTCGTCCGGGTTCTTCTCGAGGCACCGGCGCGCGATCCGTCCCACCACTGGCGAGCACGGCAGCTCACCGGAGGCGAGCCCCTCCGGCTCGTCGTTGACGATGGCGTTGAGCGACTCGACCAGGCTGCCCCGGCTGAACTGCCGCTTGCCGGTGAGCATCTCGAGCAGGATCGTGCCGAGGCTGAAGATGTCCGAGCGCGGGTCGGCGGGCAGCCCCTTCACCTGCTCCGGCGACATGTAGCCCGCGGTCCCGACGATGAGGCCGGGCTCGGTGGGAGCCGGCTCGCCGTCGCCGCCCCCGGACGGGAGCTGCGGGAAGGAGAGCTTGGCGAGGCCGAAGTCGAGGATCTTGACCCGCCCGTCGCGGGTCACGAAGAGGTTGTCCGGCTTGAGGTCGCGGTGCACGACGCCCTTCTCGTGCGCCGCCGCGAGCCCCCGCGCCGCCTGGGCGACGAAATCCACGGCCTTGCGGACCGGGACCGGCCGGCCATGCAGCCGCTCGCGGAGCGTCTCCCCCTCGAGCAGCTCGGTGACGAGGTACGGGGCGCCGTCGGCGCTGCCCACGTCGAAGACCGCGAGCACGTTGGGGTGGCTGAGCTGCCCGACCGCCCTGGCCTCGCGCTCGAACCTCACCAGCCGATCCGGATCGCCGGCGAACGCCGCGGGCAGCACCTTGATTGCGACGTCACGCCCGAGGCGGGGGTCCCGTGCCCGGAGCACCTCGCCCATGCCGCCCGCTGCGAGCGGTCCCACGACCTCGTACGGTCCGAACCTCCGTGCCGGCATGTCGGTCCATTCTATCCCGGCGATGACCAGACTCGACCGGTGCGGAGCGTCTGCCGTCTCCCCGTCGCTCGTCGGCCAATGCTCATCCGCTGCACAGAAGTTCCAGCCGCGGCACGCTCGGCGTCAGCACACGCGAGCTGCTGTCCCCTGTCCCGAGTGCCCTGCCTGGGTGGGGGCTCACCCCGCCGGCGGGATCTCGAAGCTCGAGAGGTTCTCGACGGCCGGCGGGAACTGGAGGTCCATGCCCTCGAGGGCGTCCACGAGCACCTGAGACACCACCAGGTTGCGGAACCACTTGCGGTTGGACGGCACCACGAACCACGGCGCCCACGGCGTCGAGCAGCGCCCGAGGACGTCCTCGTAGGCGCGCTGGTACTGGCTCCACTGGGTGCGGGCCTTGAGGTCGCCGGGGTTGAACTTCCACTGCTTCTCGGGGGTGTCCCGGCGCTCAATGAGGCGCTCGGCCTGCTCCTCGGGCGAGATGTGCAGGAACAGCTTGACGACGCGCACGCCGTTGTCGGAGAGCATCTTCTCGAAGTCGTTGATGTGATCGAAGCGCTTGCTCCAGACCTTCTTGGGGGCGAGCTTCGCCACCCGCACGACGAGCACGTCCTCGTAGTGGGAGCGGTTGAAGATCCCCACCATCCCGCGCGGCGGCGCCGCCTTGTGGATGCGCCACAGGTAGTCGTGGGCCAGCTCCTCGGAGGTGGGCACCTTGAAGGCGGTGATCTGCACCCCCTGGGGGTTGAAGGCGCCCATTACGTGCTCGATGGCGCCGTCCTTCCCCGCGGTGTCCATGCCCTGGAGCACCACCAGCAGCGACTGACTGCCCTGGGCGTAGAGCGTTTCCTGCAGGGCGGCGAGCTTCGCGAGATTGCGGGCGAGGTCGTCCGCGGCGTCCTGCTTGTCCTTGAATCCGGGCGTGGCGGCAGAGTCGAAGTCGTCGAGGCTGACCTTCGAGCCGGGCTTGACGAGGAATCGCTTCACGTTCATGGACACCTCCCGCGACGCAGTCCCACCAGGCTAGCACAGAGGTGGAGCGGACGGGGGACGCGCGGCCAGCTCGAGCGGAGCCATGACCGGTGGCGGTGCGGGACGCTCGCCACACGCCGATCCGTGAGGGCAGGTTGCCTCGATAGGGAGTCACACTGGCGGCGACCGTGAATGCGCTCGTATCAGCTACAGGACTACATCGCGACAGGCATTTCCTGACAACCCCTTGACTGCGAACACGAGCTGAGGTACAAGCTCTGCTCGAAGCTGACAACCGTTGGGCGTTGCTGGGGGGCGACGGTACGGCGAGCGCCCAGTTCGATGTGTCCCGATCGTGTCGGGACCGCGGGTCAGGTTGTGTGCGACGACCACACGGTGTCCAAATCGGGGTGCATCGAGCGCACGGCGAGTGAAGGTGGACGCATGTTTGACAGAATGCCAGGTAACCGTTCCCCCAAGTGCATCGCGACCTGGGCGCTGCTTGTCGTCGCCGGGTTGGCCTGGGCCGGCACGGCGGCCGCCGGTACCGTCACGGGCACCGTCAAGGACGCCGTGACCAACGCCGCGCTCCAGGGTGTCACCGTCAAGGTCACCCAGCAGACTTCCAAGACGGCGACGACGAACTCCAGCGGTGTCTACAGCATCGCGAGTGTCACCGCTGGCACCGTCACCCTCACCGCCACCAAGACCAATTATGTCGACTATGTGACGGGCAACATCGTCGTCCCGGCCTCGGGCACCGTGACCGCACCCTTGATCCTCCTCCAGTCGAAGGGGACCATCACCGGGACCGTGGTCAGCTCGGTCGGCGGCGCGGCGGTGAGCGGCGCCACCGTCAAGATCACCGGTACCTCCACCAGCGTGTCAACTGCCACGAACGGCACCTTCACCCTCTACGCCGCCACGGGCACCTACACCCTCACCATCACCAAGACCGGCTGGGTCACCAAGACCACCGCGAGCTTCTCCGTCACCAACGGACAGGCCACAGCCCTGGGCAGCATCCCCTTCGTCCAGAACGGCACGCTCACCGGCACCGTCGTCAACGCCAACGGTGGCGCCGTTGTGGCCAGCGCCAAGGTCACCGTGACCGGCACCTCGACCTACGCAAACACGAACACGAGTGGTGTCTACACCCTGACCACCGGCGCCGGCCCCGTCACCCTCACCGTCACCAAGACCGGCTGGCTGACGGCCACGACGGGCAGCGTCACGGTCGTCGGAGGTGTCACCACCACCGTCCCCGCGATCCAGCTCACCCAGCTCGCCACCGTCACCGGCACCGTCAAGGAGCAGGGCACCAACACCAACGTGCAGGGTGTCACCGTCACCCTGCAGTCCGACCCCACCAAGACCGCCACCACCAGCTCGAGTGGCGTCTTCAGCATCTCGAGCGTCCCCGGAGGCAGTCAGAGCTTCGACCTCGTGAAGGCCGGCTACCAGAGCCGATCGGCGGGCCCCTTCACAATCAGCGGCACCAGCACCAACGTCGGCACGATCCTGCTCACGAAGGCGGCCGGCACCATTACCGGCGTGGTCCGGGATGCGGGAGCCGGCAACGCCGCCCTCGCCGACGCCACCGTCACCGTCAACGGCGTCACCCCGACGATCAGCGGCACGAGCAATGGGGACGGCAGCTTCACCCTTGCCAATGTCCCGGCGGGAAGCCAGTCCGTCCACGTCACCCGCGACGGCTATGTGGCCGCGGACTCCACCGTCGTGACCGTCCAGGTGGGCCAGACCGTGAGCGTGGGCTACCTCCCCCTCGCCCGCGTCGGCGTGACGATCAGCGGCGTCGTCCGCTCGACCCTCGATGGCAGCCCCATCGCCGGGGCCACCCTCACGGTCGACGAGCAGCCAGCCCGCACGACCACGACGGCCTCGGACGGTGCCTACGCCCTGAGCGACGTCACCTGGGGCCTCGTTCACCTCACGGTGAGCCATCCGTCGTACACCTCGCAGACCCGCGAGGTGGACCTCGGAACCGGCGGCAGCGTCCAGGAGTTCGACCTCGAGGTTGGCCGCGGCCACATCGCCGGCACCGTGCTGGATGCCGTCACCGGCCTTGCCATGTCAGACGTCTGGGTGCGCCCGGAGGGGCAGCCCGACTTCAACGCCGGGACCGATTGGCAGGGGAGCTTCACCCTCCAGAACCTCCCGGTCGGCACCTACCGAGTGCTCCTGAGCCGGGAGGGCTACACCGACGGCGCCGTGGAGAACGTCGAGGTCTCAACCGGCCAGACCACCACCGTCGCGACCACCAGCCTGCAGCCGCGCCCGTGCACGATCACCGGCGTCGTCCGCAACCCCGACCTCGACCAGACCCTCGAGGGTGTCACGGTCACCCTGGCCCGCTCCGGGGAGACCACGGTCAGCGGCGCGGACGGCACCTACTCGTTCGCGGGCGTGCAGCCGGGTCGCGAGGTCATCGCCTTCCGCAAGGACGGCTACTCCCCGACCGTCGCCGATGAGCTCTGGCTGGGCAACGGCGCCACCACCGAGCGGAGCGGCGAGCTCCGGCCCCAGTGGGGCGCCGTGACCCTCACCCTGCGCGGCGTCGTCC
>DAONEV010000184.1:0-8426 GCA_035403265.1 Thermoanaerobaculaceae bacterium | reverse complement strand
CCGCACCCACCGCGACCAGATACGCCGCCTCGCTGCGCGCCACCGGCAGGGCCACGGCGGCAAGCGCCGCCCAGGTGACGAGCCCGCCCAGCCACTGGCGCGGCGCGTCGAGCGTGAGACCACCCGCGAGACCGCGCAGACCGGCCATGAGCACGACCAGGATGGCCGTGGCGATGGCAGCGCCTGGCCGGAGGAACGCCCCGTCGGCCCCGGCCACCCAGACGCCGGCCAGCAGCGCCAGCCCAGCTCCGAGGTGCCTCAGTGCGCGCGGCATTCGAGCTCCAGCGCCTCGAGGCCAGGCCGCCAGGGGGTCCGCCGGCGGGCCTCCCGCACCCAGACCAGCGCCTCGCCCGGCCGATCGAGGGCCAGCAGCAGCCGCGCCCGGCTCTCGGCCCAGGTGCCCGAAAGCGGGCGGACCCAGGCTCGGGCGGCCAGCCCTTCCTCGATGGACTCGATCATGGCAGGTGACGTCGACGCCTGGGCTGCGGTCTGGGCGGCAGTCAGCCAGGGAGAGACGGCCCACGGCGTCCATGCCGCGGCCGAAACCAACCGCTCGGTGCGCTCGGGCAGCGGGCCCGCGAGGGCCGCGGCGATCCCGGTCTCACCCCTCCACGAGAGGGTCGCCAGAAAGGCGCCTGCGGCTAGCAGCGGCACGAGCAACCAGGCCGGCGTGGCGCGGGTCGGGAGCGGCTCGAGCCGGCTTGCCAGGGTGCCGGCCAGCACCGCCCACGGCAGCGCCACCTCGGGTGAGTAGAGGGAGAAGTCCACGAGATTGTGGAGGGGAACGACCAGCACCGCCAGGGTCAAGGGCAGGTCGGTGGCCAGTCCCCGCCGCACCACCCTTCCCAGCCAGACGAACACCAGGGCCACGGTCGGGACACCTGCGACCCCCAGCTCGGCGAGGAGCTGGAGAGGCGTGCAGTGGGCGAAGGCGGTGAGGTTGGCCTCCCCGGCGGGGGTGGCCAGGACGGCCTGCCCGATGCCTCCCAGGCCAACTCCCAGCCAGGGATGGCCGGCGAAGGCGGCGGCCGCGACCTGCCAGTTCTGCCAGCGCAGCCGCATGGGCTCGAGGGTGCCGAGGTCGGTCCGCCACAGCAGGGTGGCGACGGTGAGGACGAGGAGGACACCGCTCACGCTCAGGATCAGCCCGGGCCGCCGACGGTCGCGGAGAAAGGCCGTCGCCAGGATGACGACCGCCACCAGCGAGACGGCGAGCGAACGGGTGAGCACGATCCCGCCCGCCGCCAGCGCGAGCCCGACCGCGGCCACGGCCCGCCACCGGAGCCGGGGACCTCCGAGGGCCGCCACGAGAGGCGGCATCGCGAGCAGCAGGAGGGCGGCGAAATGACCCGGCAGCGCGGCCGTGCCGAAGACCCTCCCCACCTGCAGGCGGGTGGCGGCCGCCTCGCGCAGCGCCGGAGGCAGGAAGTCGACGCCGCTTCGCATCTCGTCGAGGCCGCCGGTCGCCTGCGTCACCGCGACGACGGCGGTGGCGGCGATCGCCGCGCAGACGAGCACCACCCCGGTCTCCGAGAGCGGGAACTGGCGTGCCAGGCCGACGACGAGAACAACGGCCATGAGCAGGAGGGCGTGACGAAGCGCAAGCTCGTGGTCGAGGGCCACCAGCCAGGACGAGGCGACGAGCAGGGTGGCCAGACCGAGCTGCCAGGGCTCGAGCAAGCGGCGCGCGGCGGGCTGGATGGCCAGAATGCCGATCAGCAGCGCCACCCAGAGGAGGGGACCGAAGCCCGGAAGACGGGCGGCGAGCCACGCGGCGCCGACTCCGAGCCCCCCGATCCCGATGGCGATCCTGCCCGGCGTCACCGGAGCAGTCTACCCCCTCTCATCCAGCCGATAGGCGTCTGGGTCTGTCAGCTCCCCTGCCCCAGGCAGTCAGCGAATCAGCTCGTCAGCAAATCGGCAACGACTCGGTTCTGCTGATTGGCTGACGGGCTGATTCGCTACGTTCCGAAGAGGCGGTCGCCGAAGTCGCCGAGACCGGGAAGGATGTACTTGCGGTCGTTGAGCTGGCGATCGAGGGCGGCAGTGTAGATCTCGGCGTCGGGAGCAGCGGCGGAGAGGGCGGCCACGCCCTCCGGCGCCGCGATCACCGACAGGAAGCGCACGCGCTGCGCGCCCAGTCCGCGCAGGCCGTCGACCGCCAGCACCGCCGAGCCGCCGGTGGCGAGCATTGGGTCGAGCAGGAACACCACGGCGTCCTGGAGGTTCCCTGGCACCTTCTCGTAGTAGCGGCGTGCCACCGCGGTCTCCTCGTTGCGCTCGAGGCCGAAGTACCCGACCTGCGCCTCGGGCACGAGGGTCAGGAACGCGTCCAGCATCCCGAGGCCAGCGCGCAGCACGGGCACGGCCACGATGCGAGAGGCGAGGTGGCGGGCCGTCGTGGTCTCCAGCGGCGTCTCCACGGGCGCCTCGGCGAGGGGGAGATCCCGCGTCGCCTCGGCGACGAGGAGCAGGGTGACCCGGTGGGCGAGCCGGCGGAACTCGTCACACGGCGTGTGGCGGTCCCGCAGGCCCGCGAAGGTGTCCTCGACGAGAGGGTGGGCGAGCACATGGAGCGCCATGCCGGCGAACATAGCACAGCCTCCCGGCGGTGGTGCTAGACTCACCGCTAGCATCCACGAGGTGAGCTTCGGTCGTCGCGCGGAGGATCTCCGCAGCAGGGAGGCTGTCATGAGGTCGAGAGGAATGAATCCGTTCGAGGGGTCACGGCCGCGCCGGCTCGGCGTCGGCATCACGGTGCTGCTCGTCCTGGGCATGGCTGGGCCGGGCGTGGCCCAGACGCCGCCTCCGGCGAGCGTCACGATCGCCGGAAGCCTGCAGAGCGAGCTGGGCTGCACGGGAGACTGGCAGCCCGACTGCACGGCGAGCCAGCTTGCCTTCGACGCCAACGACGCCGTCTGGCAGGCGACCTTCCAGTTGCCGGCCGGGAGCTACGAGTACAAGGCGGCCCTGAACGGCGGCTGGAGCGAGAACTACGGTGCCAACGCCGGCCCCAACGGCGCCAACATTCCGCTTGCCCTGGAGGCCGACGGGGCGGTCAAGTTCTACTACGACCACGCCACTCACTGGATCACTTCCAACCGCAACGCGGTCATCGCCACCGCCCCGGGTAGCTTCCAGAAGGCGCTCGGCTGTGCCGGCGACTGGGATCCGGGCTGTCTGCGCTCCTGGCTGCAGGACCCGGACGGGAATGGCGTCTACTCCTTCACGACCCGTTCCCTGCCGGCGGGCTCGTACGAGGTGAAGGCCGCGATCAACGAGAGCTGGAACGAGAACTACGGTGCCGACGGCGCCCCGGGCGGCGCCAACATCGCCTTCACCGTGCCAACCGACTGCACGCCGATGACGTTCACCTACGACCCGGTCTCCCATGTGCTCGCGGTGGCGATCGACACGACGCCGGTGCCACAGCCCCAGAGCGTGACCATCGCCGGGAGCCTGCAGAGCGAGCTGGGTTGCCCGGGCGACTGGGCGCCGGAGTGCGCCAACACCCACCTGGACTTCGATGCCGTCGACGGCGTCTGGCAGAAGACCCTCACCGTCCCGGCCGGAAGCTGGGAGTACAAGGCAGCCCTGAACGGAGGCTGGGCCGAGAACTACGGCGCCCGCGCCACCCGCGACGGCTCGAACATCGGGCTGGTGCTGGACGCCGAGACGCCGGTCAAGTTCTACTACGACCACGCCACCCACTGGGTCACTTCCAGCCGCAACGCCATGATCGCCACCGTGCCAGGGAGCTTTCAGAAGGCTCTCGGCTGCCCGGGGGACTGGGACCCCGGCTGCCTGCGCACCTGGCTGCAGGATCCGGACGGCGACGGCATCTACACGTTCACGACCCGCTCGCTGCCGGCCGGCAGCTTCGAGGGCAAAGTGGCCATCAATGAGAGCTGGGACGAGAACTACGGCGCCGGCGGCGCCCCGGGCGGCGCCAACATTGCGTTCACCGTGCCCGCGCCATGCACCGAGATGGTCTTCTCCTTCGACAGCCAGAGCAAGGTCCTCACCGTCGGGACGAGCGGCGGGCCGCGAGGCAACCTGCACCAGGCGCAAGCCCACTGGCTGACGCGGGACACCATCGCCTGGCTCCCACGAGGCGTGCCGGCGGACGCCAGGTTCTTCCTCCACACCTCGGCGGACGCCACCCTCACCCTGACCACCCAGGGTGTCGAAGGCGGCGAAGCGGTGGCCCTGACCCTCGATCCGGCCGGTCTGCCCGGGGAGCTGAGGTCCAGGTTCCCGCACCTGGCGGCGTACTCCGCCCTCAAGCTGCCCGCCGACAGGGTCGAGAACGTGCGCTGGATGCTCCAGGGGCAGCTCGCGGTCTCGGTCGTGGGCAGTGACGGTAAGGGGCTCGACGCCACGGGCGTGCAGATCCCTGGCGTCCTCGACGACCTATTCCGCTACCAGGGGCCGCTCGGGATCAGCTTCGTCGAGCCGATGCCGGCGATCTTCCGGGTGTGGGCGCCGACGGCACGCAGCGTCAAGCTCCACGTTTTCCCGACCTCGACGAGCACGGAGTCCACCGTCCACCAGATGGACTGGGACTTCGGCACCGGTGTCTGGGCCTGTTCCGGCAACTCCGGCTGGAAGGGCCAGTACTATCTCTACGAGGTGGAGGTCTACGCCCCGAGCACCGGCAAGATCGAGCACAACCTGGTCACCGACCCCTACTCGGTCAGCCTCTCCACCAACTCCCTGCGCAGCCAGGTAGTGGACCTCGCCGACCCGACCCTGGAGCCCCCGGGCTGGGACTTCCTGGTCAAGCCGCGGCTCGGTTCGATCGAGGATATCGTGCTCTACGAGCTGCACCTGCGCGACTTCTCGGCCACCGACCCGAGCGTCCCCGAGGCGCTGCGGGGCACCTACCGGGCGTTCAGCGTGGCCTCCGCCGGCACCCGCCATCTCAAGGAGCTGGCGAAGGCCGGCGTGACCCACGTGCATCTCCTTCCCGTCTTCGACATCGCCACCGTCAACGAGGATCGAAGCCAGTGGGAAGCGCCGGCGGGAGACCTGGCGAGCCTCCCGGCCGACTCGGATCAGCAGCAGGCGGCGGTAACCGCGGTGAAGGACCTGGACGGGTTCAACTGGGGCTACGACCCATGGCACTACACGGTGCCGGAAGGCTCCTACTCCACCGATCCCGACGGTGCCGCCCGGGTGCTGGAGTTCCGCGGCATGATCAAGGACCTCAGCCGACAGGGGCTGCGGGTCGTCATGGATGTCGTCTACAACCACACGACGGCCTCGGGTCAGAACGCCCGCTCGGTGCTTGACCGCATCGTGCCGGGTTACTACCACCGCCTCGACCTCGACGGCAACGTGGAGCACTCGACCTGCTGCGAGAACACCGCCTCCGAGCACGCAATGATGGAGAAGCTCATCGTCGACTCGGTGCTGGTGTGGGCCAAGTACTACAAAGTGGACGGGTTCCGCTTCGATCTCATGGGCCACCACATGAAGGCCAACATGGAAAAGGTGCGTGACGCGCTGCAGGCGCTGACGCTCAAGACCGACGGCGTGGACGGCTCGAAGATCTACATCTACGGGGAGGCATGGAACTTCGGTGAGGTGGCCGACAATGCGAGGGGCGTCAACGCCGTGCAGGCCAACATGGCGGGCACCGGCATCGGCTCCTTCAACGACCGCCTGCGCGACGGCGCACGCGGCGGTGGCCCCTTCAGCCCGGTGCAGGACCAGGGCTTCATCTCGGGGTTGCTGCTGGACCCCAATGCCAGCGGCCAGGGCACGGTGGACGAGCAGAAGGCCCGTCTGCTGCATCAGACCGACTGGATCAAGGTGGGGCTGGCGGCTTCTCTCGCCTCCTACCCCTTCGAGAACGCGGCCGGCGAGCAGGTGACAGCCGCCGACATCGACTACAACGGCCAGAAGGCCGGCTACACCGGCGCGCCCCGCGAGATCATCAACTACGTCTCGGCTCACGACAACGAGACCCTCTTCGACGTCATCCAGCTCAAGGCCCCGGCCGGTGCCTCGATCCGGGACCGGGTCCGGATGCACAACCTGGGGATCTCGCTGGTCGCCCTGGCGCAGGGCATCCCGTTCTTCCACGCCGGCGACGAGCTGCTGCGCTCCAAGTCAGGGGACCGCAACTCGTACAACTCGGGCGACTGGTTCAACGCCATCGACTGGACCGGCAAGCACAGCACCTGGGGCTCCGGCCTGCCGCCGGCCGAGGGCAACCAGGGGACCTGGGACATCCTGCGGCCGCTGCTCGGCGACCCCGACCTCAAGCCGGGGCCCGACGATATTCAGGCGGCCCAGGCGCACTTCCTCGAAATGGTGGCGATCCGCAAGAGCTCTGAGCTCTTCCGGCTTTCGACCGCCGAGGAGGTGGCGGCACGGCTGCGGCTGTACAACACCGGTCCCGACCAGGTGCCCGGCCTCGTCGTCATGGGCCTCGTCGGCAGCCCGGAAGGGTGCCCGAGCCATGGTGGGACGTTTGCCCAACGGCCTGGCATCGTGGTGGTCTTCAACGCCGCACCCGAGACCCGCATCTGGACCAATCGGGACCTGCGCCGGATCGACCTGGGGCTCCACCCGCTGCAGCGTCATTCCGCGGACCGGATCGTGCGCCGTTCTTCCTACGATTTCGCCACGGGCACGTTCACGGTTCCGGGTCGCACCACGGCCGTCTTCGTCTGCGGCGGCTCACTTCCCGACTAGGCATTCCATTTCTGCAGCGCGCGGCCGGCTCCCGGTGCTTCGGGGCCGGCCGCACGTTTGGCGGAGCAGCGAATCGGCCGGTCAGCTCGTTCGCAAGATCAGGTCCCTGCTGCTCCGCTCGTCAGCCCGTCCGCGGGTAGCGGAATGCGCTGCCGCCGCCGAGGCTTGTCCTTGCCAGGAGAGGGCCGAGCGGTTGGGCGGGAGGGAGTGCTGGGTGACTCCGGTCGGCTGACACGAACATGTTGAACATCAAAACATTGCCGGTCATCCCACTGCGGGATGCCGTGCTGTTCCCAGGTATCACCATGCCGATCAGCGCCGGGCGCAAGGGTACCCTCGCCGCCATCGAGGCGGCGCTCGCCGAGACCGGCAAGCTGGCCTTCGTGGTCGCCCAGCGTGAGAACGCGGACGACGTGACCCCGGAAGGGCTCTATCAGTTCGGCACTGTCGCCCGACTCGCCCAGGTGCAGCGCGGAGGCGCCGGCATGCAGCTCGCTCTGCAGGGCCTGCGCCGGGGGGTGGCGGTTCGCTTCGCGGCTCAGGACAGCTACCTTGCCGCGACGGTGCGCGAGCTGACCGACGAGCCCCCCTCTGACCCGAGTGGCCCGCAGTTCGAGGCGCTCACCAGGGAGGTCCGGCAGCGTGCCCTCGAGCTGGCTGGCAAGGCCGGCCTTGCGGAGGGGGTTGTCGAGCGTTTCCTGGCCGACGTCGAGGAGCCCGGGAGGCTCGCCGACCTGGTGGCGGCACACCTCGATGTCACCCCTCGCGAGCGCCAGGGGCTGCTCGAGGTGCTGCCGGTCCAGGAGCGGCTGCACCGGGTGTTGGTGCAGATGCTCCGGCAGATCGCGGTCCTGGATGCCCAGGCCGAGATCAAGTCGAAGGTCCATGAGGAGCTGGCTGACCGGCAGAAGGAGATGTACCTGCGCGAGCAGCTCAAGGCCATCCGCAAGGAGCTGGGCGAGGACGAGGGACGCCGCAACGAGCAGGAGGAGCTGCGCCGCAAGCTGGAAGAGCTGGAGCTGCCTGCCGTGGTTCGCAAGGAGGTGGACAAGGAGCTCGGCCGTCTCGAGCGCACCAACGGCGAGTCCATGGAGGGCCAGGTCATCCGGACCTTCCTGGAGACCGTCGCGGAGCTGCCCTGGAACCGCCGCAGCGAGGAGAGCCTCGACCTCGGCCGCGCCGCCGCCATCCTCGAGGAGGACCACTACGGGCTGGGCGACGTCAAGGACCGGATCCTGGAGTTCCTGGCCGTGCGGGTGCTGCGTGCCAAGACGGCCAGCGGGAGCGAGGAGGCCGTCCCGGCGGCAGCGGCCGGTAACCCCGACGACAAGGGGCGCGCGCCCATCCTGCTGTTCATCGGCCCGCCCGGGGTCGGCAAGACCTCGGTGGCCCGCTCGATCGCTCGTGCCATGGGGCGGGAGTACGTGCGCATCTCCCTGGGGGGCGTGCGCGACGAGGCCGACATCCGCGGCCACCGCCGCACCTACGTGGGCGCCATGCCGGGACGCATCATCCAGGGGCTCAAGCAGGCAGGCACCCGGAACCCCGTCTTCCTGCTCGACGAGGTGGACAAGCTGGGGATCTCGTTCCAGGGCGACCCCGCGTCGGCGCTGCTCGAGGTGCTCGACCCGGCCCAGAACGACAGCTTCACCGACCACTACCTGGGGGTCCCCTTCGACCTCTCGGAGGTGCTCTTCATCGCCACGGCGAATTTCCTGCAG
>DAONEV010000183.1:0-8454 GCA_035403265.1 Thermoanaerobaculaceae bacterium | reverse complement strand
ACCCGTGAGCTCGTCCTCGGAGCCCTTCGCTGGCAGCGCACCCTCGACCACCTGTTGGCGCCGTTTCTCCGGCAGCCGCTGGCGACCCTTGACCCTCCCGTGCGTGTGCTCCTCCGTCTCGGGCTGTACGAAGCGCTCCGGCTGCGGACGCCGGCGCCAGTGGCCGTTGCCGAGGCGGTTCGGGTTGCCAGGGTGCTGGCCGCGCCTGCATCCGGTCTGGTGAACGCCGTGCTCCGCCGGGCCGTCGCCGTCCGGTGGCCGGCGGAGGACGACGAATCCCTGTCGCTGGGCGAAAGGTTTTCCCATCCCGACTGGCTCGTGGAGCGGTGGCGGGCGGCGCTCGGGAGCGACGCGACCCGCACCGCCCTGGCGGCCGATCAGCTTGCGGCGCCTCTGTCCGTGCTGGCGTCACCCCGGGCCGTGTCGGAGCTGCGGGCGGCTGGATGTGAGCTGGCGCCGCACCCCTGGTCGGCGCTCGTCAACGTGGTGACGGCGAAGGCGGCGGCCGCGGTCCGGGTGGTGGCGGCGGGCGGGGCCTATGCCCTCGACCCGACGGCGGCGCTGGTGGCGACCCTGGCTCCAATTGTCGCAGGCCGGGTCATCGACCTGACCGCGGCGCCCGGCGGGAAGGTGCTGTCCCTGGCCGCGACCGGGGTCGCCGGCTGGCTGGTGGGGGCGGACCGCCATCTGGGGCGGGTGAACATGCTGCGCCGGAACCGGCAGGCGCACCTCTGCCCGGGTCCGGTGCTGGCCATGGACGGCGAACGGCCGGCTCTACGGCCAGCGAGCTTCGACCTCGTGATCGTGGACGCCCCCTGCTCGGGCACGGGCACGCTCCGGCGGCATCCGGAGATCCGTTGGCGGCTGCAGCCCTCGCACCTGGGTGAGCTGGCGACGGCTCAGCGGCGTCTGGTCCAGGGCGCCTGCGAGCTGGTGGCGCCGGGAGGGTACCTGCTGTACTCGACCTGCTCGCTCGAGCCGGAGGAGAACGAGCAGGTGGTCGGGTCCCTGCGCTTCGAAGCGATCCGGCTCGGCGACCGCCTGCCGGACGGCGTTCCGTTTCGCGAGCGCCCGGGTGGTGGCATTGTCATCCCACCCACCGCGCTGGGGGACGGGTTCACCGTCCATCTGCGCCGGCGCCAGCCGCTGGCCGGAGAGACGATCCCCGTGCGCGGCAGCGGGTGAGGAGCTCGAGCCGAGGTTGAACGTCCGGGGTGGGGCGTGTAACGTTGGAGGGTCGGAGGACCAGGATGCCAGGAAAGATGGAGCTGGTGGAGCGCATCGCCTTCGAGACCGGGATGCCAAAAGCGCATGCGGCGCGAGCCATCGAGGTGATGGTGGATGCCCTCGTGGACTGGCTGGCCGTGGGCGACCGGGTGGTGATTCCGGGGTTTGGCAGCTTCTACGCCTCCGAGCGCCCCGCCAGGGAGGTCCGCAGCCCGCGGACCGGCGAGACGATCCGCGTCGCCGCCTCGCGCACGGTCCGCTTCCGCCCCGGCAAGGAGCTCAAGGACGCGGTCAAGCCACGCCCGGCCTGAGCGTCGGCCGGTACGCTGGAAGACGCTCCGCCACGACCGTGTTGAAGATGCGCTGGAGGATCCTTGCACGAGCTGTCGATCGCCCAGGAAATTCTGAGCAACGTACGAACCGCGCTGGAACCGTATCCGGAGGCTCGCCTGGAACGTGTGCGGGTGGCGGTCGGCGAGCTCACCGCCATCGAGCCGGAGCTGCTGCGGTTCGCGTGGGAGGCCCTGCTGGAAGGGACTCCCGAGGCCGGGTGCGAGCTCGACGTGGAATGGCGCCCCGCCACGCAGCACTGCGCCGCCTGCGGCGTGCCCAAGACGCGCCCACCCAGGGGGTGGCTACCGCTCTGTGGGGACTGCGGCGGGCCCCTGCGGGTGGACGGAGGGCAGGAGCTGGACCTGCTCCAGGTGAGCTTCGAGGTTCCTGATCGGGAGGATCGAGATGACCGAGACGATTGACCCACGCCAGAAGATCCTGGCGGCCAACGCCGAGGCGGCGGCGGCCCTGCGCACCGGGTTCGCGGCGGCCGGGACGCTGGTGCTGAATCTCATCTCGTCGCCGGGCTCCGGCAAGACGACGCTGCTCGAGGCCACCACCCGCCGCCTTCGGGAGCGGTTGCGGCTGGGATGCATCGAGGGTGACATCGCCACCGAGCGGGATGCCGACCGCCTGCGGGCGCTGGGGATCCCCGCCTTCCAGATCCTCACCGGAGGGGCCTGCCATCTCGACGCCCGCCAGGTCCACCGGGCGCTCGACGAGGCGGCCTTCCCGCCCCTCGACGTGCTCTTCATCGAGAACGTCGGCAACCTCATCTGCCCGACCTCCTACGACCTCGGAGAGGACTTCAAGGTGGCCCTCCTCTCGGTGACCGAGGGAGACGACAAGCCGTTCAAGTACCCGGCCATCTTCGCCCGAGCCGGCGTCACCGTGATCACCAAGTCCGACCTCCTGCCCTACACCAGCTTCGACCTCGAGGCGGTGCGCCGGCAAGCGGCCACGCTCAACCCGGACGGGGTCCTCCTGGTGACCTCGACGCGCAGCGGGGAGGGTATCGACGGGTGGTGCCAGGTGCTCGAGGACCGTCTGGCCGTCAAGCGAAGCGGAGCGGCATGACGGCGACCCATGGCCCATGGCCCGTGGCCCGCCTGGGACTCCCGGGCCGGCTCCGGGCTTGCGAGCCACAGTCAACCGATCCCGGACCCCTGCCCTCGGCCGGGCTGTCCCTTTCGATCGCTCGCCCGGTTCGACGGTCAAGGTTCGGCCGATGAGCCGGGTGCGACTCACCTGCCGGGGGGTCGTGCAGGGAGTGGGCTTTCGGCCCACGGTGCATCGGGTGGCCACGGGCCTCGGCCTCGGTGGGTTCGTGCAGAACACGCCGGATGGCGTGGTCGTCGAGGTCGAGGGAGTGGCGGCGGAGGGCTTCCTGCCGGTGCTGCGCGCGAGCCTTCCACCTCTGGCGCGGCTGGACGACGTGAGGGTCGAGGGCGTGCAGGCCGTCGGGGCCGTGAGCTTCGAGATCCTGGCCTCGACCGAGGGCGTGCGGGAGAGAGCCATCGTCCCCCCCGACACGGCTCTCTGTGCCGACTGCCGGGCCGAGATGGAGGACCTGGACGACCGGCGCTTTCACTACCCGTTCACCACCTGCACCAACTGCGGGCCGCGCTTCTCCCTGGTGCGGGCGCTGCCCTACGACCGAGAGCGCACCTCCATGGCCTGCTTCGCACTCTGCCCGGAATGCCGCAGGGAGTACACCGACCCCACCAGCCGCCGCTTCCATGCCGAGCCGGTGTGCTGTCCGGCGTGCGGGCCGAGGTTGTGGGTCACCGTGCCGTCGCCCGTGGCCAGTGACCCGTGGCCCGTCTCGCGAGGCGAGTCGCCACCCGGTGCGTCGGCGGACGCCTTACGGGAGGCGCGGGAGGCGCTGGGGCGGGGCGAGATCGTGGCGATCAAGGGGCTGGGAGGCTTCCAGCTCGCTTGCCGGGCGGACGACGGGGAGGCCGTGGCTCGACTGCGGGCACGCAAGCGGCGCCCGTCCAAGCCGTTTGCAGTGATGGTGCGGGACATGGAGACGGCTGGCCGCCTCGTCGTGCTGGGCGCCGCCGACGAGGCCGAGATGACCTCGGTGGGCTCGCCGATCGTCCTCGCGCCCCGCCGGACCGGCGGACCTCCGGTGGTCGAGGCGGTGGCGCCGGGCCTGGGCGACCTGGGTGTGCTGTTGCCAACCACGCCGCTGCACGTCGAGCTTTTCCGCGGGGCGAGCTTCGAGGCCCTGATCATGACCTCGGGCAACGCCTCCGACGAGCCGATCTGCCGCGGCAACCGGGAGGCGGTGGAGCGGCTGGGCGACATCGCCGACCGCTTCCTGCTCCACGACCGCGACGTCGTGCGGCGCATCGACGACTCGGTGGTGCGCAGCGCCCCGGACGGTCCATTCGTGGTCCGACGGGCGAGGGGACTGGTGCCCGAGGCGTTGCCTCTGCCCGCTCGCAGCCCGCGGCCGGTGCTGGCGCTTGGAGGTTTCCTGCAGAATGCCGCCTGCCTGGTGTCCGGGCCCGAAGCCTTCTGCTCCCAGCATGTCGGCGACCTCGACAGCGAGCCGGCGCGAGCCTTCCTGGAGGAGGTCGTGGAAGGGCTGGAGGACTTCCTGCAAGCCCGCGGCGAGGTGATCGTCGTGGATGCCCACCCCGACTACCCTTCCACGTGGCTCGGCCAGAAGCTGACGCACGCCCGCGGCGGGGAGTTGCTGCGGGTCCAGCACCATCTCGCGCACGCCGCCGGGGTGCTGGCCGAGCATGCCCGTTTTCCGGCGCCGGGTCGGCACGCGGTGGCCGTCGCCCTGGACGGGACGGGCTGGGGCCCCGACAGCACCGCCTGGGGCGGGGAGTGGTTGCGCCTCGACGGCGACCTTGTCTGGCGCAGGCTCGCGAGCCTGCAGCCCCTGCCGCTGGTCGGGGGCGAGGCAGCGGTGCGGGAGCCCTGGCGGGTGCTGGTGGCGGCCCTCGCGCTGGAAGGTGCGGAGGAGCTGCTGCCGGGACTGCTGTTCGCCCGCGACCTGGATCACGATCGCCTCGAACGAGTTGCGGGCCTGACTCGCGGCAGGTGGCCGCTCGCGTCAGGGGCAGGCAGGGTCTTCGAGGCCCTCGGGGCGCTGCTCGGCGTGGCGTTGGTCAACGGGTACGAGGGCGAGGCGGCGGCCCGGGCCGAGGCCCTGGCGGCCACGTCCTGGCCGGCGCCGCCCTGGCCGGAGGTGAAGCTCGAAGCGGGTGGCCGATCGGGCATACCGCAGCTCCCGACGGCAGCACTGCTGCGGGCTGCGGCCGAACGGGTCCTGGCCGGGGCGCCTTCTGCGGTCGTCGCCGCGGGCTTCCACAGCTCCTTCGTCTCGCTCGCAGCGGCCATGACCTCGGCCGTCGAGGAAGGCGATGGGCAGGTGGTAGCCTTGGGAGGGGGGTGCCTGGTCAACCGGCTGCTGCGCGAGGGGCTGGCGCACAGCCTGCGCGAGGCGGGTTTCGAGCCGTTGCTGCCTCGCCGGGTGCCACCGGGCGACGGCGGGCTGGCCTACGGTCAAGCGGTGCTGGGTGTGGTCGCGACCCTGGGCGGCGTTGCACCGGTACAGGAAGGAGTCGACTGATGTGTCTGGCTGTTCCGATGAAGATCGTGGAGCGCGGCGAGGATCTCGGCGTGGTGGAGCTGGACGGCGTGCGGCGGGAGGTCTCGCTGCAGCTCCAGCCCGAGGCGCGGCTGGGCGACTTCGTGCTCGTGCACGCCGGATACGCGATTGGCCTCGTGGATGCGGCGGAGGCGGAGGAAACCCTGTCGCTGCTGCGCGAGATGGCGATGCTGGAGGGAGCCGCCGGTGAGGCCTGACCGGTTCGGTGATCCGGGAGCGGTGCGCGCCCTGGTCGCCCGCGTCGTGCGTCTGGCCGAGGGCCTGCCCCGCCGGGTGACGTTCATGGAGGTCTGCGGCACCCACACCCACGCGATCGCCGCCGCCGGGCTGCGCCGGCTGCTGCCTCCCAAGGTGCGTCTGATCGCCGGGCCGGGGTGCCCGGTGTGCGTGACGCCGGTCGGGTACGCGGATCGCGCCGAGGCGCTGGCGCGGCGTCCCGACGTGATCGTGGCCACTTTCGGCGACCTGGTGCGGGTGCCTTCCAGCCACGGCAGCCTGGAGCGGTGCCGGGCCGAGGGGGCCGACGTGCGGGTCGTCTACTCGCCCCGGGACGCGGTGCTGATCGCGAGGGAGAACCCCGGTCGCACCGTGGTGTTCCTGGGGGTCGGGTTCGAGACCACGACCCCCACGGTGGCCGCTGCCCTCGCCGAGGCGGAGGCCGCGGGCGTGCCCAATTTCCTGGTTCTGGCCGGTCACAAGGTGATGCCGCCGCCGATGCGGGCCCTCGCCCGGGACCCGGCCGTGCAGGTGGACGGCTTCCTGCTCCCGGGGCACGTCTCGGTCATTGTCGGCGCCCGCGCCTTCGAGTTCGTGTCCTCCGAGCTCTGCCGCTCGGCCGTCGTCGTGGGGTTCGCGCCCACCGACGTGCTGCGCGGCGTCGAGGCGCTGGTCGGGCAGGCCATCGAGGGACGCCACGAGGTCGAGAACCTCTACACCCGGGTCGTGACGCCCGAGGGCAACGTCGCGGCCCGCGCGGTGGTCCATCGCTTCTTCGAGCCGGCCGACGCGGTGTGGCGGGGCCTGGGCCCGATCCCCGGCTCGGGGCTGGTGCTTCGGGACGGCTTTGCCCATCGCGATGCGGGGCTCCTGGAGGTCGAAGTCTGTGAGCCGGAGGAGCCCCGCGGGTGCCGTTGTGGCGACGTGCTCAAGGGGGTCATCGACCCGCCCGAGTGCCCGCTCTTCGGGACCGTCTGCACGCCGACCATACCGGTGGGGGCGTGCATGGTCTCCAACGAAGGCAGTTGCGCCGCCTGGTATCGCCACGGAGGCTGAGATGAGGAGTGACCGGGGGCGACCCATGTCCGACCGGATCCTGCTGGCGCACGGCGGGGGCGGGAGGCTTACCCAGGAGCTGATCCGGGAGCTGTTTGTGCCGGCGTTTGCGAATCCAGCCCTGGCTGCGCTCTCGGACTCGGCCCTGCCCGGGGAGCTGCCGCCGGGGCGCCCGGCGTTCACCACTGACGCATTCGTGGTGGAGCCCTCGGTGTTTCCGGGTGGCGACCTCGGATACCTCGCGGTGTGCGGCACGGTCAACGACCTTGCCGTGGCCGGGGCGGTTCCGCTCTGGTTGTCGTGGGCGGTGATCCTCGAGGAGGGCCTGGAGGTCGAGGTGCTGCGCACCTTTGTGGCCGGCGCAGCGCGCGCCGCGGCGGAGGCCGGGGTGCAGATCGTCGCGGGAGACACCAAGGTCGTGCCGCGCGGCAAGGCCGACGGCGCCTTCGTGGTCACGGCCGGCATTGGCGTGGTGCTGCCGGGGCGGGAGCTCGGCGACCATCGCGTGACGCCCGGGGACGCGGTCCTCGTCTCCGGCCCGATCGGCGAGCACGGCGCCACCGTCATGGCCTGCCGCCACCACCTCGGCGGCATCGCCCTGCGCTCGGACTGCGCGCCGCTGGGTTCGCTGGCGGCCGCGCTCCAGGGCTGCGGCGCCGAGATTCACGCCATGCACGACCCGACCCGGGGAGGGGTCGCCACCACCTGCCACGAGGCGGCGAGCCGCGCCGGCGTGCGCATCGTGCTCGACCAGGAGGCGGTTCCGGTGGGGCCGCCGGTCGCTGCGGTGTGCGACCTCCTCGGGCTCGACCCGCTCTACGTGGCGTGCGAGGGGCGCCTGCTGGCCTGGGTGCGGGGCGACCACGCCGAGCTCGCCCTGGCGGCGCTTCACGCCCATCCCCAGGGCGTGGGGGCGGCTTGCATCGGACGGGTCGAGGCCCGGCTCGAAGGGCAGGCGCCGGTGGTCCTGCGCACGCCCTACGGGAGCCTGCGGGTCCTGGACCTGCTGGCGGGCGCCGAGCTGCCGAGGATCTGCTGATGGACCCTGCCTGGCTTGACGTGCTGCTTTCCGTCTGCCTCGGTCTGGCCCTGGCGGCCGCATGCGGGTTTCGGATCTTCCTGCCGCCCCTGATCCTCTCGGCAGCGGCGATGCTTGGCAAGGTGGAGCTGACCCCCGGGCTCCAGTTCCTCGGAACCTGGCCCGCCCTGACCGCGCTCGCCGTGGCGGTCGTGCTCGAGCTTGCCGCGTACTTCGTTCCGTGGCTCGATAACCTCATGGACGCCCTGGGGGCGCCGCTCGCCGTGGGTGCCGGGATCGTGCTTGCCGCCGCTCCTCTCGTCGGCGTGGGCCCGGTGACGCGCTGGACGCTCGCGGTGGTGGCCGGGGGCGCGGCCGCGGGGGGCGTGCATCTGGCGTTGGCCCTGGTGCGGAAGGCGTCGAGCCTGGCGACCGGTGGCGTCGCCAATCACCTGGTCGCCACCGCGGAGGCAATCATGAGCGTCGCCCTGAGCGTCCTGGCGCTGGCGGTGCCGCTGCTGGCGATCCTCTGCGTGGTGATCTCGGTCGCCGTCCTCCGCCGCGTCGCCGGCCGCCGCTCGACGGCCGGCTCCCCTGTCAGTCGGTGAACGCCGACCCGCCGATGAACTCCCGCAGCAGCGAGGTGTGCGGGACGTCGTCCTGGAAGATCGGCACGAACCAGGAAAGGAACTTGAGCAGCCGGTAGGCCTCGGTGTAGGCCGGGTGCTCGCGCGGGACCTCCAGGAGGAACCGCTCCGCGTAGACACGCAGCACCGCCGGCTCGTAGACGAGGGCCGAGTTGAACATGAGGTCGGCCTGCTCCTGGAACGGGAAGATGCCGCGGGCCTCGCCGCGCCGCACCGAGTTCCACATCTCGAGGGTGCGGGTGGCCGGGTGGCCGCGGTAGAGGCGGTCGCGGACCAGGCGGCGCAGCAGCCGCGCGTCCGCGGTGAAGATGCGGTTGTGGTCG
>DAONEV010000182.1:0-8487 GCA_035403265.1 Thermoanaerobaculaceae bacterium | reverse complement strand
AGGACCGGTGAGAGCACCCATCGCGGCCAGATCAGAACCGGGTGCTCGAGTCCCGCGCTGCCGTGCCAGACGACCTCGAAGCCGCGGCCGGGACGTGGCCGGGCGAGCAGGAATCCGGCCCGGGGCTCGTCCTCACGGCACCCGGTGAGGGCCGATGGGGGAAGCGCGGAGCCCGCAAGCCAGGAACATAGTCCGGGACTGGCCGAGGCGCGCAGACGGGCCGCGAGGAGCAGCCGCTGGGCTGCGGACAGCTCCCCGGTGGGAAGTGGGTCCAGCGGGCCGACCTCGACCGCCCGCTCGCGAGCCGATGCCGCCACGGATTCGACCTCGGTGCGCTGGTCCGCAGGCGGTTGGCCGGCGTGCTGGGGATCGGACAGGGCACGCCGGAGCTCGCGAGGCATGGCGGGACAGTCCTTGCTCTCGTCCTTCGACCAGGCCGCCAGAAAGTCCTCGGGGCGAGTCGCCAGGTAGCCGGGCGTGCCGAGGCACTCGAGGACGGCCGCCGCGGCCTGGGCGAGGGCAGGGTTCGCGCCCCCCGGCCGCCCGGTGATCGCCAGGCGGGCCTGGCGGGCGGACCACGGAGTCTTCGCGTCGAGCATCTCGCGAGCGAAGGTCCCAAGCGTGCTGCGCGCCGGGGTGGGCTCGAGCCAGCCACTCACCGGCCGGAGGCCCGGGGGGAGGGAAGCCAGCGCCAGGGCGCCGCCGTGGGCAAGGGCCTCGCCCAGCGCCAGCAATGGCTCGCCCAGGGTCGAAGACGGTGGCGAGGCCGACAGGGAGGCGGCCACGAAAGCCTCGGCCGCGGAGCTGATGATGTTCTCCCGGTCGGCACTGCCGTCGGCGGGCACGACGAGCAGGAGGGAGCTGCCGTGGACCGCAGCCAGCACCCCCTTCCGGTCGGCCGCCGCGACGCTGATGGAGAGCGTTCCATCGAGGGTCTGGGGCAGCAAACCCGAGAGCCTCGCGGCTAGAGTCGCACCCAGCGTTGCGGTGTCGAAGTCCGGTGGCAGCGGCTTGAGCTCGCCCATCCCTCCCGCGGCAAGTAGCTGTGCAGCGGCCATTTCAGGCGCTGCCAGCACGAAGTCAGGGAAGGGCTGTTGTGCCCACTTTTCGACCAGGATCGGAGTGGAGACGGCGGCGGGCGGAGTGGCCAGAAGCCCGATGGAAGCAGGGCTCGCCAGGACCGGGAATGAAAAGGACACGATGAGAGCTTGACAAACGCGTATCATGGTCCGAATAATAACGTCAGAATCGGACATCAGAGGAGGACGAGCATGAACAAGTCAGAGTTGGCCGTGAAGCTGGCAAAGAAGGTCGGCCTCACCCAGGTCAAGGCGGCGGAGATCGTGGACGCGATCTTCAACGCTCACAAGGGGATCGTGGCGTCGGTGCTGAAGGAGGGGAAGAAGGTGACGATCCCCGGCTTCGGTACGTTCTCGACCCGCAAGCGGGCCGCCCGGCAGGGGCGCAACCCGGCGACCGGCAAGAGCATCACGATCAAGGCCCGGCAGTATGCCTCCTTCAAGGCAGGCAAGACGCTCAAGGAGAAGCTGGCCAAGTAGGCCGGCATCACACAGGGAGCCCAGATGAACAAGACCGAGCTGATCACGAAGCTAGCCAAGAAGACCGAACTCACCCACGCCAAGGCGGCTGAGGCCGTGGACGCCATCTTCAATGCCACCGGTGGCCTGATCGCTGATGAGCTGGCCAAGGGCAGGAAGGTGATGCTGCCTGGGTTCGGAAGCTTCTCGATTCGCAAGCGTGCGTCGCGCCAGGGCCGCAACCCGGCCACCGGTGCAACCCTCAAGATCCCTTCCCGCAAGTACCCGGCCTTCAAGGTCGGCAAGACCCTGCGCGAGAAGGTCGCGAAGTAGCACTCTCTCACCTGCATCAAAGGGCGGGGCTCCTTCTGGGGCCTCGCTTTGCGTTGTCTGAGCCTCTGCGTTGGGCGGCAAGGCGACGCCCCGCCACCTGCCCCGGGGATGAACGCGTGGCATGGTCATGTGATGCCAGTCACCGAGTGGGCTCTTGACAACCGGGACGGGTCTTGATCCCGGTCGCTGGAGGATGCGGTGGACGCCAGGCCCCTCGCCCGTCATCTTTGTTGGGCTGGCGCGGAGAATGTCCGCTCCCGGCTTCAAGCTTCCGTGACTCAGTGATTAGTACAAGATATTGGGGGGGTGGCTCGGGGGCACCCCAACATGTTGCGGTCACCCCCTTGACATCCCACGGCCGGCGCTCTACAGTCGCCTGGAAAAGTTCAAGTTTTACTTGAACTCCTTAACCGGAGGGTTTCAAATGTCTGCTGAGCCGTCCTCCCTTGCAGCCGCCGCCGTTCCCCGATCCACTGCGGCAGGGGTTACCGTCCCGCGCGTCTTCACGGATGGGGCACTCCATCCGTTCGACGCCATTCGCTGGGAGCGACGGACCGCGCGCATCACCGGCAGTGACGGGTCGGTCGTCTTCGAGCAGACCGATGTCGAGGTTCCCGAGTCCTGGTCCCAGACCGCAACCAACATCGTGGCGCAAAAGTACTTTCACGGTCGTCTCGGCACCTCCCAGCGGGAGTCCTCGGTGCGCCAGTTGGTCGGGCGCGTGGTGGAGACCATGGCCCGCTGGGGGCGAGAAGGCGGCTATTTCTTGAATGACGAGTCGGCACAGGCATTTGAGTACGAGCTGGCACACCTGCTCGTGAACCAGATGGCCTCCTTCAACTCGCCGGTGTGGTTCAACGTCGGCATCGAGCCGCGGCCCCAGTGCTCGGCTTGTTTCATCAACTCGGTGCAGGACTCAATGGAATCGATCCTGGACCTCGCCAAGACCGAGGGGATGCTCTTCAAGTTCGGCTCGGGTGCCGGGTCGAACCTGTCAGCATTACGGTCGTCGCGGGAGCCTCTGGCCGGCGGGGGCACGGCGTCGGGACCCGTGTCGTTCATGCGTGGTTTCGATTCCTTCGCCGGTGTCATCAAGTCCGGTGGGAAAACGCGTCGTGCCGCGAAAATGGTCATTCTGAACATCGACCACCCTGACATTGTGCAGTTCGTCACATGCAAGGCCGAGGAGGAGAAGAAGGCGCACGTGCTGATTGCCGCTGGGTACCCGGCATCGTTCGATCAGGAGGGCGGGGCCTACGAGTCCATTCAGTACCAAAACGCCAATCACTCGGTGCGGGTGACCGACGAGTTCATGCGGGCGGTGGAGGACGACGGCTGGTGGGAGACGCGCACGGTGCGAGGCCGCGAGGTGGCAGGGCGTTTCCGGGCCCGCGAGCTCATGCGCATGATCGGCGAGGCCACCTGGGTCTGCGGCGATCCAGGCATCCAGTACGACACGACGATCAACCGGTGGCACACCTGCAAGGGATCGGGTCGCATCAACGCCTCGAACCCGTGCTCCGAGTACATGTTCCTCGACGACTCGGCCTGCAACCTCTCGTCTTTGAACCTCATGCGGTTCGTGGGCGCGGACGGCAGCTTCCGCGGTCGCGAGTTCCGGCACGCCGTCGACATCATGATCCTGGCCCAGGAGATCGTGGTTGACTTCTCGCACTACCCGACGGCCCGCATCGCCGCGAATAGTCATGACTTCAGGCCTCTGGGGCTTGGCTTCGCCAACCTGGGGGCGTTGCTGATGTGCGAGGGGCTACCGTACGACTCCGCGGAAGGGCGTGCCTACGCCGCTGCCATCACCAGCCTCATGTGCGGCGAGGCATACCTGCAGTCGGCACGGATCGCCGGGGCGCTCGGGCCCTTCCCGAGCTACCACCTCAATTGCGAGCCGATGCTGGAGGTGATCGAGATGCACCGAGCCGCTGCCCACCGCCTGCCGACCCGGGGCATCCCGGGTGATCTGCGGGCCGAGGCGACGAGCGCCTGGGACGAGGCCTTCGGCCTTGGCAAGCAGACGGGCTACCGCAATGCACAGGTCACAGTCCTGGCGCCAACCGGAACGATCGGGTTCATGATGGACTGCGACACCACCGGCATCGAGCCCGATCTGGCGCTGCTCAAGCTCAAGCGCCTGGTCGGTGGCGGCACCTTGCACATCGTCAACCAGAGCGTCACGGATGCCCTCATGAGGCTGGGCTACGATGAGCCCTCGCGTACGGCCATCCTCAAGTACCTCAACGACACCGGGACCATCGAGGGCGCTCCGATTCTGGCGGAAGCCCACCTGCCGGTGTTCGACTGCGCCTTCAGACCCGTCAACGGCAGCCGCTTCATCTCATCCCTCGGTCACCTCCGCATGATGGCCGCCGTGCAGCCGTTCCTCTCGGGAGCGATCTCGAAGACAGTCAACATCCCGGAGGAGACCACGGCCGACGAGATCGCCCGGCTCTACATGGAGGGCTGGAAGCTGGGGCTCAAGTCCGTCGCGGTCTATCGCGACAACTGCAAGGGTTCCCAGCCACTCGCGGCGGCCGGCGCCACGCCGGTCGAGGTCGAGCTGCAGCCGACGCGGCGCAAGCTGCCCGACGAACGGGTCGCGATCACTCACAAGTTCTCGGTCGAAGGCCAGGAAGGCTACGTGACGGTCGGGCTGTACCAGGACGGGACGCCGGGCGAGCTCTTCATCACGATGGCCAAGGAAGGGTCGACCCTCTCAGGGGTCATGGACGCCTTTGCCACCGCCATCTCCCTCACCCTGCAGTACGGCGTGCCGCTGGAGTTCCTGGTCAACAAGTTCTCCCACGTGCGCTTCGAGCCCGCCGGGTGGACCAACAACCCCCAGATTCCCTACGCCAAGTCGATCATCGACTACATCTTCCGCTGGCTGGCCGCGAAGTTCCTGGCGCCCGAGGAGCAGGCCGCCGTGGGCGTGCAACCGCTGCCCCCGGCGGAGAACAGGCCGGTGACGCTTCCCCAGCCTCGACAGGCGTCTCTGCCATTGGGAAGCGGGCACAACGCCCACCTCTTCGTCAACCAAGCCGACGCCCCGCCGTGCCCCACCTGCGGCATGGTCATGGTTCGAAACGGTGCGTGCTACAAGTGCCTGAATGACGGCACGGTGTACGGGTGTAGCTGACCCCTCCAAACTCCCCGACTAGTGCCGCGGATGAGCCCTGCCGCGGCCCGGCTGGGCCCTACGTGCCGAGCAGACCTTCCTTGAGGCCGGCGTCGGCCGGCTTGTCACCCAGCCAGACGAGGAACAGGGCGTCGGCGAAGTCCTTGCCTGCCGTGACTCCCAGGTTCTTGTCGTTGATCACCAGCGTGGTGCCGGTGCCCGGCACATAGGTCATCTCGGCCAGGTCGCCGGCGTGCATCGCCGGCCAGAGGGCACAGAACGCATCTAGCCGCGCTTGGAGCGCCCCGAGCGACGCCGCCGAATTGTTGGCGAACCCCTCCCGGAACGCCTCGGTGACCTTGGCCGCGTCGACTTCCTTGTAAACGAAGTGCATGACCATCCGGCGGGTCTCGTCGGCACCCAGAATGGCCGCCGGGCTCGACGTGGGCGCCGGTAGGTACAGCCCGCCGACGTAGACCTTGATGAAGAGCTTCTTGCGGATGCCGGCGCCGTTGAGCTTGAGGGACGCACTCCCAACCTGAGCCGTGTCGGGCAAGGTCACACCAGCCAGCTCCGTACCAAACGCCATGGACGTCATCAACAGGGAGCCCGCCACCAGGAAACTCACTCGCATGGGATCACCTCCTGATCCGTGTAACGCAGAACAGCCACAGGGACATCCACTACCGGCTACTTGAGGAGCGCGAGCAGGGCGCCGGCCGCCATGGCGGTGCCAATGACCCCGGCGACGTTGGGCCCCATGGCATACATCAGAAGGTAGTTGTCCGGGTCCGCCTCCTGCCCGACGTTGTGGGCGACGCGCGCGGCCATGGGCACCGCCGAGACACCTGCGGCGCCGATCAACGGGTTGACTGGACTGCCGGGTAGGCGGGACATCAGCTTTCCGAGCAGAATGCCGCCGGCCGTCGAGAAGCTGAATGCCACGGCACCCAGCGCCAGGATCTTGACGGTCTCCAGGCGAAGGAACGTATTGCCGTCCATGGTCACGCCGACGCACAGCCCGAGGACGATGGTGATGAGGTTGATGAGCTCGTTTTGGGCCGAGCGGCTGAGGCGTTCGGTGACGCCGCACTCGCGCAGGAGGTTGCCGAACATGAGGAGACCGATGAGGGACGTCGCGGCGGGGACCAGGAGGGCGCCGACGACGGTCACGACGATCGGGAACAGGATGCGGAGCCAGCGCGGCACGTTGAGGTCGCCATGCATGCGGATCTTGCGCTCCCGCTCGGTTGTGAGCAGTCGCATGATGGGTGGCTGGATGAGCGGCACAAGCGCCATGTAGGAGTACGCCGCCACAGCGATCGGGCCGAGCAGGTGCGGTGCCAGCTTCATGGTCAAGTAGATGGACGTGGGACCATCGGCGCCGCCGATGATCCCGATCGAGCCGGCCTCCGCCAGGGTAAATCCGAGCAGCCTGGCAAAGAAGAAGGCCGCGAAGACACCGAGCTGGGCGGCGGCGCCCAGGAACAGGGTCTTCGGGTTGGCGAGCAGAGGTCCAAAGTCCGTGAGCGCCCCCAGGCCGAGGAAGATCAGGGGCGGGAAGATCTCCAGCGTTACACCGAAAGACAGGTAGTGAAAGAGGCCACCCATCTCGCCGCCGTGGGGGGCGGTCATCAGCCCGTTCAGAGGCAGGTTGGCCATGAGGGCGCCGAACCCGATGGGCACCAGCAGCAGTGGCTCGAAGCCGCGCCCGATGGCGAGATAGAGCAGCACTCCCGCCACGGCCAGCATGACCGTCTGCGGCAAGGTGATGTGCAGCAGGCCTGTGGACTGGAGCAGCGCCTCCACCTCAGTCCTCCGGGCGGTAGCGCATCAGGACCTGCCCGACCTGCACGGCATCGCCTGCCGCCACCAGCACCTCCGCCACCTCCCCGCCCCGCGGGGCGTAGATGTAGGTGTCCATCTTCATGGCGTCGAGGAGGAAGGCGGGTGACTTCGCCTCGACCCGCTTGCCCGCCTCGACGTAGACTTTCTGGACCGTGCCAGCGATGGGGGAGGCGATGGCGTTGGCATCGCCCGTCCGCGGCCCTGAGGGACCAGGGGACGGGACGGCGGGCGCTGGTGTTGGGGCCTGGGCCGGCCGGGCGGGCGTTGGCGCCACCGGCAGGGATCCCGGATAGGCGGTTCCCGACATCACCTGCTCGTCGTCCTCCAGCACCTGGACGCTGACGTCGTAGACCATGTTGTTGACGGTGATGCGCAGCTTCTTCATCTCTTTCGCTCCACGCGGTGAGAAACCATGATGTCCATGCGACCGGCGCGGGACCACAGCTCGGTGGCGCGCTCGCGGTGGATGTGCACGTGGTGGATGGCCACCGCCCGGCCGAGCGCCTCGGCCGCCGCGGCCGCCAGCACGGCCACGAGCTGCGGGTCCATGGCCTGGGGTGCCTCGGGCGCGGCGTCTGCATGTCGCCGACCCGCCCAGCGCATGAGGTAGAGCACCACCGTCAGGATGGCCATGCCCACGAAGACGGTGGCGAACGCGACGACGAATACCTTCAGGGCTTCGAGCATGGCTGGCTCACAGGGGGATGTTCCCGTGCTTCTTCTGGGGCCGGAGGTCGCGCTTGCCGCGCAGCACCCCCAGCCGTTCCACGACCAGTCGCTTCGTCCACGACGGGCGGATGACGTCGTCGAGGTAGAACGCCTCAGCGGCGCGATAGGGGTTGGCGTGAGTCTGGCGGTACTCCTCGATCTTCTCCTGCATCAGGGCCTGGGGGTCGGAGGCCTTCTCGAGCTCCTTGCGGTAGATGACGCGCACCGCTCCCTCGGGTCCCATGACCGCAATCTCGGCGGTCGGCCACGCCAGTACGGAGTCGGCCCCCATATCCTTGGAGCACATGGCGAGGTAGGCTCCGCCGTAGGCTTTGCGGAGGATCACGGTGACCTTGGGTACGGTGATGGACGCGTAGGTGAAGAGCATCTTGGCGCCGTGGCGGATGATACCGCCGTGCTCCTGGGCGACCCCCGGGAGGAAGCCGGGCACGTCCATGAGGGTCACCACCGGGATGTTGAAGACGTTGCAGGTACGGATGAAGCGCGCGGCCTTGTCGGCGGCGTTGATGTCGAGCACCCCGGCCATGACCGCCGGCTGGTTGGCGACCATCCCCACCACCATTCCCGCCATCCTCCCGAAGCCGACCACGATGTTAGGGGCAAACGCCGCCTGCACCTCAAAAAACACCGTGTGGTCAACGAGCCGTGTGATCACGTCGCGCACGTCGTAGGCCTGGCGTGGATCCTCGGGGACGATCCAGTCCAGCGCCTCGTCGTCGGGAAGCGGCTCCTCGAATGGGATGTCCGGTGGTCCCTCCATGTTGTTTTGGGGGAGGTAGGACAACAGGACCTTGACGACCTCCACCGCCTCGTGCTCGTCACGGGCTACGAAGTGCACGTTGCCGGCAGTAGCTGCCTGAGCGTTCGCACCGCCCAGGTCCTCTTCGGAGATCGCCTCGCCGGTCGCAG
>DAONEV010000181.1:0-8501 GCA_035403265.1 Thermoanaerobaculaceae bacterium | reverse complement strand
CGCCTACATCTTCCGCAACGGCCAGGTGATGAACTCGCCCCAGCAGCAGCTCGCCGCCCAGACCACGGTGGGCGGGTGCGACACCTCGGACGGGGTGCCGCGACATGGATTCCACGCCGCCGGCGGACCCGACTACACGCCAGTCGGGTCCTCGGTCTCCGGGTCACGATCGTCGGGCGCTCGCCCGGCGAGCTCATGGGTGCGGTGCCGGCCGGGCAACCGCTCTCGGCCGAGGACCACATCCTGCCGGACACGACGACCCGCGACCGCATCCGCCGGCACCTCGTTTCCGCCAACGCCCTGATCCGCAACCGGGCTCCATCCACATGAGAGGCATGACCATGCGACGATCAAGCCGCCGCGAGGAGGGTGTCGCTCTCCTCACTGTCGTTCTCATCCTGCTGGTGTTGACCGTGCTGGGGATGGCGGCCACCATGATGATGACCCAGGAGGACCGGCTCTCCTCGCGCCAGGAGATGCAGAAGGAAGCCTTCTACGCTGCCGACGCCGGGCTCCGCCAGGGGGAGTCGATCTGCACGAGCATCACGTTCACGGCCGAGCGACTGACCAATCTCCTGAGGCAGACGTTCTCTCCCATGCCGAGCTGCCCGGCAACCAACCCGACCGTTCCCGCGCATCCGGCCGTCGGGCGCGACCCCCGTCTCTGGACGCTCCAGACGCTGGGTAACTACCTGGGTGACGGGAGCACGCCGATCGTCAACCACGAGGTGAACCTGGCCTCCATCGGCAGTCAGGGGCGGACGCGGCGCGCCTACTACTCGCTGTACATCCGCAACAACCCCGAGGACCTCGGGAACACCACCAGCCCGCCGGCCAACGTCGACCCCGACAACAAGCTGCGCCTGGTGTCGGTGGGCTTCATCACCGACGGTGGCGGCGTGGATCCGACGACCTTCGCGGCCAATATCCTGGCGGTACGCATCCTCGAAGAGGAGCTGCAGTGGCGGACGGGCGTGCCGGATCAGGGCTCGGCGGTGGTCAAGGACCAGGGGGGCACCGGTTCGGGCCAGGTGACCGGCACGCAGGCAATCATGAACTCGGGTGGTGGCACCTGGACGGGTGGCACGGCCCCGTGACGAGCCCGGTAGGGCGATTCGTTTTGTCGAAGCCGTCGAGAAGGACGAGGAGGCAGGTATGAAGAGCGGAATCTGGCGAGCGCGGGTGAGCGGCTGGTTGACCGGCGCGGTGGCGCTGGGCATCGCCGTGTGGGTGGCCGCGGCCATCAGCCCGGACGAGAAGTTCAACCTCATGCGCCAGGTGACGACCCAGCAGTCCAAGGCCAACCTACTGATCGTCCTCGACATCTCGGGCTCAATGCGCCGTGACATTGCCGGTGTGGTGGTCGGTGTCGACAGCACCGGAACGGCCCCGGTCGGCGCGTGGACCGCCACCAACGAGGGGTGCCTCTGCGCTTCCGACGGCGATGGCCTGCGAGGGAAGTACTACAACTGGGGCGCGGGCGGCCTGAGCCTGGACGACGTCTTCGATCCCGCGACCTCGGCCCCGATCCTCACCCGGGCGGAGGCGGTCGACTTCGACTGGGGCTACTCGAGCCCGGGCTCCGGCATCGGCAGCGACCTGTTCGCCGTCGAGTGGGAGGGGTGGTTCGTGCCTCCGACCACCGGTCCCTACCAGCTCCAGTTCACCGGCGACGACGGCTACCGGGTCTTCGTCATCATCCCCCCGGCCGTGACCTATCAGGAGATCACATCGCCGGCGGGAGACTACTGGCAGGATCAGTCGGCCAGAACCTGGACCTCCCCCATCTACGACCTGGACGGCTGCGTCCAGTACCCCATCAAGATCCAGTACTACGAGAATGGTGGGCAGGCGTCCGCCAGGCTCGAGTGGATCCGACCAGGCTCGTCGGAAGAACCCTCTCAGGTGACCGAGGTGATTCCGGCTGGATATCTGTACGCGGCCCCGGAGCCGACCGTGGCAACCCCGATCCCGACCTCCACCGCGACCCCGACCGGGACCATGCCGGCGACGGCGACGCCGACGCGGACCATGACCAAGGCCCCGACCACCACCGCTACCATGACGCCCCCGCCGACCGCCACGGCCACCCGCACCGGGACCCTGGCGCCGACCGGCACGCCCACCAACACGCCGGTGCCCGCCACCGCGACGCGGACCATGACCCCCGCCCCCACGGCGACGCGAACTCCAACCTCGACCCGGACCCCGAGAGTGCCGACGGCGACGCGCACGGCCACCAATACCCCGGGCCCGACCCGCACTCCAACGCGGACGATGACGCCGGCGCCGACCGCGACACTGGCGCCGACCGGGACTTCGACCCGTACGCCGACAGGGGCGCCGACGGCGACGCGCACGGCGACCCTGGCGGCCACGGCCACCCTGGCGCCAACCGCGACGTTCACGCGCACCGCGACACGGGCCGCCACGGCCACACTGGCGCCGACCAACACGCCCGTGCCCGCCACCGTGACCCGTACTTACACCCAGACTCCGACCCTGGCCGCCACGGCGACCCTGGCGCCGACCGCCACCAAGACCATGACACCGGTGCCAGCGACGGCCACACGCACGGCGACGCTGGCGCCAACCAGCACGCCGATCCCGCCAACTGCCACGAGAACCTCGACGCAGACGCCGACCCTTCCGCCGACGCCGACCAAGACGGCGACGCCGCGGGCCGGCTACAGCCTCAGCTCGGCGGCGGTGCTGCTGGCCGCGGATCCGTCCCTCCACTGCCTGACCTGGCGGTACACCCTGACCGTGCGCCAGATGCTGCCCAGCCGTATGGCCACCGTCAAGAACGTGCTCGGCAGCGCGGTGAGCATCTATACGCCATGGGTGCCTCCAGACTCCTTCCCGCCCCTCACTCCAGCCTGGCAGGCCGCTGTTTCGGTGACCGACCTCCCCGCCGTCACCTCGCTCGACGAGGTAGGGCTGGACTCGGTGGTCGGTACTGGCAACCGAGTCCCGCCTGAACCGGTCTACGAGCAGGTCTGGAGCAAGACCTGGATCGCGACCTTCGGCGACGAGGTCGTGGACCCGGGCCCGCCGTTTGGGGCTCTGGGCGCCAGTGGCTTCCCGACCGTGGGAACCGGTGGTGTGCTCGAAGCGCCGAGGCGCGTCATCGAGACCAGCGCCAGCAAGGTCAACTGGGGCATGATGGTTTACTCCGTCGACATCAACCAGTCGGGCGACAAGTTCCAGATCATCCAGGTCAGCGACACCACCGACTCGTCCGACGTCACGGCCATCCTGGACGTGCTCCGCCTGCACAAGAACGGCGGCGCCGACGCCTACTGGGAGACGCCCACCAAGGGGGGCCTGGCGTTCGCCAACAACATCATGAAGGCGGTAGCCGAAGGCGGGGCGCTCGCCGACGACGTGACCTTCTCGCAGACACTCACTCCCGACCCGAAGCTCAAGTGCGACCGCCTCTACGGCACCATCCTGGTGACCGACGGCACCTCGAACACCGGCAACCCGGGCGGTCAGTGCAAGCCCGATGGTGCGAACTGGGCCGATCGTTGCCTCCAGTGTGACTCACCAGCCGTGTGCTCAGGCCCGGACGGCGGACCGGGGTGCCCGGACGGCGGCCCCACCGACGGCGTCAAGATCCAGTGTCCCGACCGCCCCGAGCTTTTCCCGGCCGGCGAGGCCGACACCGGCTGGTTTCTCCAGGTCAAGGACGAGAACGGCCACGATTACGACCTCCGGCTCCGCACCTTCGTCGTCGGTCTGTCCACCAACGTCAGCCCGTGCGAGCTGAACGCCACGGCCTACTATGGCCGCACGGACGCCAGCGCCCCCGACATCGGCCAGAAGCTGGCGGACGACCTCTACCTTCCCGAACCTGACCTCAAGCAGGGCGACACGCCGACGAGGGTGTTCGACGACCCCAACAACGCCTCCAACCCCTACTGCCCACGTCCCGAGCCCAACTGCGAGACCCGGCGGCCGTGCCACGGCCACTATGCGTTCTTCGCCAACAACGCCAACCAACTGGCCGCCGCGATCAAGGAAATCGTCGAGAGCGCCGGTATCGGTGACTACTCGACCTCCGGCCCGACCATCTCCAATGTCGGGCTGACGAGCGGGGGCATCGGCATCATCACCTCGGCGCAGTTCCCCGGCTGGCTCGGCCACGTCTACGCCTACGACGTGGCTCACCCGATCCAGTGCAACGTGGAGGGTAAGCCGCCATGCCAGAGCCCCGCGCTCTGCGTGCCCGACGACCTGTCCAACCCAACGGGCCCGGGCTACTGCGGTCCGCCGTTCACCTTCACGGAGCTCTGGGACGCCGGCGACAAGCTGTCGGCCGGCAACAACGGGTTTGCCCGCCGCATCTACACCTGGGACCCGCGGTCAGTCTCGCCACCCGACTACACCGATCCGATCGAGGTGACCTCGGCCAATCTCGGCACCCTCAACATCCTGTGCAACGGCTGCGGGCTGACCGCGCCGGTCCTCGACTTCGTGCAGGGCAACAACGGCTCCGGCAGCCCGCGTCCCTGGAAGCTGGGCGCCATCATGAACTCGACGCCGTCCATCGTCGGCGACCCGGACAAGTGGTTCAAGGGTCTGGGGCACCAGAACTTCGAGGCGGTTTTCTCGGCCCGCCGGACGCTCATCTGGCTGGGCGGCTCCGACGGTATGCTCCATGCCTTCGACGCCGTCGACGGCACGGAGATCCTGGCCCTCATTCCGCCCGACCTGTTGGCCATGCAGGTGAACCTCTACGAGAACTACCTCGCCGATCCGGTCAAGAACCCCACCGGGCAGATCAACAGCGCCGACGGGCACATCTTCGGCGTGGCAAACTCCCCTCGCTTCGCGGACATCTGGGACAGCACCTTGACGCCCCCGGGATTCCGGACGGTCATGTACATCGGCCTCGGTGCGGGTGGCACCTCCTTGCACGCCATCGACATCACCCATGTGGCTCCGGCTCGCGACATGAACAACGACGGCGACACCGACGACGTCGACGACCTCCCGCCTGACCCGTGTTATGGCAGCTTCGTGGGTGTGTCCGCCGGATCGCCCTGTCCGACTCCTCCGCTCGATGCAAAGCCGGTCAAGGTCCTCTGGAGCCGCACCGGCACGGCCGTGCCGGTCGGACAGACCCAGATCATCCCGATTCTCGCCAACCTCGGGCAAACCTGGAACATCCCGGCGGTGGGCATCTCCGAAGACGCTACAAACACAACCGAGCTGGTGTCCGGCGGAGGCTACGTGCCCTTTGCGCCAGGAGCCTCCGGTCCCGGTACCGTGGCCCAGGACGGCTATTTCTATCGGCTCGACCCGCTCACGGCGGCGTTGCGCGAGAACGGCTCCGGGAGCCTGGCGCCCTACACGTTGACCCACATCACCTCCCCGGCGCCTCTGGTCCGCAACCAGGGCTTCGCGCCGTCCACGATCTGGCAGACCAGCTCCACGAAGTACCAGCCGGACAACACCGTCAACGAGGCGTTGCAGCCCGACCTCAACGGCCAGCTCTGGCTGTTCCGGAAGCAGGTCGGCGGGAGCTGGACGGCCTCGACGCTCCCCGACCCCGGGAGCCAGCTCATCGGCCAGCCGCTCTACTACAACACCCCGGTGGCGGGGTACCCGACCTCGACCGCGACCCACAACCTGATGGTCATGATCTCGGGCTCGTTCTACGAGGAGAGCCCCAACATCACGGGCCCGCACGTCGGCGTCAGCCCCAACTTCCAGCCCAAGATCTTCCTGGTCAGCCGTGAGCTGGCGACCGGCGCGGTGACGATGTACAGCTCCCCGATCGCCGGCCTCAACGTGACCGACGAGTCGGGCGCGGTGATCCGTCAGCTCGGGCGCTACACCCAGGCCACCGCCTACCCGATGATCTTCACTCCGAGCCTCAACCTCTCGGCTCCGGCCCTCGCCGTGTTCCTGGTCTTCGACCCGACGCCGCTGGCCGGCGAGTGCGTCGGCCACGCGTACATCCTTTACGTCCAGTTCAGCCCCACCACGATGTCGATGCCGGCGGTCGAGGTTGCGGACGCGGGCCTCGGTGCGGCCTCGGGGCTGGCCGTGGGCGCCGACACTCCCCTCGTCGCCCACTCGTGGACGGGCGCAGGCGGAAAGGCCCACTTCGTGCGCACCAAGGTCAACATGACCCTTACCGAGGGCGGCAACTCCCAGGTGAACTGGTGGCGCGAGCTCACGTAGGCATCCAGGTGCACGGTGTTCTCCCCGGGGCGGGCCATCTGGCCCGCCCTTTCTGCTTGCGCTGCGGGCGCTTGACGGTCGGCGAGCGGGTGGGGTAAAGTACCCGTCCCGGTTCGCCGGGATGTTCTTTGGCAGTCACAGAAGGGGACGAGGACGGGCCACAAGCGTCTGGCAAGCCAGGCCGCCCGTCGGCAGCCCGCGAAGCAGGCGCGTAGCTCAGCTTGGTTAGAGCGCTACCTTGACACGGTAGAGGTCTGCGGTTCGAGTCCGCACGCGCCTACCATCTTGCTTCGCACGACGTCGTTGCAGGCGCGTAGCTCAGTTGGTAGAGCGCATCCCTCACACGGATGAGGTCTGCGGTTCGAGCCCGCACGCGCCTACCACCTCACTGCCGGCCGTCCCTTCGAAGGACGGCCTTTTTTGTTGGCCCAACGGGTGGCGGCGCGGCCCCCGGGTCGGGCGAGTCGGCATCCGCGCCGGGTGGAGGTCACCCATGAGCGAGCAGCACATCGAGCTTCGCCTTCCCGACGGATCCTGCAAGCAGGTGCCGGTGGGGACGACTCCGCTCACGGTGGCCGGCGGGATCGGCCCGCGCCTCGCGGCGGCGGCGATCGCCGGTGAGCTGGACGGCCAGCTCGTGGACCTGCGGGCGCCGCTCCAGCGGTCCGGGCGCTTCCGCCTGCTCACCACGCGGGACCCCGAGGCTGCCGAGGTGATCCGCCACTCCGCCGAGCACGTCCTGGCCGACGCCGTGGAGCGGCTGTTCCCCGGCACGATCATCGACGCCGGGCGCCAGGACCACTCGGAGAAGTTCCAGTACGACTTCCGGTTTCCCCGTGGGTTCACGCCCGAGGACCTCGAGCGCATCGAGGGCGAGATGGGGCGCATCGTCGCCGAGGCCAAGCCGTTCTGCCGCGAGGAAGTGAGTCGGGACGAGGCGGCCGAGATCTTCCAGGCCCGCGGTGAGGCCCTCAAGCTCCTGCGCCTCCAGGACATCCCGGAGGGCGAGCGGATCACCCTGTTCCGCCATGGTGAGTTCGTCGATCTCTGCCGGGGCCCGCACGTGCAGCGCACCGACCAGATCGGGTCGTTCAAGCTGATCGAGACCTCGGGTGCCTATTTCAAGGGTGACGAGCGCAACGAGATGCTGCAGCGCATCTACGGCACGGCGTTCGCGAGCCGTGAGGAGCTGGACGCCTACTTTGCGAAGATCGAGGAGGCGCGGCGGCGTGATCACCGGCGGCTGGGCAAGGACCTCGACCTCTTCTCCTTCTCGCCTCTGGCGCCAGCCTCGCCGTTCTTCCACCCTCGCGGGGCTGTCGTCTACAACGAGCTCGTCGCGTTCATGCGTTTTCTCTACAAGGAGTTCGGCCACCAGGAGGTGGTCACGCCGCAGCTCTTCGACGTCGAGCTGTGGAAGCGTTCGGGGCATTACGCCGCCTACAAGGAGAACATGTTCTTCTCCCAGGTGGACGAGCGCGAGTTCTCGCTCAAGCCCATGAACTGCCCGTCCCACTGCCTGATCTACGGCACCCGTGGCCACTCCTACCGCGACCTGCCGGTGCGCATGGCCGACTTCGGGCGGCTGCACCGCTACGAGCGCTCGGGGGTGGTACAGGGACTGACGAGGGTTCGGACCTTCTCCCAGGACGACGCCCACATCTTCTGCACCCCACAGCAGATCGGGCAGGAGATCTCGGCGCTGTTCCGACTCATGTTCCGCGTCTACGACGCCTTCGGCTTCCAACAGCCGACCATCTACTTCTCCACCAAGCCGGCAAAGGCGATCGGCGAAGCAGGGTTGTGGGACCACGCCGAGCGAACGCTGGAGCAGTGCCTGGGCGAGCAGAAGGTGGACTTCGTCCTCAACCCCGGTGAGGGTGCTTTCTACGGCCCGAAGATCGACTTCGTGGTCCACGACGCGATCGGCCGCGAGTGGCAGCTCGGCACCATCCAGCTCGACTTCGTGCTGCCCGGCCGCTTCGACCTGTCCTACGTGGCCGAGGACGGCAGCGAGCAGCGCCCGGTGATGATCCACCGCGCCGTCATGGGCTCCATCGAGCGGTTCTTTGGCGTCATGCTCGAGCACTTCGCCGGCGACCTGCCGCTGTGGCTGGCGCCGGAACAGGTGCGCGTGCTGCCTGTCTCCGACCGCTTTCTCGAGCCTGCACGCCGGACCCAGGCCTTGCTCGCGGCGGCTGGGCTACGGGCCGAGGTGGACGAGCGCTCCGAGAAGCTGGGGGCCAAGATCCGCGACGGCGAGCTCCAGAAGGTGCCGGTGTTGCTCATCATCGGCGGACGAGAGG
>DAONEV010000180.1:0-8520 GCA_035403265.1 Thermoanaerobaculaceae bacterium | reverse complement strand
GCCTCGGTTGAAGTTGAGGCCGGCCTCGGCGGCCAGGCGGTCGCCGTCCCAGATGAAGGCGCGCCCGTCGATGTAGGCCTCGGCCGTGGCGCCGTGCGCCGGGCTCTCGTGGGTGCGGGTCAGCACCCGTCCCAGGGGATCGTAGGTGTAGGTGACGCGGTGACCGTCGAGGGGCTGGCCGGCGGCGTCGTGGAGGCCGACACCGGGGTGGATGTCGACCTGGACGAGGTTACCCCGCCAGTCCCAGGTGAAGGTGAAGCGGTCGTCCTCGATGCGCTTGCCTTCGAGATCGTAGATGAAGGGGGTGGTGCCTTGCAGGGTCTGCCGAAACAGGGGGCGGCCGCCCGGGCCCGGGGTGAGCATGACGGGGTCAAGACTCGTCTCGACTATACGGCTGAGCTCGTCGCCGAGGCCGTAGTCGAACCCCCACGAGCCGACCGGCACCTGCCGCTCGCCACCGCCGAGGGAGGCGGACTGGAGGCGGTTGAGGCCGTCCTTGTCCCAGGCAGTGCCCTGGCGTGCGACGAGGCTGGCGGGCGAAGGGCCGGCGGTGGCCAGGCGGCCTTGCTTGAAGTGGTGGCTCGCATCCCAGAGGTAGTCGAAACCGCCCAGGCTCAGGGTCTCGGAGCGTTTGTAGTCCAGGCCCTTGAGGAGCCCGGTGAAGTCCTCGTGCTCGTACACCTCCGGGAGGTCGAGCCCGCCCAGGCTGCTGGCCCGGGTGAGGCGGGCCGCGCCGCGCCAGTCGTAGGCCGCCCCGAAGCCGATTGGCACGCTGCCCTGGTCGGTGGCGTCGGGCACCCTGGTGAGGCGGTGCAGTGCGTCGTGGGCGAGGCTCAGGGTACCGAAGGTGGGACCCAGGCCGGCCGAGAGGGTGAGGCTGGCGGTGTCGCCGTAGAGGTCGTAGGTGCGCGTGAGGTTGATCGGTGGACCGCCGTCCCAGGTGCCCACCTGCTCGCTGGCCGGGAGGCCCCTGGCGTCGCGGGCGGCGAAGGTAATGCACCTGGTGGGGTCGATGTCGTTGCCCTGGATGACGCCCTTCTTGATGAGCCGGGACAGGGCGTCGTAGTTAACGCGGTCGCCGGTGCCGAGCGGGGCCAGCCCGATGGGCAGCGCTCCGGTGTAACCCGGGACGACGGTGGTGGGGCGGTTGGCGGCGTCGACGCCGACGCTGAGCACGAGGCCCAGCCTGGTGGTGTGGCTCGTGATGGCGCCGTCGACCTCATACGCGAAGTGCTCGGTGCTGGCATCCGGATGGGTGATCGTGGTGAGGCGGTCTTTGGTGTACCCGAAGGTGGTCGTCTCAAGGCCAGCGGCGCGCGTCTCGAGCTGTGCGAGCAGGCGGCCGTCGGGGTCGTACCCGAAGCTGGCCTGCCGGCCGCCGGGGCCGCTCGCGGTCCGCAGGGTGCCTCGGCTGTCGTAGCTGTAGCTCCAGGTCAGGCCGGCCACGGTGGCGGAGAGGGTGTGGCCGGCCTCGTCGAGGGTCAGGTCGGTCGTGGTGCCGCCCTGCTCGGCGCCGACGAGGCGCCCGAGGCCGTCGTACCGGCGGCTCGAGGTCAGGGTGAGCCACCCGGCGCCTCCCGCCTCCTCGAAGCGCACCTCGCTGGGCAGGGTGGTGCCGGGGTAGTAGCTGTAGCGGGTGGTGTTGTTGGCAGCATCCTTTTCCAGCAGGAGCCGGCCACTGCTGTCGGACATGTACTCGCGTTGCAGCTCGAAACGGGTGGTCGAGGCGTTGATGCGCGTCTGCACGAAGTCGAGGCGGCCGGCGGTCGAGTACTGGAGCTCGCGGGTGAGGCGCTCATCCGGAGCGCCGTCGGTGCCCAGACGCGTCACCTGGCTGGTGCTGCGCAGGCGGCCGTCGCTGCCGTAGGTGTAGGTCGCATCGCTGAGGCGCAGGGGGCTGCCGTCCGGGTTGTCGAATGCGGCCTGGTCGAACCCTGCCAGCATTGCCAGCACAGTCTCGCGCATGAGCCCGCCAGCCTTGTCGAACTGGCGCCGCACGACGGCGCCGGTCGGGAGATCCTCACGGTAGGGCTTGCCCCAGGCGTCGTAGTATGAGCGCCAGCTCCCCTGGTGGCCGTCGGTGGTGTACACCTGCCGCCCCAGCTCGTCGTAGAGCACCCGGCGTGGCGCGGCGTCGCCAGTCTGCGACGTGGCCACGCGACCGGCCGCGTCACGGGTGAAGGTGGTGACGATACCGCCCGGCGTCTTGATGGTCTCGAGGCGACCAGAATCGTCGTAGGTCAGCTCTGTGTGAACGGGGTCAACCGAAACGCTCCCGGGTGCCTGCCCCGCGATGCTCGTCTCGGTGATCTTCGTGACCTGGTCGCGGCGGTTGTACTCGTACCTCGTCTCGACGTCACCGAGCCCCTGCTGAGACCGGCGCTCCACGACCAGCCGCCCGGCCACGTCAAAGGCTCGCTTGACCTGCGCGCTCACGCCCCGGAAGGTCCCGGCGCTCGCGCCACGGATCTCGGAAATCGTTCGGTCCCACTCGTCGGAGGTGAAGAAGTTGTCCCCTGGTGCCGTCCTCTGCAACGCCACGTTGCCTGCTAGTGGATCGTAGAAGAGGGAAACGGTCAACGGGTTTCCTGGCATCCCGATGCTGGCCTCGCTGAGCCGACCGGAGCCGGCCGGCCGCCCTGGAGGCGTGACGAAGGTCAGTGTCTGGGTGACGGTCGGCTCCTGGCCGCGCTGCTTGCTCACAAGGGAGGTGGTGCGCCCGTACTTGTCGAACCTGGCGAAGGCGACGACCTGCTCAGCCGTATCAGGATGCCCGGCCGGAATCTGCGGCAGCGAAGAACTGGCTTGCGCTGGCGGGTGAAGAATGCGTCGGCCGAGGGCATCAGTGATGCTCCCAGGGAAGTTGTCGGCTGAGGCCTCGTCGATGACGTGCCCGGCTTCGTCCGTAACAGCATAGGCCTGGAAGGTCGAGGCATCGTCATAGTCCGCCGTGCCCTTGTTGTTCTCCCCCGCGGAGACGGTGACCTTCGACTCATTGGCCAGGGCCAGGCGGTCCTTGCCCTTGTGCTCGTACTCGATCACGCCCTTGTCGGGCCTGACCACCTTCTCGATCCGCCCATCCTCCTCGTCGCTCCCCTCGTGCAGATAGGTGACGGTGGTCTCCAGATCTTGTGCGGTGCCCCCACCACCAGGCCCCGGAGTGGGTTCATTCGCTCTGAGGGTCTCGATACCCTTGGCGATAAGGCGCTTCGTGCGGCCACTCGGGGTGATGTCGTACTCGAGCCTGTTGCCCCAGGGTTGCTCCACGATGACCCTGCTCGCTGGCGCCGCGCTGCCGGTCTGCTCCGGGAAGCTCAACGCCCACGCTACTGATGAGCCTGGGAGGTTCTGGTCGTGCGGTGTCGGGACACCGAGAGTGGCAAGTCGGCCGGTGGTCGAGTCGTACTCGAAGCGGACGCGAAGGACATCGGAGCCTGGCACTTCGAAGCCTTCGAGCCTGAGCTTGGCCAGCTCGCCGTGGAGGACGGCCGTAGTGGAGGACTCGGAGCTGCTGACGTTGACGAGCGGGTTGTATCGGTACTCGACGAGCGGGCGGTTGCCGGGGCTCGTGAAGTCGTCGAGGCCAGTGAAGCTGTATTGGGAGTACTCGGCCACCGGGTTCGAGACCGCGGGGAGCATCACCTTCTTGAGGAGCCGGTCGGTCCCGAAATCGTACAGGACGGTGCGCGGGGTACCAGGAACGAAGTCCGTGACTTTCTTGAGCAGGCCGTACTTCTTGCCCTCGTGGTTCTCCTCCGTCGTGCGCGGGTCGTCCTCGTACTCGAGGGTGTAGTTGCGGCCGAGGTCGTCCTCGATGCCGGTGAGCTGGCCGAAGGCGTCGTGGCGGAAGCGGAGGGTGTTGCCCTGGGTGCCGAGGGGCTTGCCCTGGCGCAGGCGGTCGTTGATCTCGGTGAGGCGGCCGGCCGGGTCGAAGACCATCTCGTTGTGGTGGCGATCCAGGAGACGCCATCCCTGGCCCTCGTCGAGCTTGACGAGGCGCAGGTAGAGGCCCTTGGGCACGCTGTACTGCCCCTGGGCATCCTTCTCGTAGTGATCCGACGGCGGGTCCTCGGTGCCCGGGTAGAAACGGTAGACGTTGCCGCTGCCGTCGTGGTACTCGACCTCGCCGGTGGTGGGGATCTCGCGCAGGTGGGCGAAGAGGCTCGAGTGCCAGCCGGCGGCACCCAGGGGGCCGTAGCCGAGGGTGCCGGAGCGATAGGAGCGATCAAGGGCAACGCCGAGGACGCGCCCCTGCCAGGCGAAGTCGGTGGCGGACAGAAGCGCCTCGCCGGCGACCAGGGACACGGCGGCACCCGCCTCGCCGGGCGACCAGATGGCGGGGTTGAGGACGGGCTCCGCCAGGGAGGCCTGGATCGGAGACGGGACGTCGTCGGCCCAGGCCACGAGGCGGGCGACGCCCGCGGGCAGCGGGTAGCCTGGTCCCTGGTCCTCGAAGTAGGCGATGGCCTCGTCGGTCGCATCCTTCTGCTCCGCCGAGCTTTCGGGATCGACGGCGAGGATGGCCCGGACGTAGGGGCCGCCCGCCAGCAGCTCGCGGTAGCGCTCGTTGAAGGTGGTCTCGTCGAGAGAGGTGGGGTCGTCCAGCACCGAGGGCCACTCGCACCGGCGGCACTGCGATTTCTCGTCGGCCTCGTCGGCCGCGGGGCCGGTGGTCAGGTCCTGCCGGGTGTAGCCGTGGCGCGCGCGCGGGTCGGCAACGAGGATGACGGTTTCGTCCGACTCGTAGAGGTTGTAGGTCTGAGCGAGCTTGCCGTCGCCCCCAAGGTCGGTGTGGCCGCGCCGGCGGAGGGTGACGTAGACGTCCCGCTTGGGCCAGCCACAGTCAGGGCCTCCGGG
Source organism: Thermoanaerobaculaceae bacterium (assembly GCA_035403265.1). Classification (GTDB taxonomy): domain Bacteria; phylum Acidobacteriota; class Thermoanaerobaculia; order Thermoanaerobaculales; family Thermoanaerobaculaceae; genus JAAYVZ01. Next base: position 3,663 of record DAONEV010000180.1, on the reverse strand, counting down.
CATGGCCACGGCCGCCGCCACGTCGTCCTTGCCGAGCAGGTGCTCGGGCGGCAGGGCGCGCAGGCTCTGGACCTTGGCGGTGAGGGTCTCGCCGAGGTGGCCGGGCAGGGCGACCCGCACCTTGAAGGCGGCGCTGCCACTTCGCTCGTTCTCCTTGACGCGTTCCAGCTTGGCCTCGTTGGCCGGGGTGCGCTCCATGGGCACGCCCAGCGGCACGAACGCCGAGGTCAGCTTGCTGACCGATGGCCGGGGCCGTGTCTCGGCCGGTGCGGTGTCCTCCTTCTCGGGGAGCCGGTACAGGCCGGCAAAGACGAACTCCGCCCCGCGGAGGGGAATGGCCAGGGTCCCGGTCGGACCGCCCCAGGTGTAGAGCATGCCGAGGCCTGTGTGGTCGAGGCTGATGGAGTTGGTGCCCCAGGGTGCCTTGACGGTGGCGATCGGGCGCGGCACGAAGGGGCTCAGCTTGTTGGGCGAGCCGTTGATGGCGGCGATCTCCCAGAGGTCGATGACCGGAGCGCCGGTCGCATCCAACCCGCCGGCCAGGAGGAAGGTGCCGTCTACCTGCAGGCGGTTGATCGAGTGGCCGTCCACGTGCAGCCAGCCACGCACCGCGGCGCCATCCAGGACGCGTGCCGAAACGTCGAAGACGAGGACACCGGCATCCCCCAGGGAGAGGAAGAGCAGGTCGCCTTGCCGCTCCACCGGCTTGTGGTCCTTTGGCGGCGGCTGGAAGGTGCCGTCGAGCCCGCCGACGATGCCGCGGTCAAGCCAGGTGGCGTCGTTGGCCAGGGCGACGTCCCGCAGCCGCACCGTGCGCTCGACGGGCCCGCCCTCGGTCCGGGTGAGGGTGAGCTTCTTCAGACAGGTCCCGATCTCGGTCAGGACGCCCTGGTCGTCGACCTTGGCCTTGAGCTCCCCGGGCTGGGTGCGCGAGCTCGCCGCGTGGACCGCGCCGATGTGGACGCGCGGGACGTAGGCATCGATGCTGCCGGCTCCCCGCGGCCCATCTTTGTCTCCCAGACCGGTAGTGGCCTGAACAGCCAGTGACGAGATGATGTCGAGGCCGGCCACGGCGGTGGTGTCGGGGACGCCGCCCAGGTAGGCGCACGCCGGGTACGTGAACTCCTGCCCCTGATACGAGCCCAGCCGCCGGCCGCACTGGGAGAGCTTCGACCCGGCCGGAGTCGGCAGGCGGTAGAAGCGGTTGAGGTCGACGACGGTGACGCCGGAGCCCAGGAGCGCAACGTACCCGAGAGTGGTGAGGTTGTACCGGACCTGCAGCCGCTCGCCCCGCCGCGCCCGGACCGTCAGACTGCCAGCACCTGCCCCTTCCCTGCCCTCCTCGTTCTCGAGATCCATGGACCAGGTCTGGCCGGTGGCGAGGTTGTAGATGCTGACGCGCTGGAAGCGGTCGATGGCCGGCTCGCCGCCGCAGGGGCTCGAGCGTTTGAAGCTGTCGGCGGCGGGGATGGGAGCATCAGGCTGCGACGGCTCCGTCGCTCCTTCGTTCGCCCGCTGGTAGCTGGACTTGAGCGGGATCTCCAGGGTGTAGGTGCCGTGCGCATCCGGGATGTAGTCATTGAGGGCATGTGGGAGGTAGGTCTGCACGAACTCCGAGAGCTCGAGCTTCTTGCCGCTCTCGTCCTGGGCCAGGACCTCGAGGTCGACAGGCGTTCCGCTCGGCAGGGTCTGCTGGGCGAGCCACTCGCTGCCGGTGAGGTCCGGGCCGCTGCCAACGCCGTAGGCGGTACGCACGCCTCCGGTGACCGGCTCGAAGCACTCGAGCTCCGAGGCCCACCCGGGCTGACCCTGACACGGTGCGGAGCGCTGCCTCGCGTCCTCGATGCGCACCGCCTTGATCGCCCACGTGCTGCCTTCGAGCAGGTTGTAGAAGACGCGGCCATGGCCGTCAGTGGCGAGGGCGCGGATGGCGCTCCCAACGCCGTTGGCGATGGCGTGCAGGGCGAAGCCTCCGGCCTTATGCTCGCTCGTGTCGACGGCGAGCAGCCGGCCGGTCGCCGAAGCCACGAAGGCGAGGTTCCCGATCTTGAGCAGATCGCGCGCCTCGCTGGTGTCGCCCAGCGACGGCTTGTCGTCTGGCTGACTGCCAACTGGCGTGCCGGGCACGCTCCTGGTGGTGAAGGTAAAGACGTTCGGCGCCTGTGGGTAGGTCTTGGATCCAGAGCGTATCCCCGAGGCCTTGAGCTCCAGCCGGAAGGAGTGGCCCGCCGGCAGGATGCCGGGCAGACGCAGGATCAGCCGGCTGCGGCTGGCGTTCTGCTCGATCCGTAGCGGCACCTTGGACTTCGGTCCAGTGGGCGAGGCAGTGCAACCGTCGCCCTCGCCAAGATCCTCGAGGACCGCCACGGTCGCCGGGTCGACCGCGGACAGATCATCCAGGGGGCGATCGAACTGGAGCTCGATCGTTTCCAGATCGGCCGCATCGAGGGAGCCCGGCGAGACGACCAGCAGCAGGTCGTCGCTCCCCTTGAAGGGTGTGGTGGACCATTCCTGGTCGCACACTGGGCCAAACTGGGCCAGTGGCTTGGCGACGCCCGCTGGCTGGCTGAAGATGGGTGCGAGGTCGAGGACCTCCACCTGCGATCCCTTCGCCAGCGGGAATGCGTCCACCGAGGACACGGTGACGCGGCCGGCGTTGTCCGCATCGGCCTCCACTTCGAGCCGCAGGGACTGCGTCTGCTCCGCCGGCGGAGTCCGGAATCGCACGAGTGAAAACGGCTGCGCGTCCACAAGCATCAGGGGCGTTGACTCGCGCCTCTCCAGCTCGCCCTTGTCGACAAGCACACCAACCGTCACGGGGACCGGCTCATATGCCTCTTCGCTCAGCACCCAGCCGGTAGCGAGGTCCCGCTGCACCACGTTGAGTGGCTGGTTGGCCCGTACCGGCAACACATAGTGTCCGTTCCAGTTGTGAGGCGTCGGGAGGTAGACCCAGGTGTCCGCGAGGCTGTCGTAGACCGCGGCGAACGGCGAGGCGAACGACGGCGAAACCGTCCCCGTGAGCAGCGCCAGCTCAGCTCCAACCTCCTCGACGAACCAGGCGGCGTTGGCCTTCGCCTGGAACTCCATGAACACGCTCTGGAAGAAGCACCTCGGCAGCCCCTGCTGGCGCGCCTGGGCGCAGGTCTGGCCTCCAGCGATGCCGCCGCCCGCCAGCACGGTCCCATTTCCCCCCGCCCCTGCCGCCTGGGCCGGAGTGGGAGTCGAAGACGGCTCCGGCTGCGTCGCGGGGTCGTTGGCCATCCACTTCTGGCCGTTACGCTCGACCACGCCGCCAATCGAGAGGAGCTTGAGCTTGCGGCCCCACGGCAGGTCAGTGGGCTCGGCGACAACGACGCGGGCGCCGACCGCGGCGCCGGCCGGGGCCGGCAACGACAGACGCAGGGTCTCGCTGGCCTCACCTTCGAAGTCCACAGAGACGTAGGCGCCGAGCTGCACGCCCGCCGGGGTCGGCACGGCGACGCCGCAGGGGTCGAGGGTGGACACGGTGACGGTCGTCGCCTCGGCGAACGCCGCCGCCGGAACGTCGACGGTGATGCCCTCTGCGGTGGTGAAGCTCGTCAATTCTCCAGGGATCGCCACGAACCCCCGACCGTCGTCTGTGGTGAACGGGCCGACCCGGAAGTACGCCGCCTCGCCTCC
>DAONEV010000179.1:0-8539 GCA_035403265.1 Thermoanaerobaculaceae bacterium | reverse complement strand
AGCTTGTCGGCCAGTTTGAAGATCTCTTTGAAGTTGCCCATGTTGTGCCGGGTCACGGTGGTGTTGATCTGAAACTCCATGCCGGCCGATTTCAGGTATTCGATGCCGCGAAGCGCCCCTTCAAACGCGCCGGGCACGCCCCGGAAGTCGTCGTGGTCGGCGGCGGTTGGGGCGTCGATGGAAATGGAGCAGCGGGCGATGCCCGAAGCTTTGATCTCCCGGGCGTTTTCCGGGGTGACGAGCGTGCCGTTGGGAGCGGACGACGTCACGGTCAGTCGCCCATTCTCCCACTTCGCCGTCTCGTCGACCGTGAGGAAGCCCCGCTCGCGCTTCACCGGTTGCCCGTCGGGAGTCAGGATCCGAACGTGGCCGTCCTCCGTGATGATGCGAAGCTCCGCGTCCTGGACGTCGAGCTTGAACGCCGCCGCCCCGCCGAGGAACCCCGGCCGATCGCCACGACCGTGCTCGCCGCCACGGGCATCTCGCTCCACCCGACCGCCACCCTGGTCACCCATCCCCCTCTCGGCGCCCCGCATCCCCGCCGGGGGTCCACCCATGCCGCCACCCGGGCCTCCCATGGCACCGCCGTAGCCGCCGAAGGAGCCACCGCCGCCTCTCGGTCCCCGCTGGCCCCCACCTTCTTCGGACGGGGCCTGGGGCGCCTCACTCAAGGACCTGTTCAGAGTCCAGACCCCGGCCAGCGCCTGCCAGGGTGCGGGCGGCTGCGCGACGGCCGCCCCGAGAGCTGCCATCGCGGCCCCGACTCCCGCGCAAACCACCGCTTGTATCTTCACGGAGTACCTCCTCAGGCCGACCGCTCTCCCGCCGGTGCGGCCGTCAACATGGAAGACGAGCCCGGCGGGTTAATTGTTCCTCGCCGCTGCGAAAAAAACCGTCAGGCTCGGGTAAAGAACTGTAAGGCGCTCTCCCACCGGCGCTTCCAACTCGGCTGCGAGTGCTAGGATGGCAGGCGATGGGCACGCTGAGGGTCCTGATCGTCGACGATGACGCGGCGCTGGGCGAGCTCCTCGGGGAGTACCTGGAGCAGGAAGGGTACGTCGTCGACACTGTCCGGGACGGCGAGACCGGGGCGACCAGGGCGACCTCTGGGGCGTGCGACCTCGTGGTGCTGGACGTCGTGCTGCCTGGGCTCGGAGGCTTCGACGTCCTGCGCAGGATCCGCGCCGTCTCGACCGTCCCGGTCATCATGCTGACCGCCCGGGGGGACGACGTCGACCGCATCGTCGGGCTCGAGCTCGGGGCCGACGACTACCTGCCGAAACCCTTCAACCCGAGGGAGCTGGTGGCCCGCATGCGGGCGGTCCTGCGGCGGGTGGACGGTGAGCCCGAGCCAGGGACGCGAAGGAAGCCGCGCCTCGTCGAGGTGGACGACGTGACGCTGGACCTGGGCGCCCGCACCGTGCGCCGGGCAGGCGAGGAGCTACGCCTCACGGGGCTGGAGTTCTCGCTGCTCGAGGCGCTGGTGCGGGCCGCTGGCGAAGTCGTGCGGCGCTCGGACCTGTACCGTGAGGTCCTCGGGCGGCGCGCCACCTCCTACGACCGCAGCCTCGACGTCCACGTCAGCAACCTGCGGCGCAAGCTCGGGCTGCTGCCGGGAGAGCGCGAGCGCATCAAGACCGTGCGTGGAGTCGGCTTCCAGTACGTCCTGGGTGCCGGCCAGGGAACAGGATGAGGACCCTGTTCCTGAGGATCTTCCTGTGGTTCTGGCTGGCCATGGCCGTGGTCGCCGCCGTCCTGGTCGTTTCGTCGCCGATGTTGACGCGCTCGCGGCCCAGCCTGGAACACTGGCAACGCTCGGCCGAGAGCGCCCTGCGGGGACGCGCCGAGCACCTCGTCGAGATCCTGCAACGCGAGGGCGTCGGGGCATTCCGGGAGGAGGCCGCTCGCCGCGACGAGGGCCGACCGCACCAGGTCTTCATCCTCGACCCCCAGGGCCGCGAGCTGACCGGCCGCGAGGCGCCGCCCGAGGCCGTCGCCCTGGCGCGGCGGGCGATCGAGAGTGGCCAGACGGAGCTGGAACGGAGCGGTCTCCTGCACCTCGCCGCCAGCCCGGCGACGGACCCCCAGGGCCACCCTCTCGTGCTCGTTCAGACGTTCAGGCCACCCCCGAGCCTGGTCGACCTGCTGGAGCCCCGTGTGCTGGCACCCCGCCTGCTCGTCCTGCTCCTGGTCACTGGGGCACTGTGCTTCTGGCTGGCCCGGCACCTCTCCTCCCCTGTCACGACCCTCCGCGAGGCGACCCGCCGGCTGGCAAGCGGCGACTTCTCGGCCCGCGTCGGATCGGCGATCGGCCGCAGGCGGGACGAGATCTCGGGGCTGGCGCGTGACTTCGATGGCATGGCCGAGCGCGTCGTGGCGTTGCTCGGTTCGCAGCAGCGGCTCGTGCGTGACGTCTCCCACGAGCTTCGATCGCCGCTGGCGCGCCTCCGCGTCGCCCTTGAGCTGGCACGCCGCGGGTCCGGCGACAAGGCCGCGCGCGCCCTCGATCGCATCGAGGAGGAGGCCGACCGGCTGAACGAGATGATCGAGCAGCTCCTCATCCTCTCCCGGCTCGAGACAGACGCAGGCGATGCCGAACGTACAGCCTTCGACCTTGCAGCGCTGGTGGCGGAGGTGGTGGACGACGCCAGCTTCGAGGCCGGGGCGCGGAGCTGCACCGTGACGCTCGATTCGATTGGCCCGTGCGAGCTGGTCGGCTCGCCGGCCCTGCTGCGCAGCGCGGTCGAGAACGTGCTCCGCAACGCGGCCCGCTACTCCGCCGAGGGCTCGGAGATCGAGGTCAGCCTCGCCGTCGAGCCCGGCGAGGGTGGGCGGCGAGCCGTGATCGGGGTCCGAGACCACGGCCCAGGCGTGCCGGAAGAGCTGCTCGTGCAGGTGTTCCAGCCATTCTTCCGAGTTGACGACGCCCGCGACCGCTCGACCGGTGGCTCGGGCCTCGGCCTCGCGATCGCCGCCCGCGCCGTACAGCTCCACGCCGGCTCGATCGAGGCGCGCCAGGCCCCGGGCGGCGGCCTGCTAGTCGTGATCTCGCTCCCCCTGACCGGCACCGCCGCTCCGGCGAGCGACCCCCGCTGAGAACCAGACGAACGCACCAGAGCGTGCTCACTGAGCGTCTGCCCACCGCAGCCAGCCTCGTCGTGGTCGTGGACGTGGTCCTGGACGTAGGCGTGGACGTGGTCGTGGACGCAAAACCCCGGCGTCGCGCACGACACCGCAGACGTCGCATGAATGCCGACGAAGCCGGAGTTGACGGCCGCTTCTCGCCTACGGCCTCACCTCAGTGCCCGGGACCAGGACCGGGTCCACATCCACGACCACGTCCAAGTGCTCGTCCATTTCGGTGCTCTGATTACTCCTTGCCCCCCACCAACACGATGTTGGCGTGGGCGGCGGCCTGACGCAGCTTGACGAGCGTCTGGTAGCCCTCGGAGTTGTACCAGCGGAGAGCTTCCGCCTGGCTCGGGAATCGCATCAGCACCGTGCGGGTCCCCGGCCAATCCCCCTCCAGCCGCAGCGGGGCGTCGTCCACTGCCAGGACCTCACCACCGAACCGCTCGAACACCTCGTCGAAGCCGTCCAGGTAGCGCTCGTAGCCCATCGGGTCGTGGATGCTGATCTGGGCCAGGAAGTAGCAGCTCATCCTTTGACCTCCACGTCACCGGCGTCCGACGCCGGCACCTCCCGGGTCGGCTCGGCCCGGAAGAGATACTCGGTGTTGGCCTCGCCCGTCTTCATCTTCAGCATCGTCAGGTTCTTGCGCGCTGCCCACTGCTGCACATCCTCACGCCGCGCGAACTCCATCGGCCAGCCACCCAACCAGTCGACCAGGTCGGTGTAGAACGCCATGCCCCGCGATCGCCGGTTGCGGACGAGGCGATAGCAGACGACCGGCAGCCAGAGAGGGTTTCGCGAGATCATGAACGCCCAGACGTACCAGAGCTCCAGCCGGCGCTTGCCCCACCATCCGGCGCGGTTGTACGCCTGCTTTACCTCCAGCCACATCTCCGGCGTTTCCTCCGGGGGACGGTCGTGGTGCTCGTAGTCGTAGAGCGCGAGGTAGATCCAGCCGCCCGGCTTGCACCGGGAAGCGGCGAGATCCATGGCCCGCCAGAGGTCCCCGGTGTGGTGGAGAACACCCCAGGAGTAGACCACGTCGGCCTTCTCGAGGCCGGACATGAACGCCTCGTCGAGGACCGATCCCTGCAAGACGCTCCAGCGATCTGGACCGCCCGCGTAGTCCCGGACGCGTCGGGTGGTTTCGACCGCGACCGGATCGTAGTCGAAGCTCACGATCGCCGCCGCTCCGGACCGTAGGGCTGCCAGCGAGTGAATCCCACTGCCGCATCCAATGTCCAGGAAGGATCTTCCGCGCAGGTCAGCCGTGTCGAGGAACGCCAGGAGCTGCTGCTGTGAGGCGGCAACCCTCTCCTCGCTGAAGTGCTTCCGAACGAAGCGCTCCCAGTTGCTACCAAACGCGAATCGTGCGCTGCGCTCCGTCATGCTCTCGCCTCTCTTGGCATCCTACCCCGGTCTGCCTTCGGCGACCCCGCTCCGCCTCGACCGTCCCTGCGATCCCGGCGAGTCCTCCGGACGGTCGGGGAACCGCTGGCTCACAACCGGTCGGGTGGAGGGGCGGCACCTGACGACTGCCTTCAGGGGCGCCACGCCAGCACCACCCAGGCGCGATTCACGTCCTTGAGGGGCTCGTCGAGGATGCGCGCGGCCCCGACCCGCAACCGCAGCCCCGGCAGCTTGACGAGCGCGACGGGAGCGCTCGAGAGATCGACCTCGAGCCCGGCCATGCGCAGCCACTCCCCCTTCGCGCCGCCGCGGTTCCAGACCCGACGGCGCTCGAAGAACAGCGGCATCCCCGCGATCTCGAGCGATGCCTTCTGGCCCTCGTGCTCGTTGCCGACGAGGGTGGCGGCCGGGAGCCCCGGCGCCGCGATGCGTCCCCCGGTGGCGCCTCCGGGCAGCAGCGACCCGGTGACACCGCCGAGCTGCAGCAGGTCGAAACGCGAGGGATCGCCGTGCACGGCGTGGCGCTGCCAGCTCAGCACCAGCGCGCTGGTCTCGAACGCCGCCCCGAAACTGACCTCACCGCCGGCGCGCTGCCAACCCTCGCCGTCGCTCACACCCTCGTCCAGCCGCACGTGCAGTGACTCCAGCAGGCGCCAGGGTCGCATCGAGGGCTGCCTGTCGACCTCCACCGCCAGGGTCCCCACTCGCTGGTCGAAGCGATCGCCGAGCTCGGGATCGAACCGTGACGCGAGGATGCCGACGCTGGCAGCCAGCGAGGTGGCGCGCCACTCGCGCCGCCCCGCGGCTCGTAGCTCGACCCCTGACCGCGTACCATCCAGGGTCTCGCCGAGAGCACCCGGAGCGTCCCGCTGCTCCGAAGGCCGTTCGGTGACCCGGAAGGCGTGCACTCCGACCTCCGCCGGCCAGCCACGCCACACCGCTGCGACGGCGCCGCCGCCCGGGCCGCCATCATCGCCGAAGGCGCCGAGGGCGAGAAGCGAGAGCCGTCCCACCACATCGCCGGAGCGCAGGCCCACCTCCAACGACCGCCCGGCCGGGGCCGCCATCCCCCCGGCCAGCACCCGCAGCTCCTGCCGGCCCAGACCGTACGGCCTGCCGGGCACCACCGGCTCGACCCGGAACGGCTCGGGCACCGGCGGAGGAACTGGCCGCATCGCCGGCGCAAGTGAGCTGTCCACGACATCGCCTGGCAGCACCGACGAGACGTCCAGCGGAGCGACACGGAGGTCCAGACCGTCGTGCTCGAGGGCGAGGAAGAAGACCCTGCGGCCGTCCGGAGTCGGGGCTGGCGCCAGGCAACCGGCGGCCGAGCGGGTGACGAGCTGTGGCTCCACCACCCCCGTCAGGTCCAGCCGGGCGACGTTGACAAGCCCGTCGCGGCCGTAGGTGGCGAGAAGGGCGTCGCCCCCGGGTGTCCAGGCCAGGTGTGCGACCAGCGCAGCGGCCGGGGTTGCCAGCTCGCGCTCCCGGCTGTCCGCCAGGGTGCGCAGCATGACGCGCCATCGCCCTCCGCGATGCACCATGAAGGCCAGCGTGGCGCCATCGGGGCTGACCCGCGGCCAGGCGAAGACCTCTGACGCCGAGGCCGGGGTCAGCTCGCTGACCTCGCCGCTGGCGAGATCCACGCGCACGAGCTGGGAGAGCCCGTACCGGTTGCGTACGCCGGCCGCCCAGGCGCCGTCCGGGGCCGGGTCGGCGGCACGCACGTCCGCGAGGACCGTGAGCCGGACCACGCGGCCGGCCTCGAGGTCCCAGCGGAAGAGGTCGGGGTGCAGGAAGCCGTCCGCATCCGGCTCGAAGCGGACGAAGAGCACCGACTTCCCGCCAGGCATGAATCGCACCGATGAGGGCTCGGCGCCGTTGACCGTGACCAGCTCGTCCAGCGCCTTGCGACGCAACGGCTTGATCCGCATCGGGGCGACGTCCTGCGGATCGCGAGAGAGCGCCCTGTCGACGCGTTGCTTCCACTTCTTCTCCGCCTCGTCGTCGGGCCCGGTGGACCACACCACGAGGCGCGAGGCACCCTCGCGGCTGCGCAGGACAATGGCGAGCCTCGTCCCGTCCGGCGACACGGCCGGCTCGCCGGTGGACCACTCCAGGTCCTGCCACAGCTCGCCATCCCGTGTCACCGGGGCGAGGCGCCGCTCGACCTCCATCGCCCGCCAGGTCAGCTCAGCCTTGAAACGGTCGTACAGCTTCGCTGGTCCGTCCCCGAACACACCTTCGAAGGCACCGTCGAAGTCCCGGTTGGTGCGAGCGGAAAGCCGCGCCCAGAGCTGGCGGAGGCTATCTGGCCCGGTCCGCTCCACCAGCCACTCCAGATAGGCGGAGCCCACCAGGTACGCCATGCTCATCCCCAGGAACCCTTGCGAGTCGTTGGCCATCTGGGCGTAGCTCGGCAGCCGCCCGGCCTGGGCCCAACGCCGCAGGATCGCGGCGCGCAGGTCCCCGTTCGGCCGTCCCAGCGCCGTGAGCTTGCCCTCGACGAGCGTCGCGTACCCCTCGTGCACCCAGCGCGGCGCCCTGGTGACGATCGGCCCCAGCGGCAGCAGGTGCTCGCCTAGCCGGTGCAGCGGGTGGCGCGACGGGCGCAGCAGGTGGACGGTGTGGGTATCCTCGTGGACGATCAGGTCCTCAGCCCAATCGGCGTAGTTGCCGATCGCCGAGTCGGGCCCCGGCGGGCTCGTCCACAGCACCATGCGCGGCGCGTCCAGCAGCGGCAGCGACATGCCGTTGGGCTGGGCGATCGGGTCCTCGACGACGACGTCGACGACCTGCGGCGGCGCGTAGCCGACCTCGGCAGCGACCCGCTCGCGGATCGCCTCCATGCGCCCCGAGGCGCGCAGCGTCCACGCCTCGGCCGGCGCCGGGTAGTGAACGCGGAAGTGCGGAGTCGTGATGGTTCGCCACTCGGCATCCGGCCCCTGCGCCACCGCCGCTGCGGCCGCCCCGACCAGCGCCACCCAGACAATCGCTTGCTTGATCATGCCGCGAATCTAGCACGCCGTCGAGGAAACCCAGCCGTCGGGAGTTGGCAGCTCGTCAGCAGATCAGGTAGTCAGCAGATCAGGAGTGACTTGCTCTTGCTGATTCGCTGATCCGCTGATTCGCTGATCTGCTGCGGGGCGGGCGGTATACTCTCCAGTCTGAAGCGGAGGCGCCCGTGAGCGGCAAGACGTACTACATCACGACCCCGATCTACTACGTCAACGACCTGCCCCACATCGGTCACATCTACACCACGGTGGTGGCCGACACGATCGCCCGCTACAAGCGGATGCGGGGCCTCGACGTCCGCTTCCTCACCGGCACCGACGAGCACGGCCAGAAGATCGACCGCTCCGCCCGCGCCCAGAACATCACCCCAAAGGAGCTCGCCGACCGCGTCGTGGGCCGCTTCCACGAGCTGTGGCGGCAGCTCGACATCACCCACGACGACTTCATCCGCACCACCGACGCAAGGCACCACGCCGGAGTCCACGCCATGATCACGCGCATGGTCTCCAGGGGCGACATCTTCCGGGGCGACTACGAGGGGTGGTACTGCTCCGGCTGCGAGGCGTACTTCCCCGAGACCCAGCTCGTCGACGGCAAGTGTCCAGACCAGGGCCACCCGGTCGAGCTCACCAAGGAGGACTCGTACTTCTTCCGCCTCTCGGACTACCAGCAGCGCCTCCTCGACTTCTACGCCCAGAACCCCGACTTCATCCGCCCCGCCTCGCGCTACAACGAGGTGGTGCGCTTCGTCGAGTCGGGCCTGCGCGACCTCTCGATCTCCCGCTCCAGCCTCAAGTGGGGCATCCCCTTCCCCTCCGACCCCTCGCACGTCGTCTACGTGTGGCTCGACGCCCTCACCAACTACGTCTCGGCGCTCGGCTTCGGTGCCCCGGACGACCGCCTGTACGAGCGCTACTGGCCGGCCGACCTGCACCTCGTCGGCAAGGACATCCTGCGCTTCCACTGCGTCTACTGGCCG